>JBPCWA010000350.1:0-5499 GCA_051009975.1 Hyphomicrobiaceae bacterium
AGCAAAGGCAGGATTTATTGGCATGAGCCGAACATGGGCTGTCGAGCTCGCGCATGACGGCATCACTGTCAATGTTGTATCGCCTGGCGCAACCGCTACGGAAATGTTTCGCAAGAACAATTTGGAAGGTAAGGATCCGGCTGTTGTGGAACGTTGGTTGTCAGAAATTCCAATGCGTCGTTTCGGCGAACCTGATGAGATTGCAGCCGGCATTGCTTTCTTCCTGAGTCCCGCCGCGTCTTATATCACGGGGCAAACCCTGCATGTCTGCGGCGGCATGACCATCGGGCTCGCTGCCGTGTAGTCACTCCATGTTGCCAGCGCATGTCATCGCTGCTTATAGGCACTGCGTATAGGCAATGCGTGTAGGCCTGCGTATGCTCGCTGCTCTGTATTCTGGTCGACGTCTGGAGGATCACAACAACCCGATCCAATACCACCAAATAAGATTCAGCGGCGCCCCGAGCAAGAAGACGGCCGCCGCTAATAGCACACAGGTTTTGATGAGGTCACGAACCTGTATTCGACACAAACTCAGTGCAACAACAAGTGGAGGAACCTGATAGGGAAATAATATCGTCGAAAAACCGACGAATTGCGTCATCAAAACAGTCATCAAACTAAGGCCAGTCATATCACTAATCTGACCGGCGAGCGGTACGAGCATGATAGGCACGGCCGGTGTCGTAAAAGCCATTGACGAGAAGACGGACATCACGAGCACAAGATAATAGTTCAGAATTGTAGCACCCGCCTCGAGGCCAAGGTGCTGCAGCACGGCAGTCCCGAGCTGCGCATCAAGTCCGTTGTGCTGCATAATCGCGCCGATACACAGCACACCTGCGACGTAGAACACAGGGGAAAGATCAATCTTTTCCTTCATAGCTGAGCTTGGCAACAGTTGCAGCGGCGGTAGTAGGACAACGATTGCCGTGGCCAGTGCGATCCAAGCCGGCGCTATCCCATGCCAAGTGTCGGTCAGCCACAGCATGAGAGTAATGGCAAGAATGGACGCCAACCTTTTTTGCTTCGGCGTCATTGGTTCATCGTTGTCTGCTACCTGCGCAGTTGACGAGCGCACGCCAAATAGAATTGCAATGATTGCGATCAATACCACCGCGCGAAATATACTGAGCGGCATCAAATAGGTGAACCATGCCGAGAATGATGGTGCGTTCTCGTAAAGCGCGTCCATGACAGAAATGTGCACCACCGTCGGCAGATTTGCTGTCATTACCATGAATGTCGGGAACAATGTGCCGGTGGCAACTGCAATTGCGATCCCAGTGTACCCACGGCTCATTTCCTGATAGCCCATTGCCTGGGCCAAGCCAATGGCAATCGGCATAAGGATAATTATTCGGGGAATGGTTGCCGGGACGACAAACCCGAGCAAAGTGCCCACGACCACAAGAAGAACGACCGTGCGGGCAAATGTGAGTTCCACACGAGCGAGAAAACGCTGGGCAATGAACTTGCCGAGGCCCGCGTGTCCAACGGCCTGTCCAATTATTATCCCTGAGAACAGCAACCAAAACCCGCCGACGCTAAAGCCTGTAAAGATGACCTGGTTGGGAGCAATCTTGAGTACGACGGCGAGAAAGAGGACGATCAAGCCAGTGAGAAATTCTGGAATGGCGTGCGTCGCGAACAAGCCAATGGCCAGGATGAGTAGACCGGCGGTGCGCCAGGCCAGCGGATCCTCAACAGTTCCTCCGAATGACTTGACGATCAGAAACACAGCTGCAGTCACGCTGGCGAGCGCTATCCAATGCACCACTTTGAGTCCGGAAACAAGACTCCGTTTGGCCGTATGCACGTATGATCATCTCTCATTCGGAGCATCGCGGGAAAGCACGTCTGCTCCCGATTAAATACTCTCGTAAAAAATTCAGCGCGGCTCGTCGCATGTAGAGCAACAGACCGCGCGTTTGCATTCAATAGTAGGCTTAGGCGTCGATTTTGCGCCACGGATCCGGTTCGGCTGGGATCACCTCTTTGCGCGCATGGCCGGGACGACGATCGATGTAGACCATCCCCTCTTTCATAACAACCTGCATTTTTTCGCACTCCTGCAGCACCTTGATATTGTCCAGCTGCGATTATTGAACATGCCGATGTGAATGTGGATGTCCATCATTCCCGGCATCACCGTCTTTCCGCTGGCATCAATGACCTCAGCATCTTAAGGAATATTGATACGTGCAGCCGGTCCAACTTCGCTGATCTTCTCGCGTTCGACGAGAATCACTGCGTCCTTGATCGGATCGCGGCCATGGCAATCGATCAACGTCCCGGCCTTAATCGCAGTTACCGCCATGCTTTTTCTCTCCCTGAAGAATGAGATTGTTTCGTCTGTTGCGCAAACGTCGAACGGATCCACCGACGTGACCTAGTCCTTGGGTTCAAAGCCGTCCATGTACAGTGGGCCGGCCATGGTGCCGTCCGTCGCCTTGCCGATAATCCCGTGTGAGAGGTCTTTGATTGCAAGAAAGATGACATCTTCATCGGCTGTTGCAACCATCGAATGCTCCATGTTGGCCGGCACGTAAACAATCGATCCCGCTGGTACTTCGAACGACTGGCCATCCATTTCCACTTGGAGCGTCCCCTGCAGCACGTAGTTGAACTGCTCATCAGGGTGGGAATGCGGTCGCGAGCCCGTACCGCGTGGCTTGCGAATGTAACCGACCAGCATTCGCTCGCCTTCCACCACGCCACCCTTTGATGTCGAGTAGCCAGTGCCAGCCGGTACGATGTCCAAGCCTTCCATCGCAAAGCTGTACTGGCCATTGCCGCCCTTGATTGCACCCTCGGTTTTAGTGGCTTTGGCTGACATCATTGCGTTTTCCCTTTATTGTAAAGCAGTGCGGTCGCGCCGCAGACAGATTTGAGGCCTGATGCAGCAGAGGCGGTTTACACTGCAAACCACGATTTCATTGGCTAACAAGACGCAATTGCCCTGATGCAGGCTGGAGTTCACAATGAAGATTGCTAGGTCAAATCAACGAATGGCAATACCTTATGGTTCAACGGCTCCTCGCGCCGCTGCACTCGCGGCCATAGCCCGCGGTGACTGCGCCGGCATCGATTTGCCCGCTGCACCGGTTGCGGTGATTGATTGCGGTCCAAAAGCGCCACTTCGTCTTGCCGACCTGGTCCATCCCTTCACCTTGCCGCCGTCTGCCCAAGATCTGTCCCACGCGGACAAGCAAGCCGAAATCTTGAAATCACACATCCTCAGTCTGTGCGCTATGTGGAACCGACCCCAACGTGCGTTTGTGGTAAAATATTTCGCAGATGTGTGCGCGAACGTTGATGCCCGGGCGACCGAGCTCCGAGCACGCATGGGCGATCTCACCGGTCTGGTCGAACTGAGGCATTGGTGTTTCGCGGCACACATGATTATGCCGCGCGCGCATATTGTTCTTCAGCCGAGTGGTTCACCAAGCAAATACGTATCAGCAGACTTCGCTTTGTGGTCCGGCAGCGAGCTAGTAACTTGTTTCGTTGCAACAGAGAGCTCGGTTTTCGGAACGCGCAAGCGAGCGATTGATACGCTGGTGGCCGCAGGCGTCGACGTACGACACGTGGACGCTGGTCAGCTCCACAACCCGAACTGGTCATTGCTGGACGCAATCAGTCCGACCACAGCTAACTTCCTCGATGGAGTTGAACTTGCCGATAGCCCGTTCCGCGGGCGTGGATTGGAGGCACCAGTTCGGGCAGCACGTTAGATTGGTCGTTTGCGCGATGCCATGAAATATACATTCGCCACGCAGATCATAGGTCCATCTCCAGCACGTACAGACCGCCGGCCCAACGATCGACAGCATAGACAATGGCATTCTCATCCACATAGACATCGTTGATCTGGATTGACGGGAACTTGGACCCTTCCGGTCCCGCGGGAACATAGTATGCAATTTCTTTCGGTTGATAAGGATCGGCGATATCGTGAACCCGAACACCACCATTGAAGAAAGTCGAAACGATAATCTCGCTCGAACGAAACGATGGTCCCGGACGGTTTTCGTGCACGTTGTGGCCGCCATAGCGCCCGCCACGCGAGGCATACTCTTCTACCGGCGGCATCGGCAACGTACTGATGGGTACGAGTTTGTCTTCGATGCGGGCATCAATGATCCAGTGCCGCTTTGGCCAGTCCTCGCCGTTGTCATATACGCACTCATCCGTCACCACTAGCAGATCGCGATCAAACAGCGGCATCACTGTGTGTGTGAACCCATTGTGCGGCGGACTGGGGTTCCAGTGCGCGACCATCTTCGGCGCTGACTTGTCGGAGATATCAAGAATGATCGAACCGCCGTCGATATATCCGATATAGGCGCGATCGGGGCGCTCCGGATAGACGTTTGTATTGTGGCAACGCCAACCCTGATTGAAGCGAGGATTGCGTGGCGGAGCAGGTTCCTTGTCACCTTCTCGCACGCCTGGATACCACCACAGACAAGATTCTTTTGGTTTCGTCGGATCAGTGAGGTCGAGCATCAGGAACGGTTGATCGTCCCACTTCTCACGCGGTTGGAAATCCTTCGTCGGCGCCGCACAGGTGAGCCAGCCTTCTTCCACGAACCAAACCTGATGACAGCCCCGCGAATAGGGGCCCGAGGCATCGTAGAATCCTATCGATTGGGGCTCCTCCGGCTTGGTGATATTGAACAACTCGACGCCGGCCGGCTCTTGTCCCCAGGTCTGGACTTGGTACGCAACCGCCATGATATTGCCCACAATATCCAAGGAGTTCGATCGCACCGTGTTGTGGGGCAAGTCGGTTTGTACAATCACTTTTGGTTTCCGAGGGTCCGTGACGTCAACGCCCGTAAAGTTTTTTGGGGCGGCTTCATGTGCGAGCCACAATATGCGACGACCGTCGTTCGCAAGCTGTATAGAGATGCCTTCGCCGACATTGCCACTGCCGAGAAGATTGTCGTGAGCGAGCAGTCGCATATTGTGTGCTTCTGGAAGGGGCATAAATGATCCTCGTTGCAGTAGTGATCCTCGTTGCACTAGTCTCAGTGCCAGGGTCTAAGCATGGACAATCAATATCATGAAAGAGCCGCGTTTACCCGTCACCATCATTACCGGTTTCCTGGGAAGTGGTAAAACGACAATTCTCAATCACCTCCTACGTGATCCCGGCCTGCAAGATACTGCCGTGATCGTGAATGAGTTTGGCGAAATTGGCCTAGATCATTTGCTGGTCGAAAGCGCCAGCGACCAGATGGTCCTGATGGACAATGGCTGTCTTTGCTGTTCGGTGCGCGGTGACCTGGTCGATACACTTTCCGATCTTCTTCGACGCGTGGAAGACGGCCGTGTTCCGTCCTTCCGACGCGTGATTATTGAGACAACTGGTCTTGCTGATCCGGCCCCAATTGCTCAGACATTGGTCAGCGATGAGGATACAGCGACGCATTTCTATCTCAAGGGCATAGTTGCTACCGTCGATGGCATCAATGGTGTCGAAACGCTGGA
>JBPCWA010000351.1:0-2850 GCA_051009975.1 Hyphomicrobiaceae bacterium
GCCCTCGGAGACAAAGTGGAAACCGCGTACCTGGAGAGTGTGAAAGAGGGCGCTGATGCTGAGCGTGCTATCGAGCGGTTTGCTCGATCCGGCTGTAATATTATCTTCACCACGTCGTTCGGCTATATGGACCCGACGAACAAGGTTGCGGCGCGATTTCCCAAGGTGAAGTTTGAACACGCGACCGGCTACAAGCGTCTTCATCCCAATGTTTCAACCTATGATAGCCGCTTCTACGAAGGCCGCTACGTCATCGGTCAGATTGCAGCCCAGGTGTCGAAGTCCGGCGTCGCGGGTTACGTTGCGTCTTTCCCAATTCCAGAGGTGGTGCAGGGTATCAATTCATTCTTGCTGGGTGCACAGTCGATTAATCCCGATTTTAAATTGAAAGTAGTATGGGTTAATACGTGGTTCGATCCGGGCAAGGAGGCGGATGCCGCAAAGTCATTATTCGACCAGGGCGTCGATATTCTGACACAACACACGGACTCAACAGCCGGCATGCAAGTTGCGGCTGAACGCGGCCTCTATGCTTTTGGGCAAGCCTCAGACATGATTGCTTTTGGTCCTAAAACGCAGCTGACATCGATTATCGATGACTGGGCGCCTTACTACATTGAACGCGTCAAGGCCGTACTTGAGGGTACTTGGGAGCAACAGGCAACCTGGGAAGGGATGAAAACCGGCCATGTCGTAATGGCTCCATTCACGAACATGCCCGCCAAGGTGAAAGCACTTGCCGAGAAAACGACGGCTGCGATTAAGTCAGGTCAGTTGCACCCCTTCACGGGGCCCACAACTAAACAGGATGGTGCGCCGTGGCTCAAAGACGGAGAGATCGCCACCGACAAGGTACTCTCATCCATGAATTTCTACGTGAAGGGCGTCGATGATACGTTGCCGAATTAAGGCTATTTCTCGCCGCTAGTCTGGCGACACCGGGCGGTCGGGAGCCTATTCCGGCCGCGTTGAAGAGTTGCTACAGTGGCGTCTATCAGAGTGTTCAAAGTCACGGCGCTCGACGAGGCACTGCTGGAAGTTGTGTTGCAGGAAGCGACGGTGTCATCTGCTGCAACAATTGCTGAACGTCGTCGATTTCTCCATTGGTCTCTGCCGTGATGGACAGAGCATTTTGACAGTTTCTGGCGAGAACTGCTGATTCAGACAGGAGCTGCCGAATGTCGAAGAACTCAGTTGGTTTGCTGCCGCTCAGCGCTTGTACGCCGCGCCTAGTCGATGTTGCGATGGGCCGGTCGCCGGCCGACTGCGTGGTACGCAATGCTCGGTGGGTCAACGTTCATTCGGGCGAAATCCTAGAGGGAACTGATATTGCGATCGCTTCGGGACGGTTTGCAGCGGTCGGCCCCGACCTTGAGGTGGTTGTCGGCGAGGAGACAGTGGTTGTCGAAGCCGGTGATCGCTATGTAGTTCCAGGTCTCTGCGATGGCCAGATGCGTGTTGAGAGCGGCATGGTCACCGTCACGGAATTCGTGCGTGCCGTGGTATCCCACGGCACGACCAGTATGTTCATAGACCCGCATGAGATTGCAAATGTCCTGGGTCTTAGAGGCGTTCGTCTGATGCATGACGAGGCGGTCGCCGCACCGATCAATGTCTTCGTTCAAGCTCCGAGTTGTGTGCCTTCCGCACCGGGCCTTGAGAACGCCGGTGCGACGCTGGGCCCTGATGATATCGCCGAGGCGATGACTTGGCCTGGTATTATTGGGCTTGGGGAGGTCATGAACTTTCCAGGCGTAGCTGCAGGGGATCCGACGCTTTTGGGCGAGATTGCCGCCACGCAAAGTTGCGGCAAAACAGTCGGCGGTCACTATGCCTCCCAAGATCTTGGGCGAGCGTTCCATGGCTACGTCGCTGGTGGACCGGAGGATGACCATGAGGGAACGCGCGTGGAGGATGCAATCGCGCGCGTGAGACAAGGCATGCGTGCAATGCTGCGCCTGGGATCAGCCTGGTATGATGTAGCAAACCAGATTCGCGCGGTCACCGAGTTTGGTTTGGATTCGCGCAACTTTATACTTTGTACGGATGACTGCCACTCAGGCACTCTCGTGGAGGATGGGCATATGGATCGCGTTGTCCGGCACGCGATTGCCCAGGGCGTCAGGCCAATAACGGCGATACAGATGGCGACGCTTAATACGGCACAGCACTTCAGCTTGGAGCGTGAACTAGGCTCTATCACACCGGGTCGCCGGGCGGACTTTCTGTTGCTGTCCGATCTTGCTGCATTTCAAGTTGAAGACGTCTTTGCGCGTGGTCGGCATATGGCGCAGGCAGGAAAATTGATCGCTGACGTACCTGCTTACCGCTATCCTGTTGATACGACGAAAACCGTCAACATTGGTAGGACGCTCGCTGACAAAGATTTCGACGTTGAAGCTCCGGCCGGAGCGGATCTCGTTCGCGTAAATGTTATAGGTGTCGTCGAAAACCAAGCTCCGACACAGGCCCTCGAGCGCGTGGTTCCTGTCATCAACGGCGTCCTGGTGGGCAATGCGGACGATGACATCTGTCATGTGGCCTTGGTCGAACGTCACCGCGGCTCGGGAACAGTGGTCAACGGTTTCGTGAGTGGGTTTGGATACAGGAAGCAATGTGCTCTGGCATCGACTGTCGCTCACGATAGTCATCACATGATTGTAGTAGGAACCTCGAAGGCCGATATGGCGTCAGCAGCAAACCGCCTGGCCGAAATTGGGGGCGGTGTTAGCCTGTTTGCGGATGGCGATGAGATGGCAACGATATCTCTGCCCATCGCCGGGCTGATGTCTGAAAGGCGCGTCGAAGAGGTCGCCGCTGAAGCAGCTCTGCTCGGTGACGCAATGCGTC
>JBPCWA010000352.1:0-12689 GCA_051009975.1 Hyphomicrobiaceae bacterium
CCCTCCTGCAAGGCCTACTTTGTGTTCGCGGGCGACGTCTATGGTAGCTCCATATGGCTCATAGTTTTTAAAGTCTAATACTGCGAATGATAGAAAGGTTTCCTGGGCTTGACGACGGATAAATAAAGATCCCGAACATCTACCATGGATAGCGTTGGAATAGAATCTCGCACCTAGCCCCGAGGCCGCGGCATCGGCAATAGTGCCAGAACGGAGCAGGATAAGGTGCCCCGTCAATGTTGATTGGTCGGGTCGCTCAAATTATCGATTCCATGGTGCATCTTTTGCTCTCTATCGATATGATAACTCCCATGATCGAGACTATCTAGCGAAATGACCCTTCCTAGCCAAATGATTCGGGAGACGGACCATGACCTCACGCACTGTCTACACGTCGCTAGCGGCGCTCATTTTTTCGGTGCTGGCACTACCGTCTCTGGCTGCTCCATGCATGAATGTTACCCTCACCGGGACACAAGGAGGCCCGCCAGTGTTTCGCGGTCAGGCAGGGGCTGGCACGTTGGTGAGATACGGTGATGACGCGAATGATTGCGGCGCCGTCTTTCTCCAATTCGATACCGGCCGCGGCACCACCCAGCAACTATCAAAGTTGCGCGTCCCGGTCAGCAAGCTCCATGCCATCTTCTTTTCACACTTGCATTCCGACCATACGGAAGGGCTGGCGGACATGATGCAACTGCGGTGGCACTTCAGGTCCCAGGGACCAAACGTGGATGTTGTCTGTTCTCAACCGGCGAAGTCTCCGGCCGGACACGTTATGGATTGCGGAAAGTTCGCAAAGCACATCGGCTACGCATTTATCCAATCCGGTGAGATGGCCCAACGATTGGCTGAGAACAAAAAGCGCAGGCCAGGTGGTCCATCCGATCTTTTGAATGTGAAGATGTTCGCGCCATCCGACGAGCCGAAAACCGTCTGGACCAAGGATGATGTGACAGTCCAGGCCATTAAGTCCCGTCATGTTCCCGGACACGTATCCTATCGAGTGAATACGCCCGCAGGTAGCGTTGTGATCGGGGGAGATGCCGGCAACGACGAGCCCAAACCACCACGCGAGACCTCGACGTCTGCACAGGTCGAGGCACTCGCAAACGGTGCCGATGTGCTGGTGCATTCTACAATTCATCCGGTCCTTGGGCCCGGAAAAGGTAGCGGCTTTAAGGCACCAATTTATTATCGGCAAAGCACCGCCGCTGACCTCGGTTCACTGGCCAAGCGCGCTGGCGTGAAACACCTCATGCTGACGCACCTCATTCCCCCGCTAGGTGCGGCAAGGCATGGGCCATTTCCCATACCGGGAGGACCACTGGACGAAGCCGCTTACGAGCGCGCAGCTACCGAAAGCGGCTATCGCGACAATGTCATTGTTGGAAAGGACTTAGTGACACTGCGTTTGCCCAGTAAATGATGCCACAAGAACAATTTTTTCCGTTGCATGTATCGGCTTAGACGGATCTGCACTGGTTGTTCAATAGGCGCCGAGACTAGAACCGGAAAATGGGCCCAAGAATGGGCCCGCGAAGCTCCACTGCCTTGACCTGCAACTTGCACGATACGTTTCGCCCCAAGAAAAGGCCCGATGCGGGGGAACATCGGGCCGGGTCGTGATATTGAGAAGGGGGAGGAAATCACGAAGACTTAGGGGAAACAAGTTGTGCTCATTCATCTCCTACAGATCTGGGAGACGGCGGTTTGTTGTTGTTGTTATCTCGCCGTGTTGCTCTGTTTATAGGACAGATATGAGTGTTGATCTGTTCCGCTCGTGACTCCAAAAGAGATAAACAGAGTGGCTCGATATTCTAATTGCGCCCCGTGTAAAGCGTCGTACAGAATTGGGCTGCAATTCCTGGAACGCAGCCCAACAACAGCCTGACTTGCTGCTCGGTTTATCTAAAGAGAAGCTAGAATACTGACTTGTCAAACAATCACTGTTTAGGTTGTGTTTCCGAGGAAGATCCAGAGACAGCTTCTTTGACCTTTTGGAATGTCTCCTTGACTGGTTCCTTCACTTTCTCAAATGTGGATTTGGCCTTTTCCTTGCCTGCCTCAAAGTCCGCCTCAGCTGTCTTCACCATCTCATTGGCCTCACTTATCGCTGTCGCATAGTCTTTCTCTGCAGCCGCCTTCATTTCTTCAGCTTTCTGCTTGACCGCATCGAACGCCGCTTGGGCCGCGGCATCTACTTTTTCAGACGCTGTACTGGCAGCTTCTGCAGTGCTGTCCTGTGCTTTTTCAATGGTCGATTTTGCCTGGTCCTTGGTTGCTTCGATACTTTCTTTCGCGGCATCCAACGACTCGCCAGCTTTCTGCTTTGCGGCCTCAAATTCTGCTTGCGCTGCCTTTACCATCTCGCCGGCGGACGTCTTCGCTGCCTCCAAATCTTTCCGAGCAGCGCTCTTCAATTCTTGCGCCTTTGTTCTGACCGCCTCCAATGTCGCCTCAGCAGCATCCTTCACCTTCGCAGAAGCCTCTTTTGCGGCCTCCGCCGCCGTGCTTTTTGTCGTGTCAGAGGCACCACCTTCGCTGGATGTTGTCGCCTGTGCGAGGACAAGTCCATGAGGTTCCTTAGCAGTATTTTGGCCTTGAGCGGCTGCAGTCAGCGCGAGCGTGATTGTCCCAGCAATGATCAGCTTTTTCATATCAATTCTCCAATACTTTAACTCGGTGGTGTTGACTTTCAGGTTCCCACTCACCGTACCTCGATAAATAGCGAAACATTGCGACGGCCTGCTCAAACGATGATCTCATCTCGTCGAAAGAGGCCGAGATCT
Organism: Hyphomicrobiaceae bacterium; assembly: GCA_051009975.1. Lineage (GTDB taxonomy): Bacteria > Pseudomonadota > Alphaproteobacteria > Rhizobiales > Hyphomicrobiaceae > Tectiglobus. The sequence continues at coordinate 2,793 of JBPCWA010000352.1, forward strand.
TCTCCTGAGCCTTTGCGGTCTCCTGAGCCTTTGCGGCATGCGCCTCGACGATCCTTCGAAATCCCTTGGCCTGGTCCAAGAACTCTTGTTTGCCGGCGTCGAAATGTTGCTGCGTTTCTTCCATCTCACGATGGAGACATTAACTTGGAGAGTTCTTACTCCTCCTGGCCCGCCTCGACCCAATGGCGACAGCCTAGTGCATACCAATGACAATCTAAGTATTGATCTTATCGATCTTATCGACCTTCTCTTCCACGCGGCGTGTCGCCGCTGGATCGCATCGTAGGCCTCACCTCCGGTCAACCGGACCACAACTCGGAGCAATTGGCCATCGATCCGCTTGGTCGGCGTTTAACTCGGGCTAACTTCGTTATCTAATCACCACTTCTCGCCGCGGCTTTCACTCTACGATCCTTCTGCTGGGCGGGAGCAACCAGCGACGGACCGCGCCACCATAGGTCCCGGGATTAGGCTGCTCTAAGCGTCGAGACCGCAGGCCCAGCGCGGCAGTCCACGGCTTGTGGATGAGTGTGTAGTCGTCAAGGGTGGCATCAGCTTCGCCCTTTTCTCGATGAGCCATCCATCGTTCTTTGTTTTCGTGAAAGAGCCTAAGCAGATAGCGAGTTCCATCACGTACTTGCACGTCGTTTTTTGGGGTACAACCGTACTGGCGGAGCGAATCCACGAACGAAGCAAACAGGTCCAGATCGCCGGTTGCCATAACCGGATAAAAGTTCTCACGGTAAAAACGGAACAGTCTGGGTGAATCCGCTACGTAAATCGGATAGCGATGCGTGCCGGAAGGGATGTGAGCAACATGGGTGGCAAGCACAGCGATCATCCTAAATTTCTTGCTCCAAGCTCCATCATCGAATTCGCGCACTCCCGCATAGTCAAAAGTTTCGAAATACTTCCAAATTTTCGGAGCAAAATCGCGTGCTTTCGAAGGCAGTCTGATATTGGGATACAACTGGGCCTCGATCAACCAGAGGCTCCAGACGTAGAGGTCAAACAGATCCTCTTCGTCAACGTCATCTTCCTCCAGTATTTCCTGAAGATCATAGCCCGTTGCCTCCTCGAGCGAACCGCAATCCTGGAGTGAAGAATTTACGCGTCTCGTGACTGCGCTCATACGTGCGTCCTGAGCGGGGAAAAGACTTTGCGCGAATATCGCCAATGGCAACAGTCTCTCGAAATCGTCGCAATTCGCTGAGCCCCGATCCTGATGAAGATAGGGTTCAATGAGTGTCGTCAGATTGTCACGCGCTGCTTCAAGGACTTTGGCATCGAACGCCGGATTGTTTAGACTGGAATAGGTCAATTGCATCAGTGCTTCTACTGAATCATCCCAGAGGGATGTAACTGCCGCCGGTTTTTGCTCGAAGTACGAAGTCATCTCGGCAATCGCCAACTTAAACGCATACTCAGCGTCGTTCGTTTCTCTATCTGACCACTCCGCATCGCTCAACGTTTTGCGAAGCTGCATGGAGGGGCGCCAAATTCCGGGCATAAGGTCACGATCGCCTACGCATGGCACCACCTGCGCTTTGGATTGCAAGCATGCACCCGACAACAGCGCTAGAAGAATGCAAATGACCCTTTTCATGATCATTCCATTTACCTAGAGTGGATTACCTAGGGTGGAGTGCTTCGCCCGATCATTGTGCTCGCCCTCTGATGACATTGTCGAGTTTTCATTTTAAAGACTTGCTCGTTCCAATTTACCAACGCCCAGAAGACCCGAGTATCACCTCAAGTGAACTCACAGATTGAACTCTTGGGAGTGAACCGTCAGGTGCAATCTCCCATTCACGAATCTTCTGCCGGCCTCCCAATGGCGGTCTTTAAGGCAGGCAAGAGATCCCGAGCTGCCGCCTCTCCGGCTTCAATTGCTTCTGATGCACGGTGGAATTCCAGCCACCCAATGTCGGTGACTTTGGGGGCAATAAGGACATCTACAGGATCCGCAGCAAGCCGGACCCTTGAGACAAAGTCCTGAACGAGAAAGAATGTTTGGCTCACTACCTCAAGATAACCTGGGCGTTTTGCAGCGGTTGAGCTTGTCGGATTTTCATCACCGTCGACACTCTTGGAATATCCCATCCACTGTAGCCAGGAGGATGCCCCTGCGGCGGAAGATATGGCGGGCTCCGTTAATGCTGGGCTCCAGCTCCGTGCGAGTTCAGGCCTACTTGTCAGATCCCCATTGAGGTTGACGCCAATAATAACATCTGCACCCAGCGCCCGGCAAAGCGATACGGGGAGTGGGTTAACAAGTGCACCATCAATGTGCCAACGACCACGAATCTGGATAGGTGTAAGTAGCCCTGGTATGGCGATTGACGCACGGACAGCATCGATAATTGAGCCGGAGGTCAGCCAAGTTTCGCGACCGCTGGCAAGATCAGTCGCAACAGCCCCATAGACGATAGTCGTGTTTTCGATGGCTGTGTCATCGACGTTCTCGCGAAAAAAATCGATGATCCAGCGCCCTTCGATGAGCCCACCTCCTCGAAAACTGATATCAAAGTATCTAAGAACACGCGGGGGCGTCAGCGAGCGTGCCAGTGCCTCCAATGAATCTAAATGGCCTGTCACGTGAGAGGCGGCGACGAGAGCCCCAAATGAACAGCCGCAAATAACGTCAGGATGGATCTGATGCGCCGCTAGGGCGCGCAGCACTCCGATGTGGGCCCAACCGCGAGCAGCACCAGAACTCAGGACGAGACCGATCTTAGGCGTTGCATGATTCACAGGACACCTACCATTGTTCAAATCACGAGCCGGCGATTACATCGTGGACCAATTCAATGCGAGAATTGGAGATTGGACCCTGTTCTCGACCATTGTAATCAATCTTAACGCCGCCGAAGGAGAAGGAGAAGGAGAAGGAGAAGGAGAATGAGCGAAAGAATGAAAATGAGAAAGTGATTGCACTTGACCGATTCCGGTCCGGTTCTGAGACTGTCCGATCTGCTTTTGACGCTTCTGCAGCTTTCTCTTGCGTTGACGTCCTTCTATCTACCTGCCGATTGCCGCCCCGACAATCCCATAGCGTGAGGCAAGAACAAGTGTCAGCAGGACGTTCGCAGCCGCACTGACGATGCTGACGAATGCCACCGCCTTCTGCTCATCCCTCATGCTCAAGAGACTGATCGCTGGACCAAACCAGGCCGCGACCGGATGCCCGGCAAGCAGGATGAGTAGTGCGACAATCATCGGTCCGCTATGGACCCATTTTCGTGGTCACCCGATCAGCGACTTCATCGAGCCTGCACGCAGCAAATGTGTAGCTATAGGGCAAATCACCGGCGTCCACAGTACCACGCTGCAATGCAGTGGCTGCAATGCAGTGTAAGTTTCGGACGTTGCCAACCGATGGGTGTTTGACTGCAAGCCAGGCTAACGCGTCGTCGCCAAGGCTGCTGTCTCAGTTGCGCAGTCCTTTTGGGTGGCAAGTCCTTCCTTTCGCACACAATCGACATCTGCACGAGCCGCTTCCATTGCGGAGCGGAACTCCATATTGGCGTGCAACTTCGCTGTCACCGGGGGTTGTATCTACTCGCAATCCCATCCAGCGCCTGCCTATGTAGGTTCTTTTCGGATTCTATCCGATCGGCACCTGCGAGGATGATATCGGCGATCCGGTATCCAGTCAGTGCCAGACGCCGGGTCGCCACGTCCTGCAGCTTCTCCCAATATTCCTTTGGCACAGAGGGCGCCCCTTCGACCGGAGAGGCACCCGTAAGAATGTATTTTATCATTTTCTGCACAACCTTCTGAGGATCCGGCTCAGGGTCGGGAATTGTCTCAATCTTGAACGCCCAATCGGCTGCCACCTGGTAGCTTTCTCGAGCCCATTTTTTGAAATCACCCGCCCCTCCGAAAGGCTTTAGCTCGGAGAGCGCGGAGCGGGGATACTTTTCCATGATTTCCCGAAAATACTTGTCAACGTCCTTCAGCCTCACAGAGCGTCGTGTATGACTATCCCAAAGGAGGTGCAATTGCACCGACCCGTCCGCGAGTGGATCCGCCACAAACCCCATTGAGCCAGCCGGATTGCCTGTTGGAAATTGCCTGGAGAACAGATCGGAGGTGTGAAGGGGCTGATGAAGATCGCCCATTATGTGTAAAACCCAAGTCAGCGCGAGCGCCCTCTCGTCGGGCTTGCTTTCGGGATCCGTCAACACGCCTGCATTCAACGCCAGAGCTTCAATTGCTTGACCGGCAGGCCTACCGCCACGCGCTTCAGCGAACTTTCTCGTGTTCAGCGGTGCGTCGTCCGTTACGACAGTCCAACGGGCCGTGTGCCAAGCTGGCCGGTCGTGGATCGTCCATCGCACGTCGTCCGACCAACGAGCTCCCTGGATGAACATGCGGCGCGTGCGTTCCTTGCCTTTGGCATGTCCAGCCGCGACCCAGAAAGGGCCTGGATCCGGATGCTTTAGCAGTAGTAAGCCAATTTTCTCAAGAACTTCGGGACGTCTGCGCTCGATGTCAGCGAACGCAATGGCTGCGGTGGCCATATGGCCCGGGTGATCCCAAGCAGCTGCGTTTGGCGTCTGTAGACCAACCATTGCACCAGCTGCCCACACAACAGCAAAACGCCCCAGCATGGCATTCTCCAAAATTTCGCGAACACCCGCTTATTCTCGAACACATGTCACTTGCAACAAGCCATGCGGAAGTCACGACATGCGGATGGTTTTGTTTCAAACAAGCGTAGTGTTGGCGACCGGCGCATTGATACGCATCAAAGGTCTGCCGGTTTGCCGGTTTGCCGGATCACGGAAGAACCGTGAGCTGGTACAGCTTGTGGCTGCTTCTTATCAGAATGGAACGACGACCGAATTCATGGAGATCAACAGGTCGCCAGAAGACCGTCGGACCTTGGTCAGGGGACGTTAGGCGAGATACAATAGAGACGGGAATTCATCGAGCCAGACCCTGATGTCAGTCGGACGCTGTGCATTGTGCGGATACCACCCGCTGCCAAGGCTTGGCACGATGTCGATGACGAGGTTTCCACAAAGCCGACGCGCGCGATCAAGCTGATCAGCCGTGTATCCGAAACGCGCGCTCACTCAACGAAGGCGCGTTCGACGACATAACTGCCAGGACGAGCATTGCTGCCCTCAACGAAGCCGAGGCGCTGCAATATAGCTCTCATGTCATCCAGCATTGCGATCGAACCGCAGATCATTGCACGGTCACTCTTCGGATCGATCGGGGGAATGGCCAAAGAGCGAACAAGATTACCGTTGTCCACAAGATCGGTGATACGTCCCTCTAACTCACTCGCCTCTCGTGTCAGGCTGGTTGCGAATTTCAGGCGCGCGCGTCTGATTTCGTTGCCCACGAGAGGATCGTCTTCCGCGGTGGCGAACAGCTTATGTCCATAGGCCAATTCAGGTGCCGTCCGGCATGTCTGTGTCAACACGACACTCTCGAATTTCTCATAAGTCTCTGGATCGCGGATGAGAGATGCAAATGGAGCAACACCTGTGCCGGTGGATAACAGGAACAGCCTATGACCGGGTCGCAAAGCATCAAGAACAAGCGTACCAGTCGCCTTCTTCTTCAGGAGCACCGTGTCACCAGGTGAAACGTGCTGCAAGTGTTGCGTAAGCGGGCCACCCGGCACCTTGATCGAATAAAACTCCAATTCGTCGTCCCATGACGGGCTAGCAATTGAATAGGCACGGAAGACCGGGCGAGCCGCATTGGGCAAGCCAATCATGGCAAACTCGCCCGACCGGAAACGGAAACTGGCAGGGCGCGTAACGCGAAAACTGAAAAGTCCGTCCGTGAAGTGCTCGACACGCGTTACTTGCTGCTCGAATATCCCGCTCTTTGATTCATAGTGCGCGCTAGAAATATCGAAGCCAGGCCGACTCACCACAGCGTTGCCGCTCAATCTTGCCCGATACGTGCCAACCGGTATTCGATTGGCAATCCAGTCGGCCTCTGGCTGCCGAGCAGCCAAATCATCGCTGATTTCAACATCATCGAACCCGCAGTCGAGCGCGTAGCGGAACTGGTCGGAAATCACGTGCCCCATTGCACGCAAATGGCCACCGTAACCGAAATTGCGCAGTCGTCGCGCCAGTGAGAAACCGCGCCCATCCGCGAAGTTCGGAAAATCAATCCGGATTAAGTTGCTTCGCGCAATATCATCGCGAATGCGGTCTAGATCTGCATCGGGAGACAAGTCCAACGGTGTTGCGCCAGCAGGCAGTGCAGAGGGTTTAAAACCCGTGGGCGTCACGAGTGGCATGAGGATGTCCTTGGGCTTTTCCTGGGTCTGATTCTGAGTCGTCTCTTGATACACTTGGCGCTAGCCAGCGAGACCGGCGAGTCCAGCGAGATCGATCGGCTTGTCTGCTGCAATTTTCGACGTCAGGACTTTCTTTTGATAGAGCGCATCCTTGAACGGCGCCGCGCCGACACGCCTATATGCCATAAGAAAAGTTTCCTGTGGGCTAGCTCTCAGCACAAGGTAGGTGTCAATCAGCCGTTGGAGCGCCGGCACAACCTCTTCAGCTCCAAAGCCGGGGCCAGTCCGTTGGCCGATTGCGAATGTTTCGGTATGATCTCCCCCGAGCGTAATTTGGTAATTCTCTACGCCGCGCCGATCGAGACCCAAAATACCAATGTGGCCGACGTGATGATGTCCACATGCGTTGATGCAGCCGGATATCTTGATCTTCATCTCGCCGATGGTCTTGGCGTACGTCGAATTGGCAAAATGGCGCGAAATCTCCTGCGCGATCGGGATCGAACGAGCAGTCGCCAGAGCGCAGTAGTCCATGCCTGGGCAGGCAATGATGTCACTGATGAGACCGATGTTGGCCGTGGCCAGGCCCGCATGCTGCAGCCGCGCAAAGATAGCCGGCAGATCAAGCTTGCGTACATGCGGAAGAACGATGTTCTGCTCGTGGCTGATGCGAATTTCATCGTGGCCGAGCTCTTCGGCGATGTCTGCGACAACGCGCATCTGATCAGCGCTTGCATCACCCGGAACGGCACCGATCGCTTTGAGAGATATCGTTGCGATTGCGTAGCCAGTCTCGCGGTGATCAAAGACGTTCTGGCCAACCCAAGTCCGGAAATCTTCGTCGGCAGTCAGGGCCTGCTCAAATTGCGCATCTGTTTCAGCGAGAGCAGAAAGCTGAGGCGGTGCGAAGTATGCATCGATACGCTCGCGTTCTTTCGGGTCGACAGCAATTTTCGTCCCGCTTTGCAGTGACTTGAGGACCTGAAATTCCTCTTCGACCGCTGCGCGAAACTCCTCAAGTCCGGTCTCATGCACAAGGATTTTGATCCGGGCCTTGTACTTGTTGTCCCGGCGTCCGCTGAGATTATAAACGCGCAGAATCGCCTCAACATATGCGAGCAGGTCATCCTTTGGAAGAAAATCTCGAACTACTACTCCAACCATCGGCGTACGCCCCAGTCCGCCGCCGACAATAACCTCGTAACCCACGTCACCGTCCGCATCGCGCAACATGCGCAATCCGATGTCGTGCGCTTTCGTGACTGCCCGATCATGAGGTGAGCCGGTTACCGCAATCTTGAATTTACGCGGCAGGAAAGCGAACTCGGGATGATCTGTCGACCATTGTCGAAGAAGCTCTGCCGTCGGCCTTGGATCTTCAATCTCATCTGCAGCCGCGCCCGCGAAATGGTCCGCAGTCACGTTGCGGATACAGTTCCCCGAGGTCTGAATGGCATGCATCCCGACGTCGGCCAATGCGTCAAGAATATCGGCCGCGTCGCGCAGCTTCGGCCAGTTGAATTGGATATTTTGGCGGGTAGTGAAATGGCCGTATCCCCTATCCCAACGCTCGGCGATCATGGCCAACTGGCGCATCTGCACGCTGTTGAGCGTGCCATACGGAATGGCAACACGAAGCATGTAGGCGTGGAGTTGTAGATAGAGACCGTTTTGCAGCCTCAGCGGTTTAAACTCGTCTTCGGTCAATGCGCCTGAGATCCGGCGTTCAATCTGTGACCGAAATTGCGCGACACGATCGCGGACCAAAGCCGTGTCGAATTCATCGTAGCGATACATGATACGTCCTCGATCCTGGATTAACGCAAGTTGCGGCGATCGGTTGAAAAAATGGAAGGCCCAGTGTCGCGAAGCCTCTCGCGGATGTGGACCGGAGTTACTACGCTTGCGCATTGCGCAATGCTCACCAGATAAGGGCCGACTACGCGTTCGGTGTGTCGATTGGCAACTTCCATTAGTGCACTGGCAGCCATTTCGTTCTCGACGATAGCCGCATCGCCGAGCATGCGCGTCCAGGTTCCGTCGGGCGTCAGATAGACGACATCGCCCTCGAAGAGATCATTTGCACTAACGACTTGTTTTGAACGATCCGTCATGAGCCCGCTCCCATTAGACTCGTTGGTTCTATTGTTTTTGGAGCTCTTAACTCGCCACTTCCGGCACGTGTGTCTTCAGCACGTGCGGCTTCGGCACGCGCGGCGCGTGGCGAAAGTCCGAACAGGATAATGGCCGGTCCGGAGATTTCTGCGGACCGCATGTCGCTTGCAAGTTTAGCTAAAGTCGTTGCTACGATTTTCTCGTTGGCACGAGATATGTTTTCGACAATGCTGATTGGAGTTGCTGGATTTGCCCCGTGCATTAGGAGACGGCCTTGCAGGAAACGCGCGGCGCGGATGCCCATGTAGACCGCGGCCACTGCACCGGGACGCCCGAGTGCCCGCCAATCATGATCGGCGAACCCGTTGATATCCTGACCGGTCAACAATCGGAACTCGGAGTTGCGCTCCCGCTTCGTCAGAGAGACTTTTAACTTGGCCGCCGCTGCGATGCTAGCTGTCACACCTGGGACGATCTCGAATGGGACGCCTGCTCCGTCTAGTGCATCCATCTCCTCATCGAGCCGCCCATAGATTGCCGGATCGCCGGATTTCAAGCGTGCAACACAGAAGCCGTTGCCAGCATAGGAGATCATGAGCCTGTTTATGTCGTCCTGACGCCAGCTCTCGCGACCCGGCGCTTTGCCAACCTCGACAAACTTTGCCTCCCGGCGCGCAAGTTCCAGTACCTCTTTCGAGACGAGACGATCGTACATGACAACGTCGGCATCGTGAAGGACCCGCCTTGCCTTGTTGGTCAGAAGTTCCGGATCTCCGGGGCCAGCACCGATCAGCCAGACTTGGCCGCGACTTAGACGTGATCCGGTATTTTTTGCAATCGACAGGTGCTGCGCAAGAAGTTCAGCAAGCGCGATGCGCACTTCCTGCTCGCCACCCTCAGCTAGTGCGCGCGGACCAACCTCATCATAGTACTCTGTCCAGAACGCCCGGGTAGGGCGACCACGCGGAAGGCTGGCCGCTGCCGCCCTGAAATGCCTACCGACCCGAGCCAATGTGCCAAGTCGACTGTCAAGTTGTTCTTCGAATTGCGCCTTCAGCTGCCGCGCAAGAACTGGCGCCGTGCCTTCGGTTCCTATCGCAATCGTTAGCGGATCGCGGTCGATCATTGCCGGCGTGATGAAATCGCTTGCTTCGAGATTATCGACGACATTGACGAGCACGCCTGCTGTTCGCCCGAGCGAGGTGGCGTAAGCGTCTCTCGTCTCATCATCGTTGGCCGCATAGAGGAGGCAGCTGCCGGAGATGTCCGAAGATGTCAACTGGCGCTCGAACAGTCGAATTTCGCCGGCTGCACTTAAGGCTCGCAAGGGAGCGATTGGATCAGAACCAAACACTTGGATCCGTGCAGTCGTCTTGAGGAGCAGTCGCACCTTGGCCAACGCCGTCTCACCGGCGCCGGACACAATAACTAAGGCATCCTGGGTATCGAGATAGATCGGTAGGTGCCGCATCCTGGTGGCCCTCGCGATTGATGACCACCCTAGA
>JBPCWA010000353.1:0-11204 GCA_051009975.1 Hyphomicrobiaceae bacterium
AGTCCGGGCACACCTAACGTATGGGCGGCAGGTCAATCGTCAACCAAAGGTACAGCAAAACAGCAAAAACAGGGAGAGGGTAAATGCAAGCCCCGATTAAATTGACACGTTGAGCGGTTACAGCGTGGTCATGTCTCAGCAACCAAAAGCATGTTACACTCACCAATATCCCGAACCACATAATAATTTGAAGTGCGAAGAATATATAATCAATTGCCACCAGATAACCAATATTGGGCAAGTCATTGGATAGTCGCGCGCGCAATAATGAGACCGTTACTAGCACCAGTATCCCACCACTAAATCTTGGTGCGACCTCACCAATGTCAACTACGAATATTAGCAAGCCGATGACAAACAGGATCGTCATCGGAAGCAAGATTGTCGTGCTATAGCTTGTCAGATGCCGAGAAATTTCCAGTCGCAGTAGCATTCTGGAAAAATTCACCTCGGTCTCGCCGCTAAAAAAACGCGTCTCACCCAACGTGGATGAAGTTTTAACCAAATCCTGGAAGATTGTGGCGTCGGTAATTTGCCAGCCGAGAGACGTCTTGAAAATGTCGTCCTCTTTGACCCTCTTGAGCAGCGTAACATCGCGACCGGTCAGTCTCATTCCCAGGCGATCAATGACAAATCGGAGGCTTTCACTATTTCTGTCGCGATGCAGAATCGCAAGCACAACATGCTGCCTGTCGAAAGGGTAATCTTTGAACTGAAACTCTCCATGGAACGTGCCGCGCACTTTGTACGTCACGATGTTCATGCCATTGCGTTCACGTGACCAAATAGGGTTCTTAAGCTCCACTGCATCGACGGCATTGCTAAACTCAATTTTCGAGACATCTAGCCGGCCGCGGTAACGGATCCAAAAGTAAAAATCGAGATCGTAGTTGCCGGTAGAGGTGTTCAAGTTGCTGATCTCGTTAACGTCGATCCCCATATATATAATTTGCGTGGCATGCATGTAGCCGTCGCCGAACGTTATAATCTTTCCTGCTTCCAACTTGTCAGAGAATCCTGGAACCGCGGTTGGATTCAAGACGGGCTCTAATTGCACCGGTGCCGAAATAAACTCGCTCAATTCAAATATTCCGACCGGAACGGCTTTGACCGCGTTGCCCGAGGAGTCAAAATAAATTTTTCCGGTCACGCCATTATATGCTTTTTCTCTTGAGTCGATGTTCGATAAGAGTCTTCTTATCTTTTCTCTATCGTCAGCAATGTCACCGTTGCCCCCCTCCTTGATAGCCTGTTCAACTGCTGAGAAAGCGATGCTGGCCGTATCATAGTACAGCGCTGTGCCCGAGTCTGGCGTGCGCTGAAATTTTTTGCGAAACGCGTTCCGAAAAAGAACCGCTTTTTCGTTAGCGACGTCCCAGATCATAGAGGTCGTTGCGTAGATCTGGTCCGTAAAGTCGCCCTGGGAGGTTTTAAGGATTGGATCAGCTTCAAAATAATTCGGAAATTCTTGATTTATCGAGTCAGCCCCAAATATGGGGAATGTGAAGCCGGAATTCCGCATTTCACGCACAAAATGCGCGGCATTGGCGGCATTCATGGCTAAGAAAACAATTCCGCTGTCTGGAAGCGTAGATAGTTCAGAAACGGCATCCGCCATGTCTAAATCAATCTCATCACTGTCGGATTCCATTTGATATTTATGTGCAATTTTGAGTGGCAGCAGATCAACAGCATCCGTAAAAGCTTTGGCCAGAGATTTCCCATATGCGCTCGTTGTTGAAATAAGCGTGGCTGTTCGGAATTTCATAATGCTATTTATATAATTGGCTATAAATTTAGCTTGCAAGCTATTATTGTATATGCCCCTGAAGTACCAAGGATTATTCAATGTAAGGGCATCGGCCGTTGCAGTACCAGAAATTGCAGGTATTTTGTTCTTCTTGTAGATCGGAGCCGCTGCTATGGACGCGCCGCTGGTGCGATGCCCGATGACAAGTAAAATGTCATCCTTCGCTGTAATTAACTCGGCGACGGATGCTGCTTCGTGTGGGTCGTTTTTGTCATCGTGTGAAATGAGTTCAATTCGTCGTCCACCAAAGCCGCCGAGGGCGTTTATTTCGTCGGCGCGGAGCTGGACTGCATCGACCATTGCTTGCCCTAAATGGGCACTGGCTCCGCTCATAGGGCCAGCAACTGCGATCTTTAAAGGGCCTGGTTTGTCCGCGGCAGCAGCTCCAATGCTTAGCGAAAAACAGGTCAAAGCGGATTGGGCAAAGATTACCGCGATTGCTGCAATCCGCTCTCGCTTGGTGTGATTGGCGCGGTGGTGGGAAAGGTTTGGAGAGGGCCGCTTGGCGGTCAACGATCGTGCTGCGGCGTCAGCTGTATTACTCAGCTTCGGATTGAGGCGTTGAATGGCGGAAGAATAGGAGGATATGCGGCTTAGCTCCTGTGGAGAATTGACTAGCCAACGGAGCGTGTTTGCGGCTCGCCTCAAAAAAAGTGTGGCGATTCGTCGATGTGCTCCGCGGCATGGAGCAAGGCGCGTCATTGGCGGAGTTTGGAAGGTTCGATTGGGTCGGTGCATCGAGCGGTCGGTCCAGGGAAGTGTACGTGGCATCTCGATCCATTTTTGTTGTGGTGCCTGTCCGAACGCATTGACTGGCGCCTCGGGGCCATATTCGTCCACTTGAGCAGGGGTGATGTGCAGATCATGCGCTAAAATGGCAGAATGATTGCGGTATATGTGATCGCCCTCTTCGATTTTTGCGCTGCCACACTTATTGCGACCGGGTTTGACGCGTAGAGATTTAAGACTGGTGTCAATCTGATGTGCCGATTTGCGGGGGCCGAGTGAGAGATTGATAGAATTTGACCGCTTCATCGTGGAGTGGTGCCGGCATCAGGTCCCGCGACATCTCTTCTGTTTGCAATTGCGCAAGGGCCGGATGCATTTTTCGCAGTCGCCCTATGTTGCCATATATGCTCTTCAGCAGAGCTTTGACGAGGCTTGAGGGGACGTCGGATGTGGTAACGGCTGTCGCAGTTAGCCCAAACGTCGGAACATCATTAGATTGTCTCGAATACAACCCAGCAGGGATATTCGTGAGTCGGTAGTAGTCGTGACGATCGACAAGCTGGTTGATGACCGGTCCATCAACGCGAACAAAGTTAGTCGGACATTTCTGTGTTGCGGATTTGATAGTGCCGGAAGGGTGTCCAGCCACAAACACAATAGCCTCAATTTCTCCGTCGCAGAGTGCCTGTGCCTGGTGATCTGAGCCAAATTCTCTAATCGTTGAGAAATCAAATCTAGACCATCCGAATGCTTTCATGACGATTTCCATCGTCGCCCGCTGTCCCGAACCCGGATTTCCAATATTGACGCGTCGTCCACGCAAATCTCCGATCCCGACAATATTCGATCGCGAGCGTGCCAGAACTGTAAATGCCTCCGAGTAGAGGGCAAAAAGTGCTCGAAGATTGGATTGCGGACCTTGAGATGCAAAAACGCTTGTCCCGTTAAAAGCATGGGACTGCCAATCGGACTGAACGATCGCAAAGTTGACAGCTCCGGTTCGCAATCTGTTCAGGTTGTCAATGGAACCTCCTGTGCTGTCGACGCTGCAACTGAAGCCATTCTGAGAGTGGTCTGCATTGAAGAGACGGCACATCGAGATCGCGACTGGGTAATAGACGCCAGTGGTGCCTCCGCTGCCAAATACGATACGTTTATCTGTTGCCTGAGCACTAAATGCGGCAATGATCAGAAACAGGAGGCCAAGGAGTGCTGTTGATATGTCGTTCAGTGCTGTCACCGTTCCGTTTTCAGATGATCCGCCAGTTGGATGGTCCTTTTGCAACGACTTGGGCGTCCAAAGCAGTCCAAGACACGCCGTCAAAGTATTGGTCACCGTCCGCCGCCATTTGATGCATTGGCAGCGTTTCGGGACCGCCTGGTCAGTAAAACTCACTCTAGTCACAACGTCCCCTAAATTGAAGAATAATATTTGCGTTGGTCTCGCGCGCGTAGGCCGCCGAACCGCTATTGGTTCCCGACTGAGCTTTGTCTGCTGATGGCTTCTGCGCAACTTATAGCAACACTGAAGACCAAGTCCGCTACGAATAAGCTCAAATAGCCTCACCTGCGCTGGGGCAGGCCGAGCGAGCGGACTTCTACAGCGTCACCTTCAGACAAGCCGAGCATCGCCCGCCCATGTGAATCAATGGGGCACGACTGGGGCTTGACATTGTGATCAACAATGAGCCACGCGCGGAGCGGCGCACCGCGACCACTATCAAGTTCGACAAGGTCTTCGGCTTGAGTGCCTATGGCCTGAACATCGGCAGGATGAAGCCGGCAGATTCGATGCCGGCTGACATTGCGAAAACGGTAGCTGCAGTCCTCCGGCACTATAGCCAGTTTGATCCGATCGGACCGCATTTTTGCGCGCATCGCTTCGGTCGCGGCCTCATCGGCAGTTCCGGTTTGGTTGGAAATCTCAACGCCATAAACGTCGCGCACAGCCTGTTCGGAGATGTAGCCCAAACGAAAGTCCTCTGCGACTGTCGCGGCGGGGCGTTGCAGCGGGTCGCCGTAACCACCGCCGCCCGCAGAGCGCAATACAACGCGATCGTTTTCGAAAATTAAATGACCTCCGACCTTGCCCGGTGTATCAAATTCAACAAGCAAGTCGTCGGTTGTTTCGATCCACGATGCCAAGGGTTTCCCACTGCGTCCACCCAGTACACCAAAGGCCGGTACGATGGCGCCGTCCGACAACAACGAGTACTTTGTATCTGGAGCCATTACACGAATGCGCCGGCGCATAGCAAGCCCTCCGCGGGAACGGCCTGCGCCACCGGAATCGGTATCGAGTTGGGAATACTCAACGAGCAATGGAAAACGCGTCTCGATGACCTCGGATGGTTGGACTGTGACGAGGTCGCCCCAATCGAACGGTGCCATCGCGCTCGGGCCGTCAGCTTCGTCGAAGCCGCCGTTGCCGCCTCCAGACCATTCGTAATGAACCCACTCCCGGTCGCTTCGTGTGTCAAACCCACCCAAGAGATTGTGAAACGACGAACGACAGAGATCCCCCGCCACTTTGTCAGGGACAACCTTGCTCAGAGCACCGACCATTGTTGCGATCACGCGCTTGCGGATCTCGCCGTGGGAGCCGGCAGGTGCCGGTCGTGACACATTAACGATGGTCTTTTCGGGCGCAACAACGTCGATCGGGCGAAACGATCCCTGATTGAGCGGGGCATCAGGGTCGAAGATCGACTTGACCGCGATGAATACGGAAGCGGCTGTCACGGCGAGGGTGGAATTTACAGGCACTGGAACCTGTGGCGAGGCTCCGGTGAAATCGGCAGTCATTCGATCGCCTTCGACGGTCAGAGCAAGCGGCAATAGGAGCGGTTCGAAACCACCTACCGGAAATGTTTCGAGATAGTCCTCGTAGCAGTACTTACCATCGGGCAAATCAGAAATGCACATCCGCATGCGCGATTCTGCGCGGTCAAGATCTTGCTTCACGGCTTCGAGGAGAACGTCCACTCCATAGGTATCGCAGAGTTCGAAGATGCGCTTTTCTGCGACGCGGCAGGCCGCAATGCCGGCGTAAAAATCGCCGTAACGCTCCTCCGGAACACGCATGTTTGCCAGAAGCAATTCCAGAGCGGCGGCGTTCATCTTGCCGCGTTCCATGATCTTGATTGGCGGAATGCGGATGCCTTCTTGATAGATTTCGGTTGCATTGCCAGACATGCTGCCTGGGACCATGCCACCGACGTCCGGCCAGTGTTCACGCACTGCGGGAAAGAATATCAAACGACCGTCGCGGAAGACTGGAAAGATAATCGTGACGTCGTTGAGGTGAGTCCCACCAACATAAGGATCGTTCACAAGAATGATGTCGCCCGGTTCGAGACCGTTGCCAAACTTGGCCATGGCGGACCGCACGGTCCACGGCATTGGCACAACGTGGCTACCAATATCCTCCGATTGTGCTACGACCTGGCTGTCGGGTGCGAATAAACCGCATGAGAAATCTTTTGCCTCGTAGATGGCCACTGATTTGGCAGTGCGCATGACTGTTGCGCGCATCTCGCGGACGACTGAAATCAGCCCCTGCGACATCACTTCAAGCGAGATCGGATCGATTGGGACTGTCATGGTTTGCGCTCTAAGACAATGCAGTCGTTTGTCGTCAATCGTGCCGACCAGGCGGGAGGAACGACGGTTACGGAACTGGCTTCCTGGATCAGTGCCGGACCGTCAATCGTCTCATCGAGAGGCATCGCGTTGCGGCGATAGATATTGGTGGAAATTGACTCTCCGTCAAACACTACCAACCGCACACCCGTATGGGCATCTTCTCTCGCGCGATCAGCACTGCTCAATGTCGGCAGTGCAGGCTTGTTCGTGACGCCCCAAGCCGTTACTCTGTAGTTGACGATCTCGCTACCGCCATCGGGCGCATCACCATACCGGCCAGCATAGACCTTGCGAAACGCGACGTCGATCTCGTCCATTGAGGTGAAATCGAGAGGAATTGGCACGGACAATTCGAAGGCTTGACCAATGTAGCGCATGTCAAGCCGCGATTCGAACCGCTGTCTATCTGGAGGAACACCTGCAGCCTCCAATTCACCACGGCCGTCGCTCAGAAGTTCGTTAAGTATCTCGTTGACGCTGACATGTGAGGTGTCTGCGGTCGCCGTCACATGCGTTCGGACAAAGTCCCGGCGCAAGTCCGCCACCAATAGCCCAAATGCAGAGAAATTCGCCGGCATCGGCGGTACCAGGACACGACCCATGCCAAGTTCATCGGCGATTGCAGTCGCGTGCAGAGGGCCGGCGCCTCCGTAGGCCATCAACGCGAAATCTCGAGGATCCAATCCTTGCATGATTGAAATTTCCTTGATCGCGGCCGTCATATTTACAACCGCGATTCGGGTAATGCCCTCTGCCATTGCATGCGTTTCAAGACCAACCTGCCTCGCAAGTGTGTCGACTGACGATTGAGCTCTGTCGCTATAAAGGACGAGATGACTGTGTTGCTCTTCTGATTGCAGCCGGCCCAGGATGACGTTTGCATCCGTGACCGTAGGCTCTGTGCCGCCGCGGCCGTACGCGGCCGGTCCGGGTTCTGCGCCGGCAGACCTCGGACCAACCCGTAGTACGCCGCCAACTTCGTACGTCGCGATGCTGCCGCCGTCGGCGCCAACCGTATTGATATCCATCTGCTGGAACTTGACCGGAAAACGGCCGACCCGGCCCATTCCTGTCATCGAGAACGTGCCCTGTTGTATGAGGCAAACATCGGTTGACGTCCCGCCCATGTCACACGTAATCACATTTTCAAAGCCGGCAGCCGCGCCGACGAATTGTGCGGCGATGACACCTGCCGCTGGTCCAGATAACATCGAAAGAGCAGGCAAGGCCTCGATGCGCTTGTCCGGCAACGTTCCACCACTTGAGGTCATGATCGTAACTTCGGCCGTGCAACCTCTGTCCGCGAGACGGCTTCGCAGGGCGCCGAGGTAGCGGCGCATGCGAGGGGCCACGTAGACATTAAGTGCGGTCGTTGAAAAGCGTTCGTGCTCGCGGTATTCTGGGAGAACTTCCGCGGACATCGCGATGACCGTGGACGGCAGTTCCCGGGCGAGGATTTCGGCCGTACGGCGCTCGTGTTGTGGTGCAGCATATGAGTGCAGGTAGCAGATCGCAATGGCCTCGCAATTCTGAGCGGCAAGGGCGCGGGCAGCTTCCTCTACTGCTGCTTCATCTAGCGGCAGTATGACATTGCCCTGTGCATCGATACGCTCGGGTATCTCAAAGCATCGATCGCGCTGCAATAGTGGCTCCGGTGCCCTCGCCTTGATATTGTACATCAACGTGCGATTGCCCCTTCCCGTAATGAAGATATCCCTATGCCCTCTTGTTACGAGCGTAGCGATTTGTGCTCCCGAACGCTCCAGCGCAGTATTCGTTGCCACCGTGGAGCCATGGGCGATGCGCACGAGGTGCGCAGGGTCAACCCGCATATCCTCCAGGCCCGCCAGAATTCCTCTGGACTGATCTAAAGGCGTGGTGGGTGTTTTCGCGACTACGATCTCACGCGTCATCTCATTGTAGAGCACGAGGTCCGTGAATGTTCCGCCAACATCAACTCCAACCCAAAACAACTTGCACACTCCCGCTCGATATCGTGACTTCGATCATTGAGTCTTTCCCGGCCACCTGAAGTACGAGCGCCACGCATAAGGTGAGATGGAGGGGGCTGACGAGAGGCGAACGTAACATTGCGGTTCCGTTGTGTCGCTAAGAACGAACACAAGCAGAATGAGTTGTCGCAAGAGTTCGCTCTTTCGGTTGACTGTCTGATAAGTGGACACTTCACCCCTAGCCCTGCGCTGCGGTTCTGTTCACGAGCGTCACACGTTGGAGTATTGGAACAAAGAAGTATTCGATCTATCGGTTCAGTCTGCGGCGTCCAAAGCGCTATGCGACAGTAGGGCTGTGATCGCGTTCACGCGACCGCTAGTGGCCTCAATCTGTTCAAGATAGGCTTGCACGGCCTCACGGCTCGAAACAGATTTCTCGCGATGGGCAGTTGCAAGCTCGGATGCGCTCAACTTTCAAAGATTTTCTGATAAGTAGCCGGGAGAGATTTTCCAGAGACCTGAAAGCCTTGACGGTATACCGCGGTCCTCTCGGCTGATAGACTGACTACTAATCGTGAGCTGTCTATTCTGGATCCCATGCTTGCAGCGCGGAGCATAGACGAATGCGCAAACTATTATATTCCAACGGGTCTCCGTTTGCCCGACGTGTGCGTATCCTCCTTGTGGAAAAACATCTAGACTACGAAGGCGATGTCTATGATGGGATCAGGCCGGTTGAGAATATTCTTTCACATAATCCAGCGTTGCAAGTACCGGTTTTGTACGACGAAGGCCAACATCTTTGGGGAACAAACCTTATCATTGACTATCTTGTCGCGACTTATCCCGATCCGCGAGCTTCGGTGACTGAAGCACCACTTTCTCCATCGATCACTCGAGAAGCTCGCCATTGGGAGGATCGACTTATATTGGAGACCGCAGACGCCTTGGCTCATGCCGTTGTCAATATCAGACCTATTACCATCGATACGGAGGCTAAGGGCGTACGATTTATTGATCGCCATCAAACCAGGATTGGAACATGCCTGGATTGGCTGGAAACCCAAATACATGACAAAGGTTTTTGGCCAGGAACATTCTCGGTGATGGATATTAATCTATTGTGTCCTCTGCTCTACGCGGAGGATCGAGGGATATTTGATTTCAGGACGGGACAATGGCCAAAGGTTGCCGCGATGGTTGATTCGTGGGGACTACGGCAGTCCGTTCTGTCAACTGCAATAAACGCCAATTGAGAAATACTGGACTGACGCGCCGATGTGCCAGCGTCACGGAGACGACAGTCTGTCCGAAACCTGGCTTTATCGCCGCAAGTTTCAGTTGCTCTACACGCTGGCTTAGGTCTTGTAGTTCGGGTCAATGCCATCTAGCAAGCGATGGAAGGCCGGCCAGTCAGCCGCCCCGCGACCCGCATCGTGAGCCTCGAACTGTGTCGCTACGCGCTCGCAGATTGCGGGTGCAATTTCGATCAACGGGCTACCTGTCGCCTCCAGCTGCAATTGGATCTTTGCGGCACTCATGAGGTTAAGCATCAGAATGAAGGCCTCACGCGCAGTTGCACCGACCGTAACGAGACCATGGTTGTGCATTATCAACGCACGATTATTGCCGAGCGCCTTGAGGATCCTTTCACGCTCCCCGAAATCCTCGGTGATGCCCTCATAGGCGTGATATCCGACGCGGTTGAAAAACCGCACAGCGTTCTGTGAAACCATGCGCAGGCCACTCTTGAGCGCTGAGATCGCCATGCCAGTATCCGTGTGAACATGGACAGCACAATTGACATCGGGGCGCCCCTGCAGAATGCCGCCATGCAGTGTAAACCCCGGCCGATTGACGCCCGCGCGCTCATCGAGGTCCTGGTACATGTCGACCTTGACGAGATTTGATGCCGTCACTTCGGTCCATAGATCGCCGTGGCGCTTCATAAGAAATTTGCCGGGCTCATCGGGCACGCGCATCGAACAGTGATTGAAAATCACTTCACCCCAGCCGTAGTGGGCGCAGAGCCGGTAAACCGCTGCGAGATCGACCCGTGCCTCGCGTTCCGTCGTTGTCATCTCAGTCTCGACCACTGCCCGTGCCACTCTACGACTAGACACCGTCTCACCTCTCCTTCAATCGGCGACTTGCGTCGCTCATCTCATTCCAACCGGTATTCGCGAGATGACTCTCAGTCAATGCTCGGGATACGGTGACTTCCGCCATTTGGAGGATGTCATAGTAGAATATCTGGAATACGCCTTGCTGTGAAATCCCGAAAGAAGCATTCCGTGACTGAGTGAATGGCGCCAATGCGTTGCAGGTGTTGAATTTCCGTCAATAGTGGCCTCGGTATGCTCGCCAAAAGGTTCGAAGTTAGAGGTGCTTCCGGACTTTCCATTTCAATGCGGTTGATTTGGTATACGCCCGAAGGGTGAGCAGTCCCCAAGGGTGAGCTGGCCCCAAGGTTGCGCTGGCCCCAAGGTTGCGCTAGCCCCAAGATTGCGCAACGGGCGAATCGGGATGAATTGAAAATCAATGTCGTCCCGAGCAATCGTTCCGACGCTCTCGATTTAGATGTCCTGGAGAGTATGCTTGGCCACGATGTCGGAATCATAGCGATTACTTGGGTTCCGACGAATGGAGGGCTTGTCAATCCAGCTCAAGAAGTGGGGCGGATCGTAAGAAAATACGGGGTCTCCTACCTCCTCGATGCTTGCCAAGCCTTAGGGCAAATGCCGATAGACGTTGGTGCTTTGGGGGGCAGCTTCCGTTCGGCAACAGGCAGGACGTTCATGCGAGGACTGCGTGGAACTGGTATTCTGTTCGTCGCAGCAAAGTGGCCAGACGTTTTGGAGCCAATGATGATCGATCGACCATTTTGCTGCGCAGTGGACGGGGCGCAATCAATATACATTGTGCAATGACGCCGACGGGTCAAAACGTGGGAGAACTTATCACTGTTGGACTAAGCGCAGTGGGTACTCTGGGCCAATTTCAGACGTCAGGCATGAGATGATCAACGCGTGGAACAATCATGAGTAAAATAATGAAGAAGATTGGCC
>JBPCWA010000354.1:0-3439 GCA_051009975.1 Hyphomicrobiaceae bacterium
GCTTTCGCCGAGCCGGCTTCGACCGCGTGACCGCGTTCCATACGATAGAGCTTGAGCTTCTTCCGAAGTCGCCCTTCGGGTCCGATCTCTGCTCATCTGGCTTGCCGAGATGTGCCTTAATCATCGATCCGGTCCAACCACGAGCTCTGAGCTGCTCGGTTGTGTAGTGATCGTCCATTGTGTTCATTGCGCTAGTGATAGAGGTCTTGGGATTGTGTTTGAGGCGATTACCGGCAAGCCACCGACGCCCATCAGCTGGATAGAGAGACGAGCAATACGCTGGGTGCCAGTTGCGGTCATCACTGTCGATCAACAAGAGCATCGCCCCACGCAATGCATCAATGCGGCCAACGGACGGACCACGCTTAAGCGCCGCATATTAGTCGCAGACCGGGCTCTTTGTGAGGTCGATCCACCGAGAGATGGGAAGGGCAACGCTGTGGCCAACGCTTGCTCCAATCATAACGGCAGCTAACTGCATCCGCCCGGCTTTACGTTCGAAGACTGGGCCACCAGAACTTGCAAAATGAGTGTCGCAATCGGTCAGCCAAACCCTCCCACCGTGGCTAATCCTCTTGACCTGGCAGTCGAAGTGAGCTGACAGCATGTAGCGCCGATCTTGGGCATAAGCGGCGTGAACCAGCCGCAACCCTGGCGCACCTCTGATGCCAACCGCCAGCGGCGCGGGACGAACATAAATTGCGCGTTGAAGCACAACGACTGCGACATCTGTCATCAAGGCCCGCTTGCGCAATTGTCGATCTGCGGCCGTCGATTGCCTGCCCCCGCGCGGAAGCACGATGTAGTCCTCGCGAAAACGCAAGCATTTTGCCTTCATATGCGCTTTGTGCTCAGAACCGCGCACGCCAGCCAGGAAATGAATGTTCTTGGCCGGATAGGGCTTCTTTTTCCAACGATCCATGACGCAGTGGGCAGCCGTCAAAACAAGGTTGGGTGCAATGAGGGTGCCCGTGCACCGGCGGACTGTTCGATGACCGGGTACATTGATCTGTCCCACGGCCTCCCAGGGCTCGCCAGCACTATCGACAACGCGCCGATCGTCTTCGCCAACAATTCCAGGGTATAACTTTTGCGCATTGGTCGGCACTGAAGAGTAGCAAACAATTGCGCAAACAAGCGCCCTGATCAGCAACCGCTTCATTCGACCCGAATCCACAATGCGCAGTCTCTTTTTGTCTCGACGTCAGAGATCAAGACAACGTCCGCGTATCGCTGGGCGTACGCCACGTCCACTTCTTGAAGGATGCCGTGAAGCTTGCATAGCTCGAAAAGCCAAGCAGGACCGCAAGCTCTGATAGCTTGACATCATCGCTGTCCAGGTAGCGCATGACAAGGTCCACAACTTTCCCCTGCAAGCCTCTCCCAGTCACAATGACAATCGCGCAAAGCGCCAGTGTGTTGGGTGAGAGGGCAGCAGATGTACGCCGTGTCATGCAGGCAGCGTGCGCGGATTGCTCATGCACTGTAGAGTTCAAGCGCTCCTATGTTCTTCGCTTTCGCGATGAACTTTTGCTGGTACCTCCGCTGATTAATATCACTCAACTCGCTGCGCAATTCGGTGCTCAGTCGAATGTCGCCGAGGGCTTTTGAGCCTTCCACGATATCTTCCGTATGAACCTGTTCTAACCGAGCTGCCTTGTTCACTTCGGTTCCGATAAGCGTGAATTGATGCCGGGTTGCTGAACCGAAGTCGCCGCTTAACACAAAGCCGACGTGCAAACCTACCCGAAGTCGCAATGCACTTGTGCCAATCGCAATTTCGCCGACAGCCGCTACAGCTTCTTCAGCAGCGCGAATTACATCAGTGAACTCCTTATCTCTGCCGTCACTTTTCTCGGCGAGTACCCAGAACGCCATCAAACCATCTCCAATGAACTTATCGATGTGCCCACCATTCGATACGATGGGAAGTGATTGAGCATTGAAAAATCGTTGAACGATATCGGCAGTTCGATCGGGCGCGAGGCTCAGGGTATGTCGACTGAAGTCAACCACGTCAGAGAACCAAACGATGGCGCGCTCTACCTTGTATTCGGCTTGACGACCGCTTCCAGACTGCAATCGACGGCTTAGCGCGTATTCGTTGGTGTAAGCGTGAAGTATACGGGTGTCGTCGGCAAGCTGTCGGCTGAGCGAGGCAGCCTTCCGGCTGGCATTCCGCAGCTTCATAGAGATGATCCTAGAGATATTACGCCAAAGGATGGCCGCCTCTGGATGGGCCTCAATGGTTTTCTTGTCTATCGCCAGGACTTCGACGCTGCTTTCGCTCGCGATCAAATCATAAATGCGACGATAACCGTTGCCGACAATATGCTGTTCACCGACGAGCTCGTTTCGGCGGCGGACGAAGAATGTCGTATCTCCCTCTTTGATAGCGACTGAGCCATTGACGATGACCCATAAACATTCGACCGGATCACCGTGCCTGCAAATGAATTCGCCCTCCGCGTATCGGTAAGGCCGCGGCGCTAAAGCCAAAATATCACTTAGATCGTCTACCAGACCGCTTGCGACGAGTGCTTCAATGTAATGGTCGCCGAGGGACCCTATTCGGGAGATTTCTGGTTGATCTGTCATGGGGCCATCTCCCAGTCTCGACAGACTGTTGCAAGTTCACTAGCGCGCTCATGCAGTGTATTTGAGGACGATTTGGCGTCTACAAGCGATGCTTGCGCTATGAATGGTTGATCGTATCAGATCCTAGCCGACGAGTCCGAAAACGGGCGGACGAACAGTAAAACCAACGACAGAGCTTCCGCTTTCTAGATTTTCCGGAGGATGGTTGTGTTGCTGGAACGAGGTAAAAGCGTTCGCTTCTGAATGACGACCTGGCGATAGCCTGTCGGTTCGCGAGTGCCGAATGAAGCATTGAACAAACTGCCAACAAATAAAACTATCGACAAGTGGCCATGTCGCCAGGGACTTATCCCGTGCTGAGCGAAATCGCCGAGCCGAGAACTTGCGGCAAGTCAACGACAGCGGCGCTCTACAACGGCTGGGATAGGCTGCAAGAGAGCAATTACTGGCGGGAGGTCATTGTGGACGCGCTACAGAGCCTGGCAATCCTTGTCGTCGGGGTGACGGCGTTCTGGGTCTATCTGAAGCTGAGGCAACGCATCGAGTTTCTCGAACACGAAGTGCGCTGGTTGCGAAGCGAGCTTGACGCGTTGAAACCGACTGAAATCCGGTCGGCCTCAGATTGAAGGTTTGAATGTAAGTCTGTCGTCCTCAAAGCACCAGAAAATAGCTATCGACAAATGTAGCTCTCGACAGCAAGCGTCCTGCGACCTCCGCCTAATAGGATTGCGCGTAGCCGGCCATCTCATTGACTGCCCGGATCAACAGACTTGTCATAAAGCCAATAAGTCATGCCGCTGTCGCGTGCGGTCGGCCGAAATTCCGGCGTACGACTGTGCAC
>JBPCWA010000355.1:0-3254 GCA_051009975.1 Hyphomicrobiaceae bacterium
GTATAAATGGTCATTGACCAAATCCTCTTCGTGCAGAACCTTTTTTTCAAGCACCGCGCGTGCGCTCTGTGAATACCTACCATCAAGCTTCAGTGGGTTCTGCGAAAGAAAATCAAGAAAAGCGTGTCTTGTTCCTGCATGAGCCGCGACGCAAAGGTGTGTTCGCTGATCGTTGCATAGATGCAGATAGGCATTTGGTGCGTGGCAGAGGCGAGCAGCACTCTCCAGGATGACCTTGAAGACTGGTGTATCGTCGTCTCGGCTCTTGCCGATTACCTGGAGAATTTCTCGGGTCGCCGCTTCCCTTTCCAATCGATTTTGGAGCTCTTGGTATTGTCGAACGTTTTGAATGGCAATCACGGCCTGTGCAGCGAAAGCCGTAATCAATTCGACATGCCTTGAAGTGAACGGTCTCACCTCACGTCGATATACTGTGATGCAGCCGATGCCATTCCCATTCTGGATCAACGGCACGAAGATCGCACTGCGAATTCCTTCTGTCTCAACCGCGTAAACGCGATGGCGTTGCCGCTCTTCCCATTGCCGTCCTGAAGCCAGATCGTCTATTTGAACAACTGTCTGGTCCAAAACTGATTTGGCACTTATGGCAAGATGAGAGTCAAGCGGCGTTCGGTCATTTTGCATGAGTTCTAAAAATTCCGACCGCACTCCTTTGGAAGCGACAATATCAAGATAAGTCCGCTCGTCGTTTGCCAGGAAGATGAACGCAAGCGGGGCGTCGCAAAGCCGCAATGCGTTCTCCAGGATTGCATCGAAGATCGGTTTCTCATCGTCACGCGAGCGACTGATGACATCGAGACTCTCACGTAATGCAATTTCTCGCATGTGGGCTGGATCCTCACGGAATTCAGTTTCTTGATTATCAACTGAAATCGTTTGCTCAGCCACTGGGTTGCCTATCTATTCCACACCTCGGGAAATGCGAGTGTAAGGCATCGTTTATAGTCTAGCTAGGCCAGCAGGAACCAAGATTTGTGTGGGCTCGCCGAACTAGCGATTGGACCGCAATTGAAGCCGTGTCCGCCTCCCGACGATCGATATTGGCCGAACTGAGTAAATCTGAAGCCTAGTGTCTCACCTCCACTTACGAGGCCAAATATTCCGCGCTTCTGAATTCGTGCTCCGCAGGTGATCAGGTGGCACCGAAGCCACCAGATCACCGAAAATCAGCGTGGAATCAATGGTGAGGAGTCCAGTTTGCCGACAGGCTGCCGATCAACCACACTCTTATCAGCACCGGTTGGAACTGACTGAAGAAACCTAACCAACGGATTGCCTTGGCCGATGACCGAATGGTGCAGGTTGCAGATATCGCTACGCGGTCAGCATCCAGCGGGATTTTGACCGGTGGTCGCGTCGGAACCTACTTCAGAAATGGAAATGCGGTTGCAAAGCCGCCGTTGCTTCAGGCTGTTTCGGTGGCAATGGTCTAGTATGACAATTATTGATCTACTTTTTCCGTTTTTTGCGCGCAGCATATCTGGCGTCGCGGAGCGCTTTTTGGGCGGCCTCCTGCGCCATATGGTCTTGGAGCTCGCGCTCACGAATGGCTGCCTGCTCAGCTACCTCCCGTGCTTCAAGTTCTGCGCGCTCTTGCTCTGCGCGAGCTTTGACAGATTCGCGTTCTCGAGCCCGAGCTTCGCGCGCAGCTGCAATTGCCTGCCTTTTTGCTCGTCGTTCTTTGACGATCGGATCTTCAGGTCCAGGTTGTGCCTTGAACTTTCGAAGTTGGGCCTGCTTGGCTTGCGCCGCACTCTCCAATCGCTCTGTCAGATTCTTGTCTTTAAATGCTCTCATGTGTCTCCCGTCGCCGATAATTCTTGAAGGTAAATGGCAGATCCTGCCATTGTTCCAGTTTATCTCTTTTGTAATTGAGTGGATATAGCAGCCGAGCAAATTTCAAAAGTCGAGGGCGGAGACGGATCCGCGCCAAATCGTCCGATCCCGAGGAACCTGCTCGGGCCAAAGAAGTACCGCCGGACTCGTGCCACTGCAATAACAATGCACTTGCTCGGCGCCAACCGACACACAGTTGCGGAATTCATCGGCTATACTGATTCGGCAAGGCCGTCGGTGATACCGAGAGTTTCTTTTGGGCAAATATCTGCGCCTGCTGGTTCCACCGGAGCAGGTCGGCTGGGGACGGTTGTTTAGAACTCCAACCGAAACGCGGCTCCTCTGCGTTGGGGAAGCAGAGCGGATCTACTTAAACCAAGATCAGCCCTATTGACCTACCTCTGGGCTCAATCAGTCAGCCACTACGTCCATCGCTTCATATCCATGAACCAGGAGCGCTTCGGTTTGACCTCGGCAATCTAATGCGCGGAGACCGCGAAATTTTTTGCAGCCCCAAGATGTGCTGTCGGTTTCGGCGGCGCTTCATGACCTCATCGCCATGCTCACGCATGGCCTGGGCCGCTACTCTGGCAAGGCTCTAGACCTTATCCATAAAACCTCTGCCATCGTGCATGGCCCCTCCATAACCAGCTTCATGAACCAAGAGACAGGATGATGGCGAAGATCTGCACAATGAGATCTTAATGATATTGGCTAACAATAATCTTACTGGTTACGAGATTGCTGATCTTGCAGGAATGATCAGGGATTGCAGCCGCCATAAAGCTCAATTGCTACGTGCCCCGATCAACGGCAGCAGCGCGTCGGCTAAAGCGCTTGCACTCGTGTATGCGGCCTCGACACGACCCTTAATAAGCCAGTCACCGCAAGCGGCAAGTCGATTGCTGGCGTCCAGGAGATATTCCAACCCGGCCGGAGCCGGCGTACTGGCAAACCGCCAGCGATGCAGAGAACGATAGACCGCCTCGTCGCCATCGAGCCCACTTAAAGCCTTGAGTTCATTGATCAGATTGGCTTCCACCCAGTCTTTCGGCTGATCGATATGGGTGTCGGCCCACGCGTTGGTTGATTGCACGACGATCGAATATCCGTTCGGTCGCTCAGGTTTCGTGGAATTGACCGCGATCCATCCGATCGGTGATCCCACGGCTTTAGCAGCCTCCCAAGTGAGGTTGCTCGGCTTGTCAAAGCCAAGCAGCAACGCAAAACAGCCAGCCATGCGCGTGGTGTCCAGCGCCGCACGCCCCTGAAACTCCTTCGGAAAGAGATGGCTGGTTTGATCTGACGGCGCCGTTGAGACAACCCAATCGAATGGTCCAAAGTCTTGGCCTTCATTCGCAGTCAACGTCCAGCCGGTTTCGCGCATGCAGAGCGCA
>JBPCWA010000356.1:0-3658 GCA_051009975.1 Hyphomicrobiaceae bacterium
CACATAAGCGGGTTTCATCCCCGATGGGCTGCTGTCCTCAAGGTCATACGTTGATAGGGGCATTCATTATCTCCAGGCGAAATCAAATTCAATTGCCGAGTATCGAGCGCGGATGGTTCAGATGTCAAACGCGAGTATATGTGTCGAGATGATGTGCAAGCCCGCCTTTGCTTCGGCCGTTCCTCTTATTGTTTGGTGAAATTGCATCTATTCCTCTCGCAGGCATTATGAGATGCACCGCTTGCCTGTCGATCACCAATTAGAGGACCCGAGGCACTAATGATCTATCCTTGATGTCCCATCTGAGCTAGTGATATTCACTCTTTGCGCAACAATGGAAAACTAAGACGATGAACCAGCAACGTTCGCAGATTGGGCTCGCCGTGATTGGATGCGGAACGATTGGGCGTATTCGGGCGCAACTGGCGAGGGATTACCCGGGTGTTGGTTGGATTGGGTTATGCGATATCAACGAGGAACTCGGGCAGAAGTTGAAGCTTGATTGTCAAGCAGACTATTTTTCGAAGAACCACGCCGAACTACTGTCCCGGCCTGAAGTTACGGCAGTGATTATTGCGACTGATGAAAACAATCATGCGGATCCAACCCTTTCAGCAGTTGAGAATGGAATTAAGCATCTCTTCATTGAGAAACCTCTAGCAACCGATGCCAAGGAATCAAAGGCGATACTTGACGCAATTGAGACCGCAGAAGCAGACGCTGTTGTCGGCTACACTCAACGATTTCGTCGCAGATTTTTGGCTGTGAAAGAACGACTTGTGACGGGGCAAATCGGTCAAGTCACGAGCGTTGTGACGCGAGCCTTCATGAATAGAATGGTACCCATTGCAACGGTGAGACGGACCAATCAGCGGCAGAATTTAACACCAATGGTCGTCTCAGGTACCCACAGCCTTGATATGTCTATGTGGCTTATGGAAGGAAAGACACCGACTTCGGTCTATGCTCAATCTTGTGATACCGCGTTGGCTGAATGGGGAACAAAGGACTCGACCTTTGGTATTTTCACCATGGATGACGGTGCGATCTGGAGCATGAACATCAGTTGGGCGTTACCCACCGTTTGGCCGGGATCTGTTTATGGCCTCGAAATTGGTATTGTCGGAACCGATGGGGTTATTGACATTGAGGATACGCATCGCGACTTAGTCCTAGCCTCGGAGAAAGCTCAAGGGGCCGGTTACTCTCCCGACGGATTTAACCCTGGGGCGGCGCGGCATGTCGATTTCTTGACGAGCTATCCGCCGGGAGATCTTTATGATGGCCAGCTTTGGGGACCCATGCGGGAGGAGACCAATGCCTGGTACCAGCGTGTCTACGCCGGACAGAAGACCCCGCACGCCACCGCCAAAGACGGTCATCGCAATCTACTTATGACAATGGCCATGGACCTCTCGGCGGCCCAGGGGCGTCCTATCGCTATGGCCGAAGCATTTGAGACCTTGATGGAAACCTAAGTCATCGGCTGGTCCTTTCGCTCAAATTTTGCTGTTCCTGAGGATACAATTCACATGGAGATTAAACCCTATCAATCATCCGCGGCGAGAGCCCATGGCGATGCAGTTCATCCAAAACCAAGCTCGCTCGTCATCGATTGCCATGGACATATGTTGGTGCCCGAAGCTGATAAAATGGTGCGTCCACATCTACCAGCGTCGGAGCTTGATGCGGTGAAATACGCATCTGCGCTAACTCGAGAAGTTAACGTGCAGCAGAATAAAGATCGTCATGAGGAACTGACGGGCACCGCGAAGCGTCTCGCCGATATGGATCAAATGGGCATTGACGTTATGGTGATTTCGCCGGCACCTCCGCAGTTCAACTACCAAGCGGACGCTGTGCTCTGCCATGAAGCGAGCCAGCTAATCAATAACACGCTGCAGGCCGCGGCAAAGGACCATAGTGAACGTCTGGTTGCTATTGGGACAGTTCCACTGCAGGACACGGACTTAGCTGTTCGCGAGCTTGAACGATGTATCGGCGATCTGGGTATGCCCGGGATTGAGATTGGTGCAAACGCTGGCGTCGAGGAATTGTCGGCGGAGCGACTTGAGCCTTTCTGGGCCAGAGTGCAGGACCTGGATGCGACCGTTTTGTTGCATCCCACAGCATTTGCGAGTGATCGGTTCGGCGCTCATTACTTGACAAATGTCATTGGTAACCCGCTTGAAACAACACTGGCGGTTCATTATCTCATTTTTGACGGTGTGATGGAGCGTTATCCGGATCTCAAGATAATTGTCTCTCACGGTGGTGCATTTGCTTCCCACTATGCGGCGCGGATGGATCACGCCTGGGGAGCGCGGCGTGACTGCAGTTTGCATATCGACAGGCCACCTACGGAGTACCTCAAGCGATTTTATTTTGACGGCATTGTCTTCGCCGTTGACCAGCTAGAGTTCATAGCACGCAAATTTGGGACTGATCGTATTTGCCTTGGGACAGACTATCCATTTGATATGGGTGAGTATGATCCCGTCGAGCATATTTGCCAAGTGTCCGGTCTGAGTGACGCTGATTATGCGCGCATGTGCGGCCTCAACGCTATGGACTTGTTCGGGCTGAATGGCGATCAGTTCAAATCACGCCCGACGTGAGGCCGACGTTGGGCGTTTCTCTATTCCGTGAGAGGTCGTCTAAGCCGCGACGTTTCGCTTAGCCTCTACCCCGCGCGCTTTGACGACAACCTTAATGGCATCCTCGATACGCTCTTTGGCGTAACGTATGGCGGTCGGCAGATCGTCAAGCGAAAAGGTGTGAGTGTGGATTAGAGAGGCATCAAAACGATTCTCAGCCATAAACGCCATGGCTCTGTGCGTGGCGCTCTTTCCTTCGCCGCGAATACCATACATGTAAATATTGTTCTTAGTTACAAAGGGTAGGTCGACCGAGATCGGGTCTTTCGGAAAAGCGGCAAGACAGATTTTGCCTCCGCGATTGGTCATCCGAATGGCGTCGTTGATAGCTACTTCTGTACCTGCACATTCGACGACATAATCCGCTCCTCGCTGACCAACAATCGCTTTAACGGCTTCGACCGCGTCAACGTTCCGAACATTGACGACGTGATCGGCACCAAGGCGGGCGCCTATATCGAGGCGTGAATCGCGTGTTCCAGTGAGGACGACTGGGTTGGCTCCTAGCGATTTTGCGACTGCGACGGCAAGTAAACCAATCGGCCCAGGTCCAGTAACGACGACGCTTTCTCCAGCTACAAGCCCGCCGAGCTCTGTCAATCCATACATCGACGTACCGGCCGTGACAACCAGGGTTGCAACCTCGTCCGACATTGAATCTGGGACGCTAACAAGTGTATTGATATTGTTGACGGCGTACTCGGCAAAGCCGCCATCTGTAGTGAAACCGTTGGCTCGGTGGCCTTTGTTCACGGAACCGTAGTTTAGGCCATAGTTGAGGCAGGCTGTATACATCCCCTGGCGGCAGCGCTTGCATTGTCCGCATCCGGCGTGAATTTCGACACTCACCCGTTCTCCGAGACTGTACTCATCGACGCCTGGACCTAGCGCCACGACTGTCCCCATATATTCGTGTCCTGGTGTGAAGTCCTTGTTGAACGGGGCCCCGCCTTCGATCAATGCGGGTGTGCCATAGTGCAGAATCTCAAGGTCTGTAGCGC
>JBPCWA010000357.1:0-7437 GCA_051009975.1 Hyphomicrobiaceae bacterium
CCATGAATAGACGTCTCGCCGTTGCGGACTGCCCCGATCAGAAGTGCCGGTACTTTACTCTGAAGGAATAGCACGGTGCCGGTAAATTCGACTGCCTCATCTAGCAACCCACTGGCAGAAGCCGGCGCTATGAGTGCAAAACTCA
Source organism: Hyphomicrobiaceae bacterium (assembly GCA_051009975.1). Classification (GTDB taxonomy): domain Bacteria; phylum Pseudomonadota; class Alphaproteobacteria; order Rhizobiales; family Hyphomicrobiaceae; genus Tectiglobus. Next base: position 146 of record JBPCWA010000357.1, read on the forward strand.
CGATGGTGCATCCGATCAATCCGAAAAATGCACCTCGTGAACGACGCTGCGTGGTGCGTGAATAGGTGATCATATTCTCAGGGTTCCCTATGCTGGAGTTGCTCGTGGCCTATGTAAGTTCAGCGTCGGAGTTCCTTTTTACGCTGTTAAACGGATAGCTCAAAGTCGGAGAAAGGAAAGCCTGGCGGTCGCTTCTCCGCGCTCACTTTCACTCGCGCCGGCGGCCGTGATCAGCGCTGGGACAATGTGATTTCACGCGATGAATTGCGTTGAATGGCCACGATCTCACCGGTCTAGCCGATCAGGACGGACAGGATAGTCGGTGGCATAAGGAGCGGCTTAGGGAGCAACTTAGGGAGCAGTCAGGAGCAGTTGCGGAGGAGCCCGGACCGGCGATGAGCAGATCGGTTTTCGAAGACTGAAATTGGACCTCGAACCCTTGTGTCCGAAATTGCGGTACGAGGAGATCAATTGGTGATGGTGCGCACGATCATCGACCTGTCCCGTCCATTGGAGAATACGTTCAACGCCGATCCGCCCGGATTGGCACCCCAGATCGACTAATTTGATCACGCTGTAACACCAGAACACCAGCGCAGATGCTCGACTTTTTTCTGGCGTTAGCGCTGACGAACTGCCGGGTGGTGAAGGTTGGGCCGTCAAGCGGGCGCACGTTTCGATGCATAATGGCACACATCTCGATGCGCCCTACCACTACCACTCGACAATGAATAACGGCGAGCAGGCGATGACAATTGACGAGCTGCCACTCGAATGGTGTATCGGGCGCGGTGTCAAACTCGATTTCCGAAAATTCGCTGACGGATACGTCGCCAGCCCCGCCGATGTTATGCGAGAACTTGAGCGGATCGGCCATCGGTTGGCACCCTTGGATATTGTGGTGATCAATACCGCAGCGTCAGACCATTATGGAACGGATAGATGTGTGACGTCCGGTTGCGGCATGGGGCGAGAAGCCACGCTGTTCTTGTTGAGGCAAGGCGCGCGTAACAGGCACAGACGCTTGGAGTTGGGATGCACCGTTCGCCTATACGGCGCAGCGGGTCAGAGATACCGGAGATGCGTCCTTGATCTGGGAACGCCATCGTGCCGGAATGGAGATCGGGTGCTGTTGTTTTCCGGTGAAGATCAAGGCAGCGAGCACCGGGTGGTGTCGCGGCGTCGCAATTGTTGACGAAGAATGAGAGAAGGTGATGGCAAGGATAAAAGTCCACAAACGTGATGCGCGCACGGACATGCTGGTGAAAACTTCGAGGTGTTTGCCGATGTGTTACCCAAGGAACAGCCCGCACCATTCGAGCCCCCTATACGAGGATCTCTCCAAAGGCCGAGCTCCCGTCTCTCCCAATCTCGTCGCTCGGCATAGTCGGCCCCGGTCTCCCCCCGTACCGGGGCCTATTCTTTTCGCTGGTGCCTCTCTCGTGCGGTCTACAATCCGGCATTTGCCGGAAAAATACTTGTAAGACCGTCATGTCAGCCGCAACCCCAAGTGACACAATTTACGCTTTGTCAAGCGCTCCCGGACGCGCAGCCATTGCGGTCGTGCGCATTTCAGGTCCGCAGGTCCCCGATCTGCTCGCGCGACTGGCACCGCCAGTTCCAGCACCACGGAAGGCGGTTGTACGGCAGATCCGTCATCCTAAATCACGCGCAGTAATAGATCGTGGACTGGTTGTTTATTTTTCTGAACGCAGTAGCGCCACGGGTGAGGCTCTCCTGGAATTGCACGTGCATGGCGGAAGAGCCGTGTTAAACGCGATCTTTGATGCGCTTTCAAACTTTGATCGATGTCGCCCAGCGGAAGCTGGCGAATTTGCGCGTCGCGCCTTTGATAACGGCAAACTCGATCTTACGGCCGCAGAAGGCTTGGCCGATCTTGTTGACGCCGAGACGGAGGCTCAGCGTCGCCAGGCCCAGAGACAGGCCGATGGCGCGCTTGCACGTCTTTACGAGGAATGGCGAGCAGAGCTGATCCGGGCCCAAGGATTCGTCGAGGCGGCTATAGACTTTTCAGACGAAAGTGACGTTGGAGAGTCGACCTATCTTCACGCGCATGCCATTGCGCAAAACTTAAATAACCAGATCCTGGCGCATGTCGCCGGCGCCTATCGTGGTGAAATTGTTCGCGACGGCTTTCGTATTGTCATTGCCGGTCCGCCCAATGCCGGCAAGTCCAGTCTGCTCAATGCATTGGCCCGCCGCGACGCAGCGATCGTCTCGGCCGAGGAGGGGACAACACGGGATGTGATTGAGGTGCGGCTCGATATAGGAGGCTATTTCGTGGTTGTCAGCGATACGGCTGGCTTGCGTAAAACCCAAAGTCTTGTCGAGCAGGAGGGCGTGCGCCGAACGCTAGCGCGCGCCAGTGAGGCAGATTTGGTGCTCTGGTTGCAAGACGGAACGGCGAAAACTCACTCCCGTCCGCCTCCCGGTCTATCGGAAGCAGCTGTCCAGGTCGTTTTGACCAAGGCCGATCTCGGCAGTTGCGCGGATTGGGTCGACCGGGCCGACACTTTGAACCCCGCGGGGATGTTCCAAGGTGCGACAGCCAATTTCGCCAGCGCGATTGCAGTTTCTGCGAAGACAGGGCAGGGCCTGGGCGAACTCACACAATCCATCGTCACTATCCTCGAAGAATATGCGTCGTCTGCTCCAGACGTCGTGCCAACGAATGCGCGCCACCGCGCGGCGCTCGCCGACACAGCCGGCCATCTTGAAATGTTTCTGAGAGCCGGCACACCGACGGCCAAGGAAAACGGGCAGGAAAGCGAGCAGGAAGGTGCACAACGCGGAAGTCCGCAGAAGGCGCTCGAAAATGGGTCGCAACATGCGCTGGCGGGTGCGATTGCGCATCATCTAGAGAACGGCTTGGAGCTTCGTGCGGAAGATCTGCGCCTGGCAGCGTTGGCGTTGGGACGCATCACTGGCCGTATCGACTCGGAGGATGTACTTGACGAGATCTTTTCCCGATTCTGCATTGGTAAATGAGTCAAACCGAGGTGTTTCACGTGAAACAATTGAGTCTTTTTTGAGTCGATCCTGATTTGGGGAAGTATAGATTGGAATCTATACTGAGATACAATTTGGGTAGGTGCGCCACTGAGGAGTCAATCCAAGTCGAAGAAGCTGGGCGGACTTGGGTGGGGGCCAGACGTGTGGTACGTCGTCACGACACCTTGTGCGTTCCCAGATATTTTGACCCTGAGCAACGTCTTGCGCTAGACCTCGCGCCAAACAAGACGTCGCCAAGTGAGTAACGAGTAAGATGACTATGGCCTTTGACGTGATTGTGGTCGGAGGTGGCCACGCGGGAACCGAAGCAGCCGCTGCTGCAGCGCGCCTTGGTGCGCGGACCGCCCTCGTGACCCATTCGTTCGCGACTATCGGTGAAATGTCCTGCAATCCCGCGATCGGCGGGCTTGGTAAAGGTCACTTGGTCCGCGAGATTGACGCGCTCGATGGCCTGATGGGCCGGGTTGCCGACGCTGCGGGTATTCAATTTCGCCTCTTGAATAGATCAAAGGGCCCCGCCGTCCAGGGGCCGCGCGCGCAGGCAGATCGCAGTCTTTATCGCTCGGCGATGCAGGATGAAATTCGAGCTCTGAGCGACCTGGTGGTCATTGAGGATGGGGTTGAAGATCTCGATGTGGTCAACGGTCGGGCCTGCGGTGTTGTCACTGCAAGCGGCACCAAATATCGCTGCGCGGCGATCGTTCTCACGACTGGCACGTTTTTGCGAGGCATGATCCATATCGGTTCATCGCAGACGCCGGCCGGTCGTATGGGCGAGGCACCGACGACAAAACTATCCGAGCGACTACTGGCCCTTGAACTGCGACTGGGTCGTCTAAAAACAGGAACCCCGGCGCGGCTCGCTCAGTCAACCATCGCATGGGATCAATTGGAGTCACAACCGGGCGATGATCCGCCTGTGCCGTTCTCCTTTTTGACCGAGCGCATACCATCAGAACAAGTGTGCTGTCACATCACGGCGACGACACCGGAAACCCATGCCATCGTTCGCGAAAATATCGAAAAGTCAGCAATGTATTCCGGGCAGATTGAGGGTGTAGGGCCGCGTTATTGTCCTTCCATTGAGGATAAGATTATGCGCTTCGCCGACCGCGAGCGGCATCAGATTTTTCTCGAACCCGAAGGCCTGGAGAGCGAACTCGTCTATCCAAATGGAATTTCAACATCGCTTCCGGTCGACGTCCAGGAACGATTTATCCGCACCATTCCTGGGCTGGCCAACGCCCAGATCGTACGACCAGGCTATGCGATCGAATACGATTTTGTTGATCCCAGAGAGCTTCTCCCAACACTGGAAGTCAAACGTTTGCCAGGGCTCTATTTGGCAGGTCAGATCAACGGGACGACCGGCTACGAAGAGGCTGGCGCTCAAGGTCTCGTGGCTGGTCTCAACGCGGCGTTGATCGCGTCAGGTGCAGGCGATCCTTTCTTGTTGTCGCGGACCGAAGCCTACATAGGCGTGATGATCGATGATTTGGTCACTCGGGGAGTTAGCGAACCCTATCGCATGTTTACGTCTCGAGCGGAGTACCGCCTGAAATTGCGGGCCGACAATGCCGACCAGAGGCTCACCGGACGCGCAATTGCCCTCGGCTGCGTAGGCGCTCAGAGACAACAGGCCTACCTCAAGAAAGAAAAAGATCTCGCGTTAGCCCGCAATCTTCTCGACAGCCACACCCTCACACCCAGTGCCGCACGTCAGAAAGGTTTTGAAATCAATCAAGATGGCCGGAGACGAACGGCCTTTGATCTGCTCGCATATCCGTCAGTCAATATCCAACGTCTGTCGCAGGTCTGGCCTGTCTTAAACCGTATTCCGCCCGGTCTCCACCAGCAGCTCGAAATCGATGGCCGATATGCCGCCTACGTGGCCCGACAAGACGCGGATGTCGAGGCCCTGCGAAAAGATGAGCTCATCGCAATTCCGAAGGACTTTGATTTCCAAAGTATTTCCGGTTTGTCGACTGAAATCTGTCAGAAACTACGGCATCAACGGCCAGTTACACTGGCCCAGGCCGCGCGCATCGATGGTATTACTCCAGCGGCTCTCTTGCTGGTCCGCGCTCACCTTAAGAAAGCTCAGAGGCGGCGGACTGCGTGATACTTGGTGAACCGATTATACCTGAAATAGTGTGCTCCGATGCCTTTGGTCGGATATTCAACGTTTCTAGAGAAACTCTATCAAAATTAGAGAGTTATGAGGTCGAATTAAAGCGATGGCAGAGGGTTGTTAACCTCGTTTCTCCGGCCACGCTCCCCACTATATGGCATCGTCATTTTGCCGACAGTGCCCAGCTTGTGGAACTCATTCCACCGACAGCGAGACGGATTTGCGACGTTGGCTCAGGTGGCGGCTTTCCAGGTCTCGTTCTGGCGGTAATGCTTGCTGAGCATCGTGACATAGAAGTCACACTGGTCGAAAGTGACACACGGAAGGCTGCCTTCTTGCGCGAATCAGCGCGTCGGATGAAAATCTCTGTGGAGATTATGTCGACACGAATCGAAAGCGATGCGAGTGTAAAGCGGTTAATTGGCGTGGATATTATCACGGCTCGGGCCTTGGCACCCATGCCACGCCTATGTGAACTCGTTGCCCCGGTCTTTGAGTGTCACACGAGTGGTATATTTCTCAAGGGGCAGGAGACAGCCAGGGAGATCGACGAAGCGCGCAAAGCTTGGTCGTTTGATGTTTCGTTGTTTCAGAGTCGCACGGACGAACGAGGGCGAATTGCTGTGGTGAAACATCTAGCGCGACATTCGGAGGGATGAGGCGTGACGAGCAATACATTGCGTTCTGATCAATTGCGCGTTCTTGCGATCGCCAATCAAAAGGGTGGCGTTGGCAAAACGACGACGACGATTAATCTGGGTACCGCCTTGGCAGCTGTTGGCGAGAAAGTGCTAATTCTTGACATCGATTCGCAGGGAAACGCGAGTACCGGTGTCGGTGTGGCGCACGGGACGCGCAACCTTTCAACGTACAACGTCCTGACCGGTGCGGCTTCTCTATTGCAGGGCGCGCAACGGACACAAGTGCCGAATTTGTTCATTGTGCCGGCCACAAAGGACTTGGTTGGATTTGAAGCCGAGCATCTAGAAGACAGAAATCGTGCGTTCCGATTACGTGATGCGATTAACGGGTTGCACGGAATTCAGCAAGCAATGGTTAGCGAGAAACCATTTACCTATGTGTTGATTGATTGTCCGCCGTCTCTCAGCTTGTTGACGCTGAACGCGCTCGTGGCAGCGAATGCAGTTGTCGTACCAGTTCAGTGCGAATTCTATGCACTGGAGGGGATCAGTCAGCTGAATGAAACCATCGAAGATATTCGGGCCACACTTAACCCGAGGCTTGAAATCCAAGGCGTCGTTCTCACCATGCACGACTCACGTACGGCGTTGTCACACGAGGTGGCACAGGAAGTGCGCAATTTTTTCGGGTCTAAAGTTTATCAAACGGTTATTCCACGAAACGTGCGTGTCGCGGAGGCACCATCCTACGGCAAACCAATTCTACTCTATGATTACAATTGCCCCGGTAGTCGGGCATATGTCAGTCTTGCAAGCGAAATGATCAATCGCGAACGCTCGGCCAAGGCGGCCTAGGGTTCGGCAGGGGGCCGCGGGGTAAAATAATCGGATGGCTGTGACACCCATACAAAAGGGACGATTAGGTCGTGGCTTGGCCTCGTTGATTGGCGAACAGAACGCCCCAGAACCGAGCTTGCCATCCGAAGGGGTGCAAAGGATCGTCGCGGTCGACCAATTGAGGGCTGGCGCGTTCAACCCCCGACAAGAGTTCAAAGAGGATGAATTGACGGAGCTGGCCGATTCAATTCGACAGCGCGGTCTCGTTCAGCCGCTAATTGTGCGCGAGCACGAAGCAGGTGGCTACGAAATCGTCGCAGGCGAACGGCGCTGGCGCGCGGCGCAGCGTGCGGGTCTGCACCAAGTTCCGGTTATTGTCCGCGCGCTCGACGATCAAGAGGTCCTCGAGCTCGCAATCATCGAGAATGTCCAACGCAGCGATTTGAACGCGATCGAGGAGGCGAGCGGATATCGCGATCTCATCGATCGTTTCGGTTATACACAGGATAGATTATCGGATGTTATCGGCAAGAGCCGCAGTCATCTCGCCAACACACTGCGCCTTCTGAAGCTCTCCCCGCGCATTCAAACAATGGTTCGCGAAGGACAACTCACGGCTGGACATGCGCGCGCGTTGATCGGCCGAGAAG
>JBPCWA010000358.1:0-4994 GCA_051009975.1 Hyphomicrobiaceae bacterium
GCAGGATCTCGCGCGCACTTTCAGACGGCAACGATTTGTCCGCACCAGCCTGGAGATCAAAAACCTGCGCTCTGATGGGTGTCACTACACAAACCACAGCGGCGGCGATAAGCATGACACCGCCGGCTGCGAACCCAACTACATCTTTTAGACCTGTCATGTTGGTTAAGTGTAACGCCTCGTGTACTCCCGGACACTGCCGCGCCGCGGCAGAACCGCACACGGTCAAGAGAGATTTGTGCGATTGCTCCGCATTGTAGCATCAGCCGGCCCACAGACCACATGAACCGTCCGTCGGCGACAAAAAGCAATAGATGCCTCAACTGAGATTCGCGTCATGCCCAGTGTCGACAATAGCCTAGATTTGACGCCCTGAAATTCCCACTGGAAACGCGACCGTAGCCAGATGTGCAGATCGCATGGCCGCAGACAAGACAACTCTGAAACTTTGACTGCAATCGCCAGATCTCGAGGCCATCCTCGATAAATGATTGGCAAAAAACTTATGCCCCAATGAAGCTGGTGCCCAGAAAAGGACTCGAACCTTCACGGCCATACGGCCACTGGCACCTGAAGCCAGCGCGTCTACCAATTCCGCCATCTGGGCATTGGCGATCTGGGTTAGTGCCCCGAGCAACAAAAGTCAACGTTGCCGTAGCAGACGCCTTCATCCAAGGACCATTTTGAGGGTGACGTCACAGTCCCTTCACAGAAGCAACGCACCTGTGTATCTGTCACAAGATACTACAAGATACTCAAGACACTATGGGTCGACCGGTACTGTCCCATCGAAAACGTTCGTGACGACACAGTGGCTAGCCTGGAACCGACAATGGCCGACAAACTTCAGCGCGGAGATCTTGCGACCGTCTTTGGCGGTACGGGATTTGTTGGACGATACGCAGTTCGAGCGCTTGCGAAACGTGGCGTCCGCATACGCGCCGCGGTTCGGCGACCTGATCTTGCCGGACACTTACAACCTATGGGTGCAGTCGGTCAGATACACGCGGTGCAGGCCAACCTTCGCTATTCAGACTCAGTTCAAGCAGCCACCATTGGTGCCGATTACGTCGTCAATCTTGTTGCTGTGCTAGCATCAACAGGCAAGCAGACGTTCGACGCGTTACACGTTGATGGCGCACGTTCGGTGGCCAGAGCGGCTCGCGAAGCCGGCGTTCGGAAATTCGTTCATGTTTCGGCTCTGGGCGCCGACCCGGGCGCGACATCGCAGTACGCTCAATCCAAAGGCATGGGGGAACAGGCCGTCCTTGAAGAATTTCCGGACGCCATCATATTGCGACCGTCTATCGTCTTCGGTCCGGAAGACCAGTTTTTCAACAGATTTGCCAAACTTGCTCAATCCACACCATTTCTACCGCTCATCGGTGGCGGTAGAACGCGGTTCCAGCCGATCTACGTTATGGACCTCGCAGACGCCATTGTCGCGTCCCTTAGCGGAATGGCAAATCCGGGCGCGACATATGAAATTGGCGGGCCAGAGATACTATCGCTTCGAGACGTTTTAGACCGAGTACAAGGGTGGTCGGGGCGCCATAGGCCGTACGTGAGCGTTCCTTTCGCGCTCGCCAAACTCATGGCCGTTCTCACTTGGCCACTTCCCAATGCCGCAAGGCCATTGACACTCGATCAAGTTCGGCTTCTGCAGGCTGATAATATTGTCGCCTCAACTGCAATTGCGGAACGCAGAACGCTCACCGATTTGGGCAACGCCCCCCCCCAGTCAACCGGAAACATTGTACCAGTCTACCTGGAAAGATTTCGTCCGCGTGGTCAATATTCCCACTACCGTGGCTAAGGACAGACACAATCAAACGCAAACGAGGAATCTAGCCAGCATCAAGCGGCTGATGTGCTACCCGAAGCTCACGAAGCTTATCCATGCGCCACTCTGAAGCATCAATGGAGCGACGCAATCTCGAGTTCCTCGCCCATGGCCTGCTCGATGGCAACACCTTTATCATCCGTCAAAGCAATGGGAGATCCATCCGCTGCGTGAAGCGCATAGATGTTGATCCCTTTGGGAAGCTCTTCGATAGAAGGATAAGCCTCCAGGGCTTCCTCAGAAGTCAATGATTTAATATAGGCCCACTGACCATCACCAAGTTCCGCAAATTCTTCATCCGTCATCATCACACCGCTGGACGAATCGATTGTCAGCTTGGTTTTTTGGCTGCCGTGTGTGTCAGTCATGACGTATATCCTTTTGTCAGGAGGCGACGACCTGCGCACCTGTGCCAATCTTCAGCACGTCGAGACATCTACGCGTCTAAAGGATGGCATGAATTAGCCGATTCGGCTGCAATAGATAGCACTTGCGGCAGAGATTTTTATCAACCTGCGCCAATTTCGATACGCTTGACGACCTTTTCAGTCTCAAGCCGCACCAGATCGATGCAGAGCAGACCATTCTCAAGATTGGCGGAGCGTACCTCGATTCCGTCTGCCAAGACGAATGTTCTCTGGAATTTCCGCGTTGCGATACCGCGGTGCAAAAAGGCGCGGTCATCATCGCTATCTTGGTTCCCACGTACGACCAGCTGGCTGTCTTCAACGGTGATCTCTAGATCATCGCGACCAAAACCTGCGACAGCGAGGGTGATCCGCATCCGTTCCGGCAAGTTCGCAGATCGGGGCACCCGCTCGATATTGTAGGGTGGGTAGCTGTCCCCACCACTCTTTGTGATGCGATCGAGCAGGCGCTCGATATCCTCAAAGCCCAGCAACAACGGGTTTGACAAGACCGACATCCGGGACATTTTGTTTTGGTGTCCTCCATAGAGCGACGAATGGGACCCATTGGCACCGCAAGCATCACGATACCGCAGCCCCAAGTGGGCGCTGCCTTATCCCATGTGTGTCATATGGTGCAATTGCGGCGATATTCAACGCTGTACTGTTCCAGTCCCAAGCCGCACGCCACACTGCCGAGACGCTTAATTGGGCAAGCCTGTCCAGCCTGCCTCCGTCCACTGATCGGCACAGTACCCAGCAATGAAGCTCTGGTGACCGCTTGATTTTGCGGGAGTTCGCGCACGACGCGCGCCCGCAACACTCGGTCCAGCGGCCCTTGAACAAGGGCGTTCGCGCGCAGTTCTGTGCCCCTTTTAGCTTCGGCCTTCAAATACGCAAACACCTTAGTCTTCAAGTTCTTCCCGCTTCAACTCCAGCTCAAACCATTGATCTTCGGCGTCCTGTTTGCGGGCCAGTAGTTCAGCCAGCTGCTCTGACAGATCGCGAAATGCCAGCGCATCACGCGCAAACAGCTCGGGATCGGCCAATGCGTGTTCTATCTGAGCGATCTTCACGGCCATCACTTCGATGTCATCTGGGAGGCGGTCCAGAGTGCGACTCTCCTTGTAAGAAAGTTTGCGACGGATTTTTCGAGTTTGTGCGCTAACCGCCTGCGCAAAAGAGCCTTTCTCATCGGTTTTAGAAGAAACGGGCCGCTTCTTAGCAGTGACGCCGCTTCCGCGTTGCGCCAACATGTCTGAATAGCCTCCCGCGTACTCCATCCAGGTACCATCCCCCTCTCCCACTAGTAAACTCGTGACGGTGCGATCGAGAAAGTCCCGATCATGACTAACCAAAATCACCGTTCCAGCGTAGTCTCCGATCAATTCCTGAAGCAGATCTAGCGTTTCGATGTCTAGATCGTTCGTCGGCTCGTCAAGAACCAACAAATTTGATGCGCGTGCCATAGCGCGTGCCAACAGCACGCGTGCGCGCTCACCGCCTGACAGCACACGAAGTGGGCTTCCCCGCTGCTCGGGTAGAAAAAGGAAATCCTTCATGAAACTTGCGACGTGGCGAGGGCGACCATTGATCATGACCGTGTCGCCTCGCCCACCTGTCAAAGCCTCGGCAAGAGTTTGCTGCGGATCGAGGGCATCTCGCTTTTGATCCAACGTCACCACTTCCAGATTGCTGCCGCGCCGGATCGTACCGACATCCGGTTCGATGTCTCCGAGCAGCAAGCGCAGCAGGGTCGTCTTGCCAACACCATTCGGTCCGACCAGGCCGAGCCGGTCCCCCCGGGCAATGCGCAACGTGAAATCCTTGGCGACAACGACATCATCGAATTTTTTTGCCACCCCGGTCGCCTCGATGACTAGGCGGCCGGATGCCCCTGCATACGAGCTCTCCAATGTCACCGTTCCAAGCTGGCGACGCGCCTCCCGTTGCGCTTTGCGTAAAGCGGCGAGTTCACCAACACGACGAACATTGCGTTTGCGTCGCGCTGTCACCCCGCCCTGCATCCAATCCTCTTCCCTCGCGATTTGACGGTCGAGTTTGTGTCGCGCGAGCGTTTCATGCTCCAGAATTTCGTCACGCCATCTCTCAAACGCTCCGAAGCCCTTATCCAGCAAACGCGATTGGCCGCGATCCAGCCATAGAATTGTTCTGGTCAACGTTTCGAGGAATCGACGGTCGTGACTGATCAGCACTACGGCACTAGAAAGTGATGAAACCTCCCGTTCCAACCACTCGATCGCGGGCAAATCCAGGTGATTGGTCGGCTCGTCCAACAATAATAAATCCGGCTCACGCGCGAGCGCCCGCGCTAGCGCCGCGCGTCGACTTTCCCCCCCGGACAGCGTGCTGGTCGCTGCGTCTGCGGAAAGCCCTAGCTCCGCAAGCATGATTCTGGCTCGATAGGGATCCTCGCCGGGTGCAAACGCGCTCTCTACGTAGCTGAGAACAGTTTCAAATTTCGACAGATCTGGCTCTTGGCTCAAGTAATCGACCCGCAGCCCGGGTTGTATAAACCGCTCTCCAGCATCGGGGTTAATGAGGCCCGCCGCGATTTTCAGAAGTGTCGATTTGCCTGAGCCATTGCGACCGACCAAGCCTATTCGATCTCCGCGCCTGACCTGCAGGTCGACGCCAACCATAAGCGGCGTTCCCCCAAACGTCAGGTGAATGTCTTTCAACGTCAGTAGCGGAGGAGCCATAGTTCTCGCGAGGCTGGATAG
>JBPCWA010000359.1:0-2644 GCA_051009975.1 Hyphomicrobiaceae bacterium
GGCGTGGAGAGAGGGATACCGCTTCGGTTCTAAAAGTGAAATTTTCTCAATATGTTAGGCCGCCACATTGCTTGTGCGGCATAGTATCGGAGTGTGGCAGTCGCCAGAAAAATAACGGCCGATTTGACCTGCCGACACGCTAAGATCTACTCAATGGAGAGTAGTCGCTGGCGCATCTGGACCTTTACGGGGCATAGTGGCGAACACTCGCGGCGTCCATGACGTAGCCGACCTCAAAAGACGCCGTTCCGTCAGAGAGATTTACCGGCCGAGAGCTTCGGGCGATCTTGAGCCGGCCGGTGACCCATACGGCCTCAAAAAGGCCCGCGACAGCAAAGCCGCTCGCATGCCGAACGATGATCATCTGGTTGGCCGGCGGAGGAGGCACGTGCACACAGGCCCCCATATAGGGAACCAATACGAATTCGGTGACAAGATCGCCGTCGAACTCCAACGGCAACACATAACCAGGAATGCGAATTTTCTTATCATCCCATTCCTCGCGTACGCTCGAGCGTTGCGAGGTAATCTTTTGCCGAAACTGCTTCTCCTTTTTCAACAGTGCTTCGCCGGACAATCCGCTGGCTCTGAGCGCTTCGCTTGCACGTTTGACGGTCGCTTTGTCGTCGCCCGTCAAAGCTGTACCGGTTTCCCTTTTCACCTGGGCCGCCAACAATGCCTCAAAATTTTGCCGCTGTTCGAAGGCCAGTCCAAAGGTCGGATCATCATTTGGCAGGATAGGGACAGTAAGGTCGGCCCACCGCACATTTTGTGTGGCCTGAAGCGACCCAACCGGGATCAAAAGCAGCACGAAGACGAGAAAAAGCACACTGGCCATGCTCAAAACCCGACAACCTCGGCTGCTTGTCGGCCGATCGCAGTTTGGGTAAAGGCCTTCTTGGGAAAAACCGGGGCGTCCAAGGCCTGGCCACGGTTGATTGGTACCGTTTTTCTGCAACACCATAGTCTAATTCAGAACCTCAACCCCCAAGTCGTCAACGCAGTACTGGTTACGGGACTAGCCAAAGGGTGTTTTGTGACAGGCCCCTCACGCAGGATCAACCCACTTTCTGTTGGATGTGGGATCCCAATGCGGCACCCTCATTGAATTCGGCACCCTCATTGAATTGGGCACCCTCACAGCCAGCCAAGTTCGAACGTGCGCTAGGTCTAACGCGCCTCAGACCTGCATCCACGGTGGCGACTTCCCAATGTTTTCCAGCAAGAAGTCGATAAACACTCTGACTTTCGCCGTCAGAACGTTTGATTTCGGATAAACAAGCCACAGAGCCACGTCATCGGCGATTTCAAAGTCCGGCAGCACCTGAACAAGAGAACCATCAGAAATTTCGCGATAAACACTCCAAAGTGCATTCATCGATATTCCTGCCCCAGCCAAGGTTGCAATCTTCAGGCTCAAGCCATCATCCACAACGACGCGGCATCCCGCCCCCCGCGGATCAAATTCTCCGGAAGCTCCGTCCGGACCGATCAATCGTTTAGGGGCAAGGTCCCGGAATCCGAGCACGTCATGCTGCTCCAGATCATCGACCCTTTGCGGCTTACCCCTCTCCTTCAGATAGGTGGGTGCGGCACATAAAATCCGCTTATCATCCGCAAGCTTGCGGGCCTTGAGACTGCTATCGGCTAGCGACGTGTCACGCAAAGCAAGGTCAAAACTCCCCTCAATCAGATCGAATTGAGTATCGCTAAAACGTAGGTCCAGATTGATCCCAGGGTGCAATTCCAGAAATTTGGGCACGAGCGGAGCAAGATAGAGCTGCGCGAATGTGCTCGGCGCAGCAAACCGCAGCGTGCCTGTCGGCGCGGTACTCCCCAACCCCAGTGCTGCGCGCGCGGCACCTTCCTGCGCGAGAATTTCCTTGGCGTAGGGTAGAAATTCCGATCCCTCAAGCGACAACACCACCTTGCGCGTTGAACGATGCAAAAGGTCCGCGCCGAGCGTAGTCTCAAGCTTGGCAAGCCGTGCACTGGCCACGGCTGGGGCCATCCCCAACACGCGTCCGGCTGCACTGATGTTCCGCTTTTCAGCCGCGAGCACAAAGAGACGAATACTGTCGGTGTCCATGATCACCACCCAACCATTATCTTGCAAATCGGAATTATAAACTCACTTATCAGGCATTAATTTCGAAATGAAAATCAATAGATAGACATCACGTCATCAAGGAGGTGCCAATGGATTACGACAAGTTCACCACATTCCACGTCAGGGTCGAAGACGCGATAGCGTGGGTTACGTTTGACTATCCACCTGTCAACATCCAGGGCCTTCCTATGTTGGCCGACCTAGACATGCTGGCACAAAAGCTGGAAGCGGATCGTGAGATCAAGGTCGTCGTTTTCCAATCCGCAAACCCGGAGATTTTTGTTGCGCACGCTGACACGAATTTTCTTAAGGACATGTCGGTGACAGCCGTCGCGCGCAGCGACGTTCGACTGCTAGATCTACAAAGAATTCTAGAGCGCATCAGCAAGGTGCCCCAAGCCACCATTGCCAAAATCGAAGGGTATGCGCGCGGCGGTGGGCACGAATTCGCACTTGCCTGCGATATGCGCTTTGCCGCCCGTGGCAAGGCCAAGTTTATGCAGATGGAGGTTGGCATGGGAATTCTGCCTTGTG
>JBPCWA010000360.1:0-6860 GCA_051009975.1 Hyphomicrobiaceae bacterium
ACCCCTGCTACTTCGTCGGCTTCCTTAGCGAACCAGTGCCGGGTCAGACAATCGAGGACGTCGGTCGTGCCGAACTTGCTTTTCTTCGAAGGGTTGGCGAATTGCACCCCTCCGCCCAAGGCAAGCCCTGTGTCGTTGCCAATTGTCAGGCAGGCTGGGCCATCATGATGTTGGCAGCCACGGCGCCAGATGCCATCGGCCCGCTGCTGATGGCCGGATCGCCGATCTCCTATTGGGGCGGAGTGCGCGGCAAAAATCCGATGCGCTACTCGGGGGGATTGCTTGGCGGCACTTGGCTAACCACCCTCTCCAACGATCTCGGCAATGGGATATTCGACGGTGCATACCTTGTCGCCAGTTTTGAAAATCTGAACCCAGCAAACACGCTGTGGACTAAGCAGTATAATCTATGGTCCAGAATTGACACCGAAGCACCACGCTATTTGGACTTCGAACGTTATTGGGGGGGACACGTGCTTTTGACGGACGAGGAAATGCAATTTACCGCCGATGAACTCTTCGTTGGAAACAGGCTGACTCGCGGCGAGATGCAAACGTCCGAAGGTACAGCTATCGACCTGCGTAACATCCATTCCCCAATCGTTGTTTTTTGCTCCGACGGTGACAATATTACGCCGCCACAACAGGCGCTCGGTTGGATCCTTGATCTCTACGATAGCGTTGACGAAATCCGCGCATACGGACAGACGATCATCTATTCGATTCATCCTGACATTGGTCATCTCGGAATATTCGTTTCCGGTCGTGTCGGCCGAAAAGAGCACGAGCAGTTTGCCCAAAACATGGATCTGATCGATGTCTTGCCGCCGGGGCTTTATGAAGCGGTTATAAGTGATAAGGGGGAGGAGGACTCCAACGTTGAACTGGCCTATGGCAACTACATCGTCGCCTTTGAGAATCGGACCCTGGACGATATCCGTGCTTTCGGGGATACAGGACAGGACGTAAATGCGTTTGCAACGATGGCACGAGTGTCGGAGATCAACCAGGCACTCTATCATACATTTGCATCACCATTCGTTCGCAGTTTTATCACGGAGCAGAGTGCGGCGTGGATGCGAGATTTCAATCCTGTCCGACTGCAGTACCGTATCTTTTCAGACCAAAACCCCTTTTTGACGTGGACTGAAGCCGCAGCAACAAACGTCGGTTCGAGCCGGCGGCCGGTTAGCGATGACAATCCATTTAAGGCGCTAGAGCGACAATATTCGGATGGGATCGTGGCGTGGCTCGAGTCTTATCGGGAAATTCGTGATCTTGCCTACGAGCAGACTTTTCTCGGAATCTACGGCTCCAAGCTGACGCAAGCGTTGGTCGGGTTGAAATCAAGCGGAGAAGAACGCCAACACCAGACACAGGCACACCATCCGGTTCACGCCGCGCTTGTGCGCGAGAAGATCAAAGATTTGAAAGCTCGCATCGGCACTGGTGGGCGGCGAGAAGCGGCCGCCCGCGCGCTGGTCTATGTGGGGCTCCCCGAGGGGCGAGTCGATGAGCGGGCGTTCGGAGCGCTCAAGCGGATGCACGAGCGGGCGCCGAAAAGCGAGCGCATGTCACTTAGTGAGTTCAAGCAGCTTATTCGAGAGCAGTTCTTGATGCTCTTGCTCGATGAAGAAGAAGCAATGGAGACTCTACCACGTCTGCTGCCAAAAAATTCGGACGCTCGCAAAAAACTCTTCAAACGGGTGCTCAAGGTCACGACCGCGGCCGGCCTGCCGAGTGAAACGCGCCGTGACCGTTTGCGAAAATTGGCGAAATCCTTCGGCTTGAATGCCGACAAGGTAGTAGATCGCAAGCTGTCTTTGCCAAAAAGCAAGAAGCAGCCTGAGTCAGTCACAGCGACACGTCGCAGGCATCCCTCTGTGCGTCGAGTTAGCATACCGCAGGAATAGGAAGACAGAGCCGCGCGTCGGCTAAGCTGCGTCCGACTCAATCGGATAGCTGTGTTTGAGTGGATTTTGCATGCGACAGAGGACAACCGCGAAATTCGCACGCCAGACGGAGCGCGGGCTCGAGGGCATTGATGGTGCCGAGGGCCCGGGAAGCGGCTCAGAGGTGCCCGGCGTGGCAGCTTAGAGCTTCATTTGAACCGGTACGGGACCTGGCCGAGCCTCTCCGCCACAGAAAAGATCTTGACGGCCGAGCAAGTTCCCATTTTTAGATCTCCGCTTCGATCCGTTGTGCAATGGTCTCCAATACGCTAATGCGTGCCGAGCGTTTGTCGTTTGCAGCGACCAGCGTCCAAGGCGCGTTGGAGGTGCTGGTTCGATTGACCATGTCGCGAACGGCGACACGATAATCGTCCCACTTGTCACGATTGCGCCAGTCTTCCTCAGTAATCTTGTGTTGTTTGTAGGGCGTTTCCTGGCGCGCCTTGAAACGGCGGAGCTGTTCGCTCCTGTCGATCGTGAGCCAGAACTTCACGACAATCAGACCGTGTTCAGATAGCTCCTCTTCAAAGCCGCGAATCTCGTGATAGGCGCGAAGCCAATCGGATCTCGAGCAAAAACCTTCGACTCGCTCGACCAATACGCGACCATACCAAGAGCGATCAAAGATGACGATGCGACCGTGTTCGGGAATTTGCCGCCAAAAACGCCAAAGATAAGGTTGCGCGCGCTCTTCGTCAGACGGGGCAGCAATAGAAGCGAGGTTGATCATGCGCGGGTCCAGAGCCGCCACGAGACGTCGAATGCATCCACCCTTCCCCGCAGCGTCGTTGCCTTCAAAGATCACTACAAGTCCGCGCTTTTCGAATTTGTCTGCAATCGTTAGTTTGCCGACACGCCTTTGCATCTTTTTAAGACGCTTCTTGTAGTCATCTTTTTCAAGCTTTTGATCCATTTCAAGCGAGTCGAATACGTCGTGACTGTGCTCGCTTCCATATGCGTTAAAGCCACCTGGCGAAATCTCCTGTCCTTCGAATGACATGCGCCTACGCAAGGCGTCAACAAGCCTTTGAGAAACTGTAATGTCACGGTACCGCTGATCCGTACTGCGCAAGGGTATCCAAGGCGCGAAAGGAGTGCTCGTTTGAGACAGCACTTCCTCCAACACGTCGACGGTCCTGTCATATTGTTTTAAGAACTGCCTGGCAATTCTCCCATCTTCGTCTGACAATTTCCACGACGTAATTTTGTCGCTCGCGACGTCCCTCAGGTTCTCCAAATTTTCCTTCTTTGGCAGATAAAACAGGAACTTAAGGAAAACAACGCCTTCCTCGGTTAGCATTCGCTCAAAACTCATGATTTGATGAAGCTGAGCTCGGTACTGCGCTTCAGTGAGGTCTCCAACGAGATAATTTGAGACTGGTCCATCATACCAGCTGTTGAGGAACAGCCCGATTTTGCCCTTAGGTGGCAGGACGCGCCAGAATCGCCACATGCGTGGATGCGAAAGCTCTTCTTCACGAACCCAGAAATGAGCGTAGAGCCGAACATGACGTGGATCCATCCAACTCATCAGACGTCTGGCTGCCGCACTACGACCAGGAAAATCCATGCCACTGATGAGCACGACAACAGGAAATTTCGGTTTCTCAAGGAGCGCGAGCTGAGCGTCGATCAATTCATCACGAAGTTCCGGAACGATTGCCTTGAACTCGTCCTTTTCGATGACGTACTCGCTTTGAAGGGCTTCAAACACGCAAATTCCTAACTGCAGGTTGCAAGTAGTCTTAGGCCAGAATTGCATCTTCCACCGGGGGGAGCAACGCACGGTGCCGATCTTCGGTTGATGGTGGGCTGATTCGTAAAATAGCGGTACCGCAATGTAGCGCGCAGCATTACGCGGGCACATTGCCTTCGTGCAGCCGCTACTGTCCTCGCCAATAGCATCAGTTTCCGGCTTGCAACAGTCCGGGTTATTTTTTCGGGCCTTAGGTTTTCTAGAAATATCAGTTGTGCAATGTCGTGCTGATATCGATCGAGATGTGGAGACCTGATGAGAACACTAAAGCTGACACACTTCTGTTTGATTGGCTTATGCGTTGCCTTTTTTGTAATGTTGCCAAGTCCTTCCGTTGCGAACCAGCCCATCCGAATTCTTGCGGGAGCTCAAACGAGTCATAAGGTGATTGCTCATATAGCTGGAGGAGCATACCTCCAAGTTTCGCAAAACCCTCAATTGAGCAGTCGGTGTTGGAGAGATCTACTCTTTAGGAGAACCCGGAGGCGATGGGCGGGACGGCCGCCTCTCACGGTCATGTGGATAGGCATGCGAGGAAAATGGCCGAACGCGGAAAAGATGTTGAAGCGTGTGATTTCTTGCTCGAAGAGTTGAATGCGGCTGCTCGGTCAATTGCTACCGGCGAAGTCGCGCTTGAGAAAGCGGTTAGCGCATGGATGTCTAAGAACAGGGCCGCTTGGAAAAGTTGGCGCTCGGCATCCGGAAATTGGAAAAACCGCGATGTTCCGTGATGCGGTAGAGGGGCGACAAGTTAGTTGCGAGAAAGCGAGCGTCGCCTTCGCCCCCTCGTCTCTCAGCAGGCATGTGGGGGGCACGCAGTTACACGAGGCAATTCTTTTCTTCCGCTACGGGCAAGATTCGGTTGATTTGATCCAAGTTAAAACCACTGCTCCAACGCTCCTTTACTTATAGGAAGCGGACCAGTTAAGTGCTCATCGATCCAAATTGGTGAACTAAAATGGACGGCCGCCGTCTTGGCAGAGCAGTTCGGGGCCTGCCAGAATTCGCGGCCTTGTCGATAAGTCGACTTTGCGGTGGGAGCGGCATCCGACAGTCGCAACATTGAGAGGCATAGGACAACTCGACATTCGGTTTGGCAATTGATGCAAAACACACAAGAGCTACGGGACCACATGGTCCAGACCCAATTGGCCGATCGCGGCATTAGAGACGGCGAAGTGCTCCGTGCAATGCGGATCGTGCCGCGAGAAAAGTTTGTACCGCGTAATCTATCAGAAGTCGCTTATGACGATGGGCCACTTCCAATTGGCGCAGGCCAAACGATTTCGCAGCCCTTTATTGTCGCCTTGATGATCGCTGCGCTTTCGCTTCAACGCGGTGACGTGGTCCTAGAGGTCGGGGCCGGCTCCGGCTACGCGGCGGCTGTTCTGAGCGAGATCACTGGAAGTGCCTTTGCTATCGAAAGGATCCATAGGCTTGCTGAAAAGGCGCGCACAAATCTCTCCGCGGCTGGCTACGGTGATGTTCATATTCGAAATTGCGACGGGACCGTCGGTTGGCCAGACGCAGCTCCGTTCGATGCTATTCTAGTTTCTGCTGGAGCTCCGAAATTGCCAAACACCCTGAAAGAGCAATTAAAGATTGGCGGGCGTATGGTTGTGCCAATCGGCACCAGACAGCAAGACCAGATCCTTGTGCTCGTGACTCGGATCGATGAAGTCTCATTCAAAGAGGAAAATTTGGGTGACGTACGTTTCGTGCCCCTGATCGGCTCTGAGGGGTGGCACGTCAGTGGGCGCGGTATCATACAAGATGATGTCGTTTTCGGCATTTCATAGTGGAGTGATGGTTGGATGTCTAGGTTTAATGCAGGGCGTGAAATGGGACCGAAATGGACCGTGCGCAAGTGACGTCCTGGGGCATGCTGCTGTTATCTTTTATCATGGGCAGGAATATTCTTGGTGAGGTTTTGGTTGGGCGCCCGTTCTATTTTGATGCATTAGGAACGACCGGATACCCGGAAAGAGGTGAAGTTGCAATTCGATGAACTTAGTTATGCATCACCTCATGATCCCGCGATAAAGCGATGGCTCATTCACGTGATCGAGCACCTGTCAGGTCGTCCTCTGCTTCTGCCAGTTTACCGCGACTGGCAGGTCGTTGCGCGATCGCGTCCCAACTTTATGATGCGTGAACTAATAAGGATGGTCGATGTCAGGCTAACCGTTCGAGGACCTGCGTGGCCGCCGCAACTCGTTGCCGGCGAGCCGACAATCATGATCGCTAATCATCCATTTGGAATAGGGGATGGAGTAGCCCTTCTTGCACTAGCGGAAGAACTCGGGAGGCCTTACAGGGTCTTTGTCGATAGTCGCCTTATGAAAATACCTGAGATTCGGCCCTTTGCATTGCCGATTTGCTTTGAAGCAACTCGGGAAGCCCGGCGAATAAATTTGCGATCACGCCAGAAGGCACGAGAATTTCTCGTCGGGGAACATACCGTAGTCGTATTTCCTGCCGGTGCAGTTGCGACTGCTCGGTGGCCGTTTGGACGGGCAAAGGAATGGCCTTGGAAAAATTTCACGGCACGTCTGCTCCAGGGAAGCGGCGCCAGTGTTCTGCCCTTCTATTTTGAAGGGCAGAACAGCCCGATTTTCCATGTGGCAAGTCGGTTGAGCATGACGCTTCGCCTCGCGCTCTTGGTGTCCGAATTTATTCGGCGGTTCAGAGGCGCCGAGATCATTGTGCATTCGGGCTTAGTCGTGCCTAATGTTGCTCTGTCTGACATTGACAACGGGAAACGCTTGACGAAAGAGCTCTATCGAATGGTCATGGAGCTAGCACCTGGTTCAAATTCACGATCGCATTTTGGCGACACGGATCATCAAAACATCTCTTAAAACAGGGACCGCATTGTGGTGCCAGCACTGAATTTCAGCACTTTGCCATGAGTGGAAATGGTGCGTTGGCCTACCTCCACAGTATCAATCTGCGCCTTCCGACAATGAACGAACACGCGTCACCATAGGTTGCCTGGAACGGGCAGAATGTACTTCCGGTTTGACCCATCTCAACGATTGGGATGCAAGACATTGGATACGTTGATTTGAACATCGCAAAGGGCCCGATTTGGGTAAGCCATCAATATTTGTCTATGTTTTTCTCGTGCTTGGCATTGGGCTGCTGAGCAC
>JBPCWA010000361.1:0-5638 GCA_051009975.1 Hyphomicrobiaceae bacterium
GCGGGCATGCCAGGGCTCGTCACCGACCTCGATGCGACGGATCCACTTGACCCACATATTACCTTCCCATCCTGGCACCACGAGCCGTAGCGGATAGCCTTGTTCGGGGCGTAGCGCCTCACCGTTCATGGCGAATGCAATCAGGCAATCATCGAGACCTTTGAACAGCGGCACCGAACGGTTCATCCCGGACGCGTCAGCACCTTCCGGCATTAGCCACTTTGCATTGGTCTTGATACCGGCTTCCTCAAGAATGTACTTCAGCGGTACCCCCGTATACATAACGTTGTGCACCATGCCGTGGGTGAACTGGCAGCCGTTGAGCTGTGCACCGCGCCACTCCATCCCTGAGTTCGCCGCACATTCCAGGAAGAAGACCTGATTGACACGCGGTAAGCGACGCAGGTCATCCATGGTGAACACCAATGGCTTGTCGACTAGGCCATTAATCATCAGGCGATGCTGGGACGGGTCCACTTCGGCAATGCCGGCATGGTGGCGCTCAAAGCAAAGGCCGTTCGGCGTAATGATGCCATCGAGCTCATGCAGTGGTGTGAAATTCACCGAAGACTCGGGTGAAGCAGTCAACCAAGCAACATTGCGGCGCTTAACGTGTTTTTCGAACGGCGATGGCGTCCCATACGGCCGTGCATCGACGCCTTCGCCCAGCACCTGCGCCCATTCCTGGGTCTCGGTGATGGCACTATCTGGTCCCGCTGCTCTTGCACCGGCCGCGCTCGTAACGACTGCACCAGCTACCGCCAAGCCACCCTTTAGCATGGCACGGCGGGATGCGATGGTCTCTGTACCCAGCACCTTATTTTTCCTGGTCAAGTGAAGACTCCCTGAGCGGTCATGAGGACCGCGATCTCAAAGCAATAATACATTCTAAGATATGAATGTGAAAATGCAATCAGATTTCTTGGCCAACTTTCGGTGAGCAGCCGAGGGCCTATATTCCATCAACAATCACGCTTTGGTTCGGCCTGAGATTTACGGTCCCGACCTTCTTCAGGTAGTTGATGACAACGTCCCAGATTGGCGGGCCCTTGGTGCCTTCGTTCACGGACGCCCAGCCGGCTACGGCATAGGTGTTGCTGGGATCTATCGGCTTTCCGGTCTTAAGCAACGTCATGTCAGAGATTCTGCCACCCATCTTGGCGCCGACGTCGATGCGATAGCCCATTCCTCCAACGCGCACCATATCACCGCCCTGCTGGTAATAGGGGTCGGGGTTGAATAGATTGTCCGCAACGTCTTCGAGGATTTCTTTGATGAACTTTCCGGTCATCTCGGTGCGGTAGGCATTCGGGTAGGTCATGCCTGTTGCATTGTAGACATCCTCGACCGTGATATCGCTGCCTGGCAACAAGGTTGCGCCCCAACGGAAACCCGGGGACAGCGCGATATCTGCCTCACGCTCCGACAGCAAGGCCTGGCAGATAAGGTCATCAAATGTGCCATTGAAATTGCCACGGCGATAGAGCAGTGAATCTGTTCTGCCGACGACCTTCGTGATCTCAGGTTCATACGGCGCCCTAACCTTCTTCACAAGATCGGCCGTCGCCTTATCCGATGAAAGTACATCGGTGAAGATCGGGATCAGCTTGAATTTATAACCGTTGATTGAGCCGCCCTGCACGTCGAGGTCGAGACGGGATAGGAACTTGCCATGGGACCCGCTGGCAACCACAAGTGTTTTTCCTACGACAACAGGTTCTGGCAAGGCGTCGTGCGTGTGGCCAGCCAAGATAACATCGATGCCATTTACCCGGCCTGCCATTTTGCGGTCAACGTCGAAGCCGTTGTGCGAGAGCAGTACGACCAGCTGTGCGCCCTTCTTGCGCGCCGCATCGACATGCTTCTGGACTTCTTCTTCGCGAATACCAAACGATAGTTTAGGGAACATCCAACGTGGATTCGCGATCGGCAAATACGGAAATGCTTGTCCGATCACGGCAATCTTGACGCCACCGCGCTCAAAGAACTTCATAGCTTCGAAGGCTGGCTCATCCCATTCATTGTCAAAGATGTTGCCACCGAGGAAAGCAAACGGAAGATCATCGACGATCTCCTTCACACGGTCGATGCCATGGGTGAACTCCCAGTGCGAGGTCATCGCATCTGGCTTGAGTGAATTCATGACATCAACCATGTCCTGACCGCGCGTCTTCAGCGATGTGTAGCTGCCCTGCCAGGTATCGCCACCATCGAGCAGCAGCATGTTGCCCGCGCGTTCGGAACGGATCGAATTGATGACAGTAGCAATACGGTCGATACCGCCCATACGCCCATATGTCTCGGCGAGGGCCTCGTAATCAACAGAGCTCAGCGCATAGGCCTCTGGCGTGTTCGGTTTGATCTTATACTGCTCGAGAAAGTCGTTGCCCGAGAGGTGAGGTGGTTTGCCTTTGACCTCGCCAACTCCCAAATTGATCGATGGCTCGCGGAAATAGATCGGCAACAATTGGGCATGTATGTCAGTGATGTGGACCAGCGAGACATTGCCAAATGTCGGAAACTTCAGCAGGTCGATTTCACTCATCAGGTTTTGCGCTGCCGCCTTTGCCGTCCAGGCTCCAGTCCCAGCTCCTCCGACGACAGCACTTGCCGCGACTGCCGCTTGGAGAAATTCACGCCTTGAAATCATGGTGAAACCTCATGCTTCATTATGCGCACGCAACGTGTAGCTGAGCGCGAAAGTCGAAAGTGCGGCTATCGTGAAGCCAACAAAAAGGCCGGCTCCAGGACGCAGTGCCCACAGCCGGCCAATCTAACCCACCTAGTTCTTAGTTGCGGACGGCCGGTGTTTCGACGGAAAGACCCTGACCGCGAGATGCTACATAGAGTTCTAGCGCGACGAACTCATCACTGCCCACCTTATATGGCGTGCCACGAATGTTTTTCATGCAGCCCTTAAAGCGGCGGTGGATGGAACCCATTTTTTGCCACTTGAAGCGATAGGTTGGGAAGCCATTGATCATCCCCTGGCTCAAATGGTCAGCCCGAATCATCTTGCCATAATTGTCCTCGTGGCATCCTGCACAAGCCATATCGAGCTGACCGACACGAGTGTAATAAATCTTCTTGCCCTTGTCATAGAAAGGCTCGAACTTGCCGTCAGTTTTTACTTTGACAGGCATGCCGCGTGACTGCAGGCCGACGTAAGCCGTCATGCCGAGCATCTGGCTGGATTCCCACTTCCATGGCTTGGCGCCCATACGCTCGGTACGACAGTAGTTGATATGCTGCTCCAATGCCTGTGGCTTGCCGGCCTGCTTGTGCCACTTTGGCATTTCAGCCCGTACGCCCTTCATAGACTTAGAAGCGTCCTCGTGGCAGCTCATGCAAGACTTGCCAGCTGCGCCATCAACTTTGTTCCACAGTTCCGCTGCAAGATCGACGAGCGGGAAGCCTGGATTCTCGAAATCGTCCATCTGGAACTTTTGGGTCTGAGGTGTTCGAAAGCGCCAGCCAGAGTACACTTCGTCGAATGGGCCATCTTTCGCGCCTTTGACCTTGGTCGTTAGCGTTTTGCCATCGACAACAAGTTTATTGTCATTCGGGTCGGCTTTAGCGGTACCAACAAGCGGCAGAGTTGCTGCAAAGCTAATCCCGACAAACTTTGCAACGCTCATGATTTCTTTTGCAATGCGCATTCGGTTGCTCCTCCCTCGTCCTCGTCCTCGTCCGCGGCGCTTGTAAGGCTAACCGTCGACCTTTATTGATTTCTTGGTAGAGTAGACCTTGCCGTCGTCATCGACCCAGGTGAATTCGAACTCACCGCTCTCCGGCACCTTCACGCTGAATTGCAGATATGGATTGGCTGACACCGCCGGAAGAATGTCCACGGCGAACACTTGTGTACCGTTGAACTTGGCCGTGAACTTATTGATGATCTTGCGAGGAATCGTCTTTCCGGTCTTCTTATCCTTGCGTTGACCCGTTTCCATTTTGTGGCTGATCAACGTCTTGATGGTGATGACTTCGTCTTTTTCAGCGGTGCGCGGCACCTTCACTCTAGGTCTTGCCATGGTCCGTACCTCGATGAATCTTATTGATCGGTCGTTGTTGCATGTATCAAGCAGCTAAATCAGCCACCGCATCCACCGATCGTTACCTTGACCTGTTTCCTGTCCATATAGACATCGCCATTGCTCATTCTTGCGATAGCAATGACGTTTTGGGTCTTTGCAAGACGAATGCGAGTCGTTGCTGAGGCTTCACCACTCATTGCTGAGAAGTGGAACGTCGCAACGCCTGGAAGAGGGTTGCCGTCAGCCAGCAGCATGACTGAAGCAACGTAGTCGTCCTCGGTCATCGGACTTTCGACATCAACGCTGATCGGCACTGTGTTGCCGTTCTCAGCGATTTCTGGTGTGGTCAGTGAAATCTTGCCGGACTTGATCTCTTTGCCACCAGCAAATTCCTTGATGCGCTTTTCGGTTTCGCCTGCCGCAGCAATTACCTGTGATGCAGCGCCTCCTACTGCCAGAAGAGCCACGGAACTGGCAGCAAGCGCAATAAACTCTCGCTTGTTCAATTTCATGAGTTCACTCCATAGATTAGCTTTCGCTGCTTGAGCGGCGAATGATTGCAGGCCTTAGGAACGACGATCTATTCCTTTAGCGTGCGCAGATATGCGACGACATCTTCAACTTGCTGAGCTGTAAGAATCGTCTTGTTCTTGAACTTCTTGTTGACGCGGTTGAAACCCGCCGTGCGGTAGAAGGCCGGCATTAACGTTTGGTCACCGAAAACTGCTTTGGAATTTACGATGATCGCGCGCAACTGAGCTTCGCTGTATCGCTCAGCCACGCCGTCCATTGGAGGACCTACCTCGCCATGGAACTGCTGCTTTGAGGTGTCTTTGTTGACGTGACAAGCAAGGCAGTTACCGAGCTTGCGGCCAACAAACCAATTCTTGCCGGCAGTCGCATCGCCTGGCTTGCCGGACAGTGATTTTGCCAGCTCGCCGTCATTGATTTTGACATCACTCGGCGTAACCGTCTCGGCAGCAGCAAGGCCTGGGACCATCGCAATCCCGATGCCGAATGCAGCGACAAGCGCAAGACCACCAATTTTGTTCCTTGGACGCATTGGCCCCCTCCCGATCTTGGGTCTATAACCCTAAAAATTGCAATGTTAAGCCTGCATTTCTTCACATAGTACAACTTTTCAATGCCGCAATTCAATCATAAATTCGAATAGCTGAATGTTGCGGTGCAGCAATCGCCCGCGAATGCCGTAGCAAGCTACTTCTTCTTTGCCTTGGCAAGCTTACGCGCGTGGTACTTCTGGAAGGGTTCGTCTTCGAGGTAGCCTTTCTCCTTCACCCACTGGAACATGTGCAACGTGGTGGACCTACTAAACGCCCCCGGCATCAGTGCGACAGCGGCATCTTTGGCCGTCTTTTTGTCCTGAGGGTCTTCCGGCAAGAACATGACTGTTGGCGTAAATGCCAGCCCCCAGCGCCTTACTGCGGTCTTCTCCGTCAGCGTCTTACCGTCGAGATCGATAACCTCTTCGTCACCAAACATGTTGAACTGCACAACTAGAAAATTGTCGGAGATGTACTTTGATACTTTCGGGTCTGAGAAGACTGTCTCGTGCAGCTTTTTGCAGTAAAGGCAGCCGC
>JBPCWA010000362.1:0-10767 GCA_051009975.1 Hyphomicrobiaceae bacterium
CCTCTTATCTGGCCAGACAGCCCTGCTGCACAACGGTTTCGTATCTCCGATCCGCCGCCGCCCCAATAGGAAGGATGACTGCAAAGGGTCAGAAGCAGACCTGATCAGGCGCAGTAATCTACGACCGGTTTGCCCTCGGAAGCGGACGTAAGCAGGTGCAGCGAGCGACGTCCGGGTTGGGCCAAAACCAGTCGTAGAGGTAGGTCCTATTTTCGACAGATTTTCGTCCACTTCCGAGTGAACAACAGACCTAGCTGCTCCAAGCCCGCCAACCCGCGCTTCGGTAACAAAGCCGCCATTCCAGTGACATGTGCCCCTGCGTAGCGTCCGGAACACCCGCCGTCTGACTATGCGGCAACTGCCAATGGTGCTTGGTCCACATAGCGGTCATTGCGTGCTGGCTTCTGAACCACGAGTGCTCGCGCTGTGCTCGACGCTAGCTCTTCGCAACATGACTCGGAGCGGATTTCGACTACGCATTTGACATAGCTTGCAACTGTCGGGTCAACTTGGCGTAATCGACTTTGGAGCGATGGCGCTGGTCGAGCGGTATTGCGCTGACTGCAACGACTGTTATATCGTCGAATATGCGCGAGTTCTCCTGCCACGCTTCAAGGTTGGCAGGCTCGCCCTCAATGGCGAGAACCGCGCGACCTGACAGGTTGATCAGGGCGGTTCGTATCACCCCTGGCCATGACCGTGCCGCGACTTCAACTGCGAACGGATACAGACCGTGGACACGCGCCTCATGTCGCCCCAGCAACCACAGGCGGCCTTTCTCGTCGAGCCTCCCAGCGTCGCCGGTGCGGTGCCAGATTTCCTCGTCAATGCGGATCTTGTTGTCAGTGTCATCACGGCTGTCCAGGTAACCTTTGTTGACATGATCACCAGATACGACGATCTCGTCATCGTGCAGCTTCAATGCGATTTCCGGAATCGGAGTGCCGGCCAATAGGCCGCTCCCGGAGCGCATCGCCGCCCAGTCGTCCTCTGTGATGTCATGCACGTGCAGATGCGCGATGGGCTCGGCCTCTGTCGAGCCATAGACCGCAATGATGTCTGCATTCGGCAAAAGTCGGGCGAGCTTTTCTGTGACATCAGGGAAGACCGGTCCGCCACCGGTAAAGATGGCGGTGAGTGATGGTAGCTCCTCAAGCTGACAGAGGCGCTCGCATATTGAAGGTGGCAATAGTGCCCGTGTTACGCCACAGCGCCGCATGTGGGCAGCGATGGCGACCGGATCTGCCTTATCCTGGCGCTTCAAGTTCCAATTCGGTAGGACCGACGTCACACCAAGGCTCATGTTGGCGATGACGAACACAGGGAAAGCAACCAGATCGACTTCGCGTTGTTTCCCGGGGGCAAGCAAATCTGCCACACAGGCATTCTGTGCCGCAAGGAAGCCATGTGATCGTGCGATGGCTTTGGGCGTACCTGTCGAACCGCTGGTGAACGAAATGAGGCCGATGTGCTCAGCCACAACCTCCTCGACCTGGCTCGGCCCGGAACCGTAGTCAAACGGCGTCAAACGCAGCGACACTTGCCTGAGTTCAGGCAACACCCATCCGAGCACACGATAAAGGCCCGACGACAGAAATGCTTTCGGTCGTGTTGCGCGCACCGCATGTCGAAGGCCACGCACCCCCAGAGCCGGCTCAGGAAATACGACAACCGCACCGATGCGCCAGGCCGCCGCCAGGGCAACGTAGAGGTCGATGCCGAGGCCCATTGCAAGCAGCACGCGGTCACCGGCTTGAACCCCCATGCCGCGCCACGCACCGGCCAGATTCGCCGAGCGCGATACCAGATCCGCAAAAGTGATCGCCTTGCCTTTGCGGTGGATGATCGCGATCTGGTTTGTGCGTTTTTCGGCCTCGGTTAGGAATGATGCGATTAAGTTCATTGCTTTTGCGCTAACTCGCGTCCCATCAAGTCATAACGGCGAAACACCGTACCATGGTGGCGTTGGCTGCGTTCGCGCGACGCGTTGTCGACATGCATGAGTGCGTGGATGACGTGCGTATATCCAAGATCGCCGAAGGTGCGATGCGCGCGATCGACCAGCATGCGCCCAACACCGGGTATGCCGCTGGCATAGGTCTTCACGATTGCTGTTGTCGGCTTCTCGCCCTCTGTCAGGTTCGGCATTGCGAAGAGATATCCAACGAGTTGACCGTTCGTGTGAGCAAAAAACACAAGTTGTGGATCGATGGCCGGGATGATCGGCTGGTAGAGCTCAAGGAACGCTTCGCGCGTGATCGGCTTGTAGAAGGCGTTGTTAGCAAAAGCGTCTCGCGACAGATCGAACAGGCTGCCTATCAATGCTTCGGCATTCTGCCCGTCCCAGGGTGTGATCGTCATGCCTTGAACCTGGGGTGCAGGTTCCCCAATCGCTTCATCGATATGAGCACAGGCGGACACATACGACGAGATAGGCGCGAAGCCAGCGCTCTGAAACGCTTCGAGATCAAACGGACCGCTAACCGGTTCAAGAAAGAACGTCGGGCTTTGATCTGTCTCGGAAACGAGGCGGTAACTGTGCCAGGTATCACCATCCATCGGTCCGATTACGGCTTCAAAGTCTTCCTTCGCCAATCTCTCGATTTCTCGCGAGAGAAGCGTCGCACCGGCGGATGCGCTCTCGCACATGAACGTTCCGATCGCAGCAGTACGCTTGTCCTCCCAGGAAGGAGCATCGCGATAAATGGTGCAGGCGGCACCTCCAAGTGACACCGGCTCAACAAGCGGTCGTTTCATGACAGCAAGACCTTCCATCCGAATACTGTAAGCGGGACAATCATTGCAACGATGAAAGCACGTCCTGCGAGATAGCGCTCGAAGGCGTCAGGAGCCCAAAATGCTGCGGTCACCGAAATCGCCAGACTGACAAGGATCACCGGCGCAAATGCCGGTATCCAGCGTGCTTCCGGCAAGTTGAGGAACTGGATGGAATAAACGGCAAGCCCGACAACCGCCGCAACCACCACTGCCAAGCCTGGGAAGGAATTGCGCAGTGCCAGCACCGCAAAGCTTGCTGCAACACCGGCAAAGGTCAGATTGTAGAGGTTGATGGCATTGTGACCGGACCACTCGCCGGCAAACAGCCACCAGGCAGCGGCACCTGCGGCCGCCGCGAGGAAGTCGAGTTCAGGGAATTTTCTTCGGCAGGAAATTGCACGACGCAGAACAAGAAAGGCGCCGAAGGCTGTCAACGGCAACACCGCATTTGCGGGCGTGGTAACCGATAGGATCAGGAACACCAGTACGCCACAGCCACGCGCGGCTTGTCCGGAGAGGCCGAGACGCGGTGCAGCCGCCAGTAACCCCATTAGGATTGCAATGTAGAGCAGCCCTGCACCAAGCAATCCCACTGGCGGCACATCAAGGTTGTTTTGCAAGAAGAGGTGAACGCCGACCGGTACGAAAAAATTATCGAACCCGCGCCAGGAATCAGCCTCAATCTGGGCCCCGAACACAGCCACAATCAGCGACAATAAAATGGCGCTCTGACGGGGTATGTCGGTCATCAACAACAACGTCACCATCGCCAGGATAAAGGTGATGAGGAAGAACATCGCCACGCCTTCGAGGCTCTTCACGCCATTCTCGACCGGGAACAGTTTGCGACCGTAGTTGACGCCAGTGAGTGCCGCCACCGCATCTGAAAACGTCAGCACCAGTATCGGCAGTACGAACAGCACAGGCGTGCCAATCGAACGAAAGAACAGAAAACCGACACTGATTGCCAGAAGTATCTCGCCGTAGGATTGGCGCTCCACGCCGTGAATAGTGGAGCCAATGCCGGAGCGTGCTATCGCCGGCAGGCGCAGCGATAGCAGAACCAGCACTGCAATTGCGGACAGCAAGAGCACTGGCCAGGTTTCGCCGAACGTCAATGGCAGGGTGAGGGCGTACAAGCCGGTTGCCACATGAACAATTTTGCGCTGCAGTTCGGCTGACAAATCGTACCACTTTGCGAGCACTTTGACGCCGGCCATCGCCGCCAATAGCCCGCCGACGGAGACGACGATCAGCGCAAGATGCACGGCGATGCTCACGCCCGCACCTCTTCAACGACGAAGTCGGAATAAAAGAACGCCTTGTCCAGAGATTTGCCGACAGCTTCCAGATCGGTTCGCGCATCGACGAAGCCACGCAGTGGTTCAGGCACACGGCGCGGCGCCATCATGTTCCAGTAAACGAGGCGCGCGCGTGGATTGGCAACCTTCAAAAGGTCGCTATAGACAGCGGCGAATGTTGCCTGATCCATGTACTCAAAGATGTCCGACAGGTTGAACCCATCGGCATGCTCACCCGCCGCGATCAGGCCTTCGAAAGAACCGATCCGCACGTCCAACCGGTCGAGACGATCACGGATGGTGTCATAGTGCTCAGCCCTCCAGGCGAGCGGCAGGGCATTACCCATGGTGCCGGTCAAGATCCAATGGAGATAGGGGTTGTCGGCTGGGTCCAGGTCGACAGCGGCATGAACAATACGGCGCGCAACGTGATCGGGTACGCTGCCCTCGACATGATCGAAAAATGCCGGGTCGCGTCCGAGCCGACCCATGGCGAACCGCGAAAAAAACACCTTGAGCAGCAGTCGCCAGCGCCACGAATTCCAGCGTTTATCGTAAAAGTCCTGGCGCTCTGCGGGCGGGCGCGACACGAACACATCGGCAACCGTCTTCTGGCCGTGAGCCAACGGCAGGAGCCACGTTTTCATGATCCTGAAATAGTGCTCGAACTTGCCAACACCTCCGACGCCGTAGAGCGCAACATCATCAGCCCGGGCAGCCCAGAAAGCCTGCGAGTCTGGTTCCATGCCGGCTGCGACCTCATTGAGCAGCGCAAGGCGCCGGTCTGAGGGCCGCGCACCCAGAAGTTCGAGATAACGGGCATGATCGAGTTTCCGCATCGCCGCCATGCGCAACTTCAAACATTCAACCTGGGCGGGTGAAAGATCGACAACGATGACGCGTTCCGGATCGAGCGTCAGGAGTGACAGCGCATTGTCACCTGCTGAACAGATCGAGACGAAAGTGCGCCCAGGGGGGCCTTGCAGCGCACTCACCAAAACGTCGCCATCCTCCCAGAGCTGAGCATAACGGATGCGATCAAAGGCGGCTTTGTCGGCGATCTGTGCCGTCACGAGAATTTCCTCACGATGCCACTGCCACCATCCACCTCGATCAGACCCCCGGTTTGAATTGCCGACATGGCGCCCTTCAGACCGACGACACAAGGTAGACCGAGTTCGCGCGCGACGATCGCTGAATGCGACAACAGGCTGCCGCGTTCGACAACAATTGCGGACGCGTTGGCGAACAGCGCAATCCAACCCGGATCAGTATGCTGGGCAACGAGCACTTCACCGCGCTCCAGCTTCTCGTTTGCAGGGTCGCGCACAACTCGCGCTTTTGCGGTGACTACGCCCGCGGAGCAGCCGGTGCCTTTCAGCAGGTTGCCGACATCGACCGGCTCCACTGGTTCTGACG
This sequence comes from Hyphomicrobiaceae bacterium, assembly GCA_051009975.1. GTDB lineage: Bacteria > Pseudomonadota > Alphaproteobacteria > Rhizobiales > Hyphomicrobiaceae > Tectiglobus. The sequence goes on from JBPCWA010000362.1 coordinate 5,499, forward strand.
TTGATATATCCTGCGCGATGACGGCGCCTTCGAAGGTGAGGCGTTCACTAGGAGCAGGCCTTTGGCGATCTACTTCGAACTGTTGCCGACGCATTGTGGCGAGTACTTTTAGGTCGCGGTCGTGTCCGAAGCCCTCGATCGCGCCAAGCGCCTCCTGAACGGTCAGGAGAAAGATATCACGCGGAGCCGCAAGCCGGTCGATCGCGTGAAGCTGTTGACCCATCGCCAGAAACACGCGGCGCGCCTGGCCGAAGATGCGGGTGCGCTCGAACCGAAGGTTCTCTCGGTCACGCACTCGTGCTTTGGCCCAGTCCAGGACTCGCTTGAGGGCCCATCGCTTCAGCGGCTTGCCAACCAGCAGTGTATTCAGTCTTTCAATGCCTCCGCTTTGATGCGCGGGCGCGTTCTTTGGATCACGTGCCGATCCTGCAATGGATGCCAGCAGTGGCTTGGGGTTGACATCAAGTGTGATGCTTTCCAGCTTGAGCTCTTCGGTGCAGCGGTCGCCGAATTTGGCGATGTATTCGCCAACAGCCTTGGCCAATTCGGAATTGCGCTCAATGGCTGTTGCATCTCCGGCTTCCAGCGCATCGATCAATTCGTCATCATCGGCGATCATGCGACCCATGCGTGCGATACGCCGCGGAGGTTCCGCGGAAATGATGTCGCCCTGTCCGATCATCACATCGTTATGCAGCTCAAGCCCCGCCGGGCCTATCCACCGCTCGGTGAGCTTGCGTGATCCTCCAAACGCGATCATACAGAGGAAATCGTTGATCAACGGAGCGTCCCAGCGATCTAGCAGTGTCGCCTCGATCCGCCGATAGTAACTCGCCAGCTGCGCCAGGCTCATTTTATCGATGGCACTTGCATCAGTATCCAATGCTGCATTGAGCCGATCGTGGAATTGCCGAACGGTACGCGGCAAGCGGATCGCTTCGAACGCTAACTTGCCGCCCATGCGCGCGACTTTCGCCCACTCTCGGATCGCGGCAAAGCCCTTTGCCGGTGGCGGCGCCAGAGCATCGGCGATTGCAACCGGCAATGGCTCGTCAACGCCCATCATGGTTTCCATATGGGAGCGGTTGAGGCTGAAGCCCGGCAACAGCGCCAGCAAGCGGTACCAATTGATCAGGTTGTAGTAGACGCGACCATCAATGCGGCCCAGCATATTTTCGAGTGCCGCGGAATTGCTGCGGACTGTTTCATTGTTGACACCGCAGATCGTGAGAAAGGCCCGATAGACGCGGGCATAGGCATACTGTGCGAAGCTAAAGGTGAGCGGCGTGACAAGCCCTGGATAACTCTCGATAATGTTTGAATTGTCAAAGACCGTGACGGTCGTGTCGTCATTGGCGGGCGCGCGCAGCTCTGTCGTTATAGCGCGGGCTTGCAGCAGATAAAGCCGGTCGCTGTCAAATGCCCATTCGATGTCTTGTGGTGCACCGAGAGCTTGTTCGACCCGGCATGCGAGATCCACGACTGCGGTGACGTCTTGCTTCGAGAGCGCTACTGCCTCATCCGGCGCAGTGACGACTTTGCCCGTTGCAGTTTCGACAATATATTGCTCACCGTCGATTTCACCCGAGACGAGCCGGTCACCGAGCCCCTCAGTTGCAGAGACGACGACGCGATCGCGGCGACCGCTCACCGGATCAGCAGAGAAGGCAACACCCGCAGCGCGTGCGTCAACCATGCGCTGGACGATTACGGCGGGTGCGCCGCCATCGGGATCGAGCCCGTGCGATGTGCGATATGATTTCAGGCTTTCGGTTGCCCCGGACTCCCAGACCTGATGTACGGCGGCGGGAATATCGGACGCCGTGACATTCAAGAGGCTGAGGAATTGACCAGCGTGAGAATGTGCGGCCCCATCCTCTTCTGGTCCGGACGATCGCACAGCGAAGGGCCCTTCGCCGAGACGCGCGAGACATGGCGCAATGTCGCTCTCGGCGATATCGCCCGAAGACGAAGCATCAATTGCAAAGAAGGCCGGCACATTAAACCCGCGTGCGACGAGACGCGCGAGCGCAGCCGCCTTGCCTCCGACATCGCTCACGTCGCAAGCATCGTCTGGGCTATGGATAAACTTCTTTGTAGGGATCGTGGGGTTCATTGGGCTCCACCCAAATGCAGCAACGGCAAGTAACCTGCCGCCATGTAACAGGCGAAAACCCAAAGGCCGGCAGCAGTATCGACATGAGCCTGAGTCTTGGTGGTGGGTTGTTTGAGAAATAGTATCGCCACGGCAACGACGTAAGCATAGGCAATGACACCTGCAGCAATGATCGGCAGCGGCGTATCAATGGCAAAGCCAACTGCAGCGAGAAGAGCCAGCGCCACCGTCATCCACGCGATCCAGGCAAGCGTGGCGCCGCGTAATCCCATCAGTGCGGTATAGGTTTCGACACCGGGGCGTTCGTTGTCTGGTGCATAGAGCTTACGGCCAAATTCCAGGACGCATCCGTTTACGAAACTGAGTGCCAGAAACAACCAAAGGCCCGCCGGAGGTTGCTGTGCGTGGGGCAGCCATTCAGCACCAGTCACGAATAGATCGATCAACGGCATGATCGCCATGTGCGAGACGAGATAAAGCATCGGCCGCGCTTTAAGCCATTTGGGTACGCCGAACTCAGCCGTCATCAGCGCCAACCAGATCCACACGGCCGCAAGTGGCAGGATCATGGCCGGGGCCAGCATGACTGAGGCCGCAACAGCAACGGGCGCCAAAGCAAACGCGATGCCGACAATCAATCGCTGGGAGACAAGCCCGCGCGGGATCGGACGTTCTGGGCGATAGCGCCGGTCGTCCTCGGCGTCTTTTACTTCGTCGCATGCACGCAGATGAAAGAAGAAGATGAACAGTACGAGGAAGGCGAGCAAATAGGTTGTGATGCCAGGAAGGTCGCGCCCGCCGAGGAATGCCGACACATTAATGCTGGCGGAGCCGAAGGCTGCTAACAGTATGGCGGTCTTGAAAACTGGAAAACGCTCGGCCTGATAGATCCAGAGCCGCTGCCAAAGCGGAATGACGGCCTGTTGCGCCGCGCCACTCATTTCCCACCCCGTGCCAGCTTGTCGTGAGCGCACGTAAACTGACCAGTGGATATTGCCGCCATGATGGAGATCTCGCCGCACAAACACAGAGCCGCGACAATCTCGGCCAGGGCTGCGGCATGGCCTGGGCCCTTCAGGCCGAGCAGCGATAATGCGGCTGACTGGCTCGGCAGACCTGTCCCGCCACCGACAGATCCAACCAGGATGTTGGGCAGCGTTACAGACATGTAGAGGTCGCCGTTGCGGTCGTCCATGCGGGTCGAACCAACGGCAGATTCAGAGACGCAGGCCACATCCTGTCCGGTTGCGACATAAAATGCGGCAAGCCCGTTGGCGTAGTGTCCCTGCGCGCCGACCTGTCCGCTGAGGCGAGCGCCGAGATCGGCAACTTTCGCGTAGTCGAGCATCGCGGCGGGCGTCGTGCGCAGGTATTTTTTAACATGCGCCTTGGGCAGAACGATGCTTGCGGTCACCTTACGCCCACGGCCCGTCAGGAGGCCCAGAAATGTTGCTTTCTTATCGCCCGAGAAGTTTCCTTCGATGTACCAGTTGCGAGGTTTGAAAGGACAGGCCTCGATAATCTGCCGGCACAGGGCGTCCGTGGCGAGCGTCACCATATTCTGGCCGGACGCATCACCGGTCGTATAACGACAAAGCAGGAAGACGATCTCTCCGTCGATATAGGGCTCTATCGAAATGAGTTTACCGTAACGTGTCGTGCGCTCGGCCGCAGTCTTCAGCGCGATCTCGTTGCCGGCGACCCAGTCCACGAACTGACCAGCTTCCAGGAGGTTGTCAAAGACGAAGGCCGGGCTGCGCAAAACACCTTCTGTGAGCATCGCGGCGCTGATGCCGCCTGCTCGGGTCGCCACATAAGCGCCGCGGGCATAGGATGCGACGAGAGCTGCTTCGGTCGTCGCGAGCGGCACGAAATAGTCGCCGTGCGCGTGGAGACCATTGATGCGCATGGGGCCAGCAATCCCAAATGGGACCTTCACGGTGCCGGCAAAATTCTCAATGTTGTTTTCATAACAGGCGGCGTCCGCGATATCCGTCTCGCTTGCCAAGGTTGACCGGCCGCTGCCTCCCTCGGGATTGGCAGCTTCAATGCGTGACCAGATCCGTTCTATCGACTTCTCCGTCGGGCGGCGCTCTGAGCGTAAAGATTTGGGTTGATCTTCAGGTCTTGATTTTAGGCGCGCGGCAGCATTTGCCGGATTGAGCATAATCCGCAGCCGATCCAGACGGTCACGAACGACACTTGGGAGAAGGGACATAGGAATACACCTTCGAAATGATCAATAGCACAAGTGAACAGATCAAAGGTGTTTATTCGATAAATTAAGGAAACATTGAAATTTCTTTGAAATGGAACGGTCTTTCGTCCGTTGCTGAGGCAACTTTAAGAGTACGAGGTATTGCCGATTCAAGTGGTGAGTGAACTGTGATTGATGTCGGCAGTTTGATCAAAGCGCCCGTGGGGCTGCTCAACCGCGGCATGTGTGGAATTTGCCCTTTTGGCGCCAAGGCCAACCCAGTCCAATGTCCGCAATTTTGCAGAAGCGGGCTTGTCGAGAGCGCCGCACGCCCTGCGTCTCAGGACCGCTCTTGAGGCGGAGGCTGCCGTGGCTTTCTTAACGGCTCGGATGGCAGAGTTGGGTCAAAAGCAGACCTGAGCAACTGCAGCAAGCTACCACCGCTTTGCACCTGGAAGCGGACGTGAGCGGGTGCAGCAAGACACGTCCGAGATGGGCCCAGGCCGTGTGAAAACTCGCAGACGATTGCTCGTCGAAGAATGAGATTCTAAAGAGACTCAGTCTGCCGTATCGGCTTCGTGGTTTCACGCTTGAGGTCTGCAGTCATCGAACTCACGCAACGCGTTCATTCGACTCAGAATAATGCGGTTTCCAGTAAGAGGCTTTGGTCTTGCACACATCCTTGCACAGCCGTGTCGCCCACATGGATGAAGAAACTCATCCTAGTAGTTTTTGTTCAGACAGAGTTTTCACACAGGCTGGGCCAGGAGGCGACATGGAAAAGAATTGGTGTCCGAGACCGTTACGTCCGCTTAATCCAGCAGTGGACATCACTTGTTGTTGCCGTGGGCGTGGTAGTCGTGCTCCCGAGAGCCGGCCAACGCGCTCTAGACCCGAGGTGGATTAACGGACCTCAAGTGTCCACTCTTGATCCATATCTTCGCACGCTTGTCGCC
>JBPCWA010000363.1:0-4503 GCA_051009975.1 Hyphomicrobiaceae bacterium
GCGCGCGCTCGAAATTCGGAGCATGTCGCGCAGACTAGAGTGCGTAAAATTCTAAGTTGCCAAGTTTGCAACATCTTTTCCTTTGAAGAAGGCCAATAAATTGGCGACCGTTAGTTCCTTGCGGATCCGCATTACGTCAGAGGTTGCCGTGCCAATGTGCGGTAAAAGCACGGCATTGGGCAGCGCCCGCAAATCAGCTCCAACGTCGGGCTCGTTCAGGAAAACATCGAGCCCCGCAGCCTTTATGGTGCCGTCCTGAAGTGCTTTGATCAAAGCTGGCTCATCGACGACAACGCCGCGCGAAACGTTAACGAGAATGCCGTCAGGCCCCAATGCCTTAAGCACGTCCGCTGTGATCAAGCCGATGGTCTCCGGCAATTCGGGGCAGCATACGATAAGGAAGTCGCTATCGCGAGCCATCGCGGTGACATCGTCGTAATAGCGGTAAGGTGCATCGTCCTTTTTTCGCGGCCCAAAATAGGCAACATCCATATTGAATGCATTGGCCCTGTCTGCAACCGCTCGCCCGATTGTACCCAGGGCAATAATACCGCATGTCCTACCAAAAAGTCCTGTTCCAGGTCGGCTGAATGACTGATCAGCCCAAGCGCCTGACTTGACGAAGGCGTCCGCCTCACTGACGCGGCGGGCAGTGGCAAGCATCAACCCGAGGGCAATTTCAGCGACAGCGATTTTGGAATTGTCAGGTGTATTCGTGACGACGACGCCATGGTCTTTCGCTGCCTGCAGATCTACGGCTTGAAGCCCCGCGCCGTGAATCGAAATCATTTCCAGGTTCGGCAAAGCTTCTACCAACGCACGATCATATCCCCGAAGGCCGATCGTCACAACCGCCCGTATTTTGTCCTTTACATCTGCAAGAAACGCATCTCGATCGTCTGCCTCATAAAGCTTATGGCAGGTGAAATTCTCCTCGAGATGCGCAAGGCTGGCCAGTGGAATTCTTGATGCCAGCAGAATTTCGGGTCGCATTCTATCGTTCCTTCACGTGGCAAAACCTGGCGCCACCTGGACAGTAGCGACCACCCCATTGTTTTACAGATTGTCATTGAATGCAATAACGGTTTACCGTGTGAACCGTAAGCCGTGAGTGTGTTTGCTTCGTCTTTCTCGATACTGGAAGCAATTGGCCCTCGTTTTACGAAGCGATTTGAAGCTCGTACTTTGAGAGTGGTCCCCGCTCACTCGAAGGCTTGGACTTCGAAATCTGTACTATCAGAAAGCGGAGGCATCACCAGACGTAAGCAAGTAGACACAATTGGAGGAAACCATGATTGATAACAGCGTCAAGCCACTACTGCTCGTGGCTAGTTTTGCCATCGGCCTCGCCGGACAGGCAAGTTTGTATTCAGCGGCTGCGAAGTTCCCCGACAAACCGATTGAACTTGTCTGTACGACCAAGCCGGGATCGGGCGCAGCACGTTGGTGCCAGATGATGGCGGAGGAACTAAAGAAGCCGGAGCAATTGGGAACGCCTATCAACGTCATCTTCAAAAGCGGTGGCTCCAATCATGAACCCACCCTTTACGTAGCCAACAAGCCGGCGGACGGCTACACACTCTTGCATGTGAGTGCTAGCTTCAAGGGCTATTTCAACCTACCTCACTATCAGAAAACATTTGATGACTTCGTGCTCCTCGGTCGCGTCGAGAAGCATCTTTACGGCATCGCGGTTCGTTGCGATGATCCGGATATCAAGTCGTGGAAAGATCTCGTCAATTATGCGAAAGCCAATCCAGGCAAACTGGCGATGGGATCGAACAAGGTTGGCTCCAACCATCACCGTCATCACGTTGCGTTGTACAGTGATTTGGGACTCAACGTCCGGTTCATTCCCTATCGTGGGACCGGTGGTGTTGTAAAAGATGTTGTCGGCAAGCACTTACGAGTCGGCTTTGCTCAACCGGGAAAATGGAATTCACATATTAAGGCTGGAACCATTTGTCCGCTGGCTCTACTCAACGAGACCCGGCTTGGTGATCCTCAATGGAAGGACGTGCCCGCAATAACTGAACTGGGTGCCAAATACACTATTCCTCATCAATGGCAAGGCTTCATGGTTCGCAAGGGTACGCCTGAAGAAGCAATGAACTCGTTGGCTTCAGCTTTCAAGGCGGTCACTCTATCGGCAGCCTACAAAGAGTACTTGTCGCGACAGCCGCATGTTGTTGCGGAGTTTCATGGTGACCGCCAAAAACTAGATAGCTATTTCCGTTCCGGCTTAGATGAAGCGCGGGCATTCATGATCAAACATAAGATCATCAAACCATAGTTGCCTCATCAAGATGGCGGTGAAGGTAACAATTCACCGCTCATTTTTAACTACGTGGTCTACTTGTCGAACATCGGCTGAGCAACTGGCAAATCGTATGACATCAAAAGGCGACGGTGGTGACGATCAAGAGGTGGGTACGGTCGTATCGAAACAACCGGCTGTGTTTCTCGTAACACTCGCCATTGTGGTCGGCTTTGCATACTTGTTGTATGAAACCTTCAATATGGCTCCGCCACTATTGCCTGGCTACCCGGGTGATGCATTCTTTCCTCGGCTTGTGCTCGGGTTTTCACTGTTTTGGGGGGCAATCGTATTGTTGCGAAGCCTGGCGGCCTCAATCAATCGATCGCCCTACGACAGTAGTTTTCCACTTCACGTTGCGGAGTTCGTTTCTGTCGTTATGATCGGCTTGGCCTTTGGCATGCTCTTGGAGCCAGTTGGCTTTGAATTGGCGACTTTCGCTTTTCTTCTGGTACTTCTGGTTCCAAGGCTCCGCGTCGAGTTGTCATGGAAGAGGGCTATTGCTGTCGGCGCGGGATTGGCAGTGATGACGACGTTGATTCTTTGGGCCGCTTTTGGGCTGGGCCTAAAGGTCCAACTTCCCCTTAAAGTTCTGCCGCTTTATATCCAATAGCTTTGGTTGTCGCAGTACATGGATATCATCTCCAATCTATTCGGCGCGATGCAGGCTACCATGGCCCCCGTCATGGTATTGACGCTCTTGGTCGGTGTTTTTCTCGGCATGCTGTTCGGCGCACTTCCTGGATTCGGAAGTTCGCAATCGTTGGCGCTGCTTTTTCCATTGACTTTTGCGATGCAAACTGACCAGGCCATTCTATTTTTTCTCGCAATCTATTCTGCGGCGGAGTACGGCGGGTCTATACCCGCAATTTTGATCCGCACGCCGGGCACGCCGGCGCAATCGGTTACGGTGCTCGACGGTTATGAAATGGCCAAGAAAGGGCTCGCCAAAAGGGCTTTGCGGATTTCGCTTTATTCGGGCGTGATCGGAGGTATGACAAGTACCCTAATATTTATACTTGGGGGAACATCTCTTGCGTATTTCGGGTTGATGTTTGGCCCCGGAGAAATGTTTGCCCTGGGAGTGTTTGGTTTATCGATCATTGGAAGCTTTTTCGGCAGAGATGCGGCCAGAGGGTTTCTTGCGACCGGAATCGGCCTGCTGATCGCAACTGTCGGTAGTTCTGGTTTTGGTGGTATCCGATTTTCTTTCGATCAGCCCTATCTGATGGAGGGTATCCCATTGGTGGTCGTCATTATCGGCTTTTTGGCCGGACCAGAGGCCTATCGTCTGCTGATTGATCATCGCAGAACGGTCGAAACGCGAGCCGTGATCGGTGGGTCAAGAGATGCGGAGAGAGAACGCAACCGCGTTACTCGGGCTGACGCTCGGCGATTGGTTCCAACATGGATCCGCTGCAGTTTGATCGGTACGGCAATTGGCGCCATACCAGGGGCCGGCGCCTCGATCGGTGCACTTATTGCTTACGGTGAAGAAAAACGCTGGTCCAAACGGTCGAACGATTTTGGCACCGGTGTAGAAGAGGGGTTAGCTGCGCCGGAGACAGCAAATAACGCAGTCGTAGCGGGAACCCTAGTGCCTTCTCTGGCGTTAGGCATCCCAGGGTCGGGTGCCGCAGCAATTCTGTTGGGCGTTCTGATCAGTAAGGGAGTCGTGCCTGGGCCGCTTTTATTCTCAGAAGCACCGGATCTGATTGCGACAGTTTTCACTGGCCTAATCTTGATTAATCTCGGATTGTTGCTGGTCGGTTTTTTCGGGACCAGCATTTTCGCGGCTATCGCACGCGTCCCGCGGCGACTGATGGGCCCGTTCGTTCTGCTGCTCATTCTTTTGGGGGCCTACGCTTACAACAACTATTTGGCGCATGTTCTGATGGTACTCGCCATTGGCGCACTAGCCTATGTATTCCAGAAGGTTGATATACCGGTCGTACCCATCGTACTAGCGTTTGTAATGGGCCCGATCATCGAGCAGAACCTGGCCCGGGCCCTCACAATTCATCAGGGGGAGTTGTCAATTGTGATTCTACGTCCCATCACTTTGATCATTTTGGCACTCGCAGCTATCACGGCCTTTTACGGCATGATGGCGATGCTTCGAGAGCGCGGCGAAAGAGACTCGGATAAATCGACCTAGCAAGCCCTCCGCCGCAGCCGTACAATAG
>JBPCWA010000364.1:0-3040 GCA_051009975.1 Hyphomicrobiaceae bacterium
GGCTAACTGCGCTAATAAGCCATCTTCTTGCAAGAAGACTGAACCGCCTTGCGTCATTTCATATCAAGCAAATGGCATACGGAAATGACGACGGAGCCATCACGGCTGATCGATCTGGGGCGGAGGCATTCGCTGGAGAAGGCTGTTCAACAGTGCTACCAGTTCAAATTGCTCGGCAATTGAGCGAGAACGCTGATACGGCCGCGGCCGCGGCCATTCCTGATCTGCGAAGAAAAATCGCAAGTTTGATGGCCGATGCGTCAAAAGGTAAAGCTGCTGACATCAGCGATTACCTCACATGGAATGAACTCATTCACACCGTGTACTTTCGGGTGCCTGAGTTCCGTAAGCTGATGTGCTTTGCAATTAGCGAGGCTCCGGGTTTTACCGCAACCGACCAGTTGAAATCAGATGCGCAGCTCTCGGAAATCAAAGGCTGGTATCGTGAGATTTCTCAACCCAGCGCATCAGATGGGAAGATGTCGAGTACAAATTCATAGTCTCTATCTGCCCTATCCTGGACATTGCTTCCCCGCAATTCAATGTCCGCGATAAACGCCAAAACAGACATGTCACTGCCAGGTAGTCTGTATGCCCCGCCAGCCACTACCATCCTGCCCCTCAGTAGCCGACACAGGCCATTCACAGCCTCACTGAGAGTCAATGAGACCTATTTATTGGGCCCTCTCTCTCTGGAATCACCTCACCAAATCGCCGCCAGTGAGTCTCTAAGGCCGTTCTGGAGGGCTTGCTTGGGGAACCCATCAGCACAGAGTAGGCCACCAGTTCAAAGACGGTGACGGCAGGGGTTATCAACATGGCTTGTTTAGTCATGCAGCCATCTACTACACCTTCAACGCCTAGCGTCATCTCATCCCGTCGGACACTTCGCCGGATTCGAGCTGCGGCGATAGAGAGACGGCAAGAGGTGGCATCGGCGGCTTGAGATTGGGTGGTCGTGGATCTTCTGCGACCAAGAGATCTTAATGCGGCAGCGCCCACATAACTGCCTCAACCCTGCCGACTGAGTGCCCCAATCGAGACCTACCGTCCCATCATCGACGATTCGATTGAGGGCAATTCGAATGACTACACAAGATCAAGTTGCCGAAGCCCACTCTGTCGCCAAAGCTATCACGGATAGTGTTGCAGCCGCCGGGAAGGCTTGGAAGAAATTTCTCGAACTGCGCGAGACGACTTGCACCAGTGAAGAGAAGTCTGCACTGCAAGCCATTGAAGAGACGCACGTCACATTGGAGCGCGATCTAAAAGCGGGCGTGTGTGTGATTACAAAGCTGGTCAACCATATTGAGCATTTGTGCGAACAATCCACGTACGCAACGGTGGATGGCGCGTTGGTACTGGCAAGTGAACCGGATCGGCATTATTGCCCGAGGTGCTACCTAGAAAGTGACCGTAAGGCACTTCTCGGTGAGATTGGCAGCACTAATGCTCGACGTTGTATATCGTGTGGACATCACGCTCACCGCAACGGAGCAATGCCGCTGCGTACTAGGTTGCAACAATCCCGTAACGCGAGCCCGCACAGCGCCCTAGCTTCAGCAGCCGGCACTGACGGCGGTCTCGGAGAGAACATGCGCTAGAATCTTGTGTAAACAGCAAGCATGTCGTCGTCAGGGACTTCGCGCCACCAGGCATACCCCAGCCGAATTACGAGTGCTGGATCCGTTGCTGCAAGCGAAGGCTGTTTTGTTGCAAATCCACGATGCACTAACAATCACGTCAGAGCACCCAGTGGGGGCTGACCAAAGCGCAAACACAACCCAGGCGGGCGAAGGGTATTGTCACACTAACGCTGGGCGCTAATCTCATGTGGTATCTATGAGCGATGAGTAACCTCAGCTATCGCCGCCATCGCTTCCCGGTTGAGATCATCCAGCACGCCGTCTGGCTGTGTTTTCGATTTCCTCTCAGCTTTCGAGATGTCGAGGATGGGCAGGCTTAGCGTGGCTTTGGCGTTTCGTATGAGACTGTTCGGCGCGGGTTGATCAAGTTTCGGCTCACCTATGGGCCTCCCCGTATTTAGTGGAGAGACATTTGCTCTGCGATTGCGGTTTCAGTTTCGAAGCGGATTGGTGATTTGGGCCTTCAATGCAAAGTCAAGTTTGTTTGAGAGTCGCCAACGCCTTCTCGTACTTGGCAATTCATCAGGCGTGCCTCCCTGGCGTCGACGCATATTTTAATAACGTCGGAGCAGACATCAGTGACGCCGCGATCCTCAATCCCAATACCTGGGCGCGAGTCGTGCTCTCCGGTGCCATGTCACAATACAATCTAGCAGAGCCAGAAATGGCACCTCGTTTGCCGACGTTTTCTCCGGCGCGCTGGCCGAAGTTTGCTCCGGCGTTGACACCGCACTAAGCGACATCAATGGCCGCCGACGGCTGCCGCCAGCCATCGAGATATGATCCAGCCGAGCACCATTTGTGCAAGAATTGAGCGCACTGAAGGTCTCAGAAAAGCCAGAAATTGAGCTTGAATGAGCAGCCGACCATGCCTCCCCGCAGCATGGTCATAGCAAAGCGGGCGTGCATTCGGATACTTCAAATGCACGCCCGCTCATCCGCGTTCAGCTCCCCGCAGCGCTAAACGCGCGCAGGGGTTCAATAAGCACCTTTCCGCAAAACTGTCATGAGCGCCGATGCAACTCTTGCGAGGTCGTGACAAGCTCGCATCAGTCTTGCCGTGGGCGGATAATGGGACGACTGTCAAACCACAAAAACACTGGATCGGGTCGTTGCCAACATCGCTAGTGCGGATTGGCCGAACCAACAAGGCCACGCACAAACGCTCGCGCGATGTACATGGCCTTTAGCCCCCCCCCCCGAATGGGTGGAGCGCAAACTGCTCCAGTTCGGTAAACAGCCGGTTAACGCGACGCTAATCGCTGACAACGATCATCAATGACGCATTGTCAGCCGCGCTTGGCGCGTGAGCCGAACGCTGGTGCGAGATTAACCGTCAAGGACCCCGCGTCGTGACATCCGGTCGACCAATGAGTGAACATGTAGCTCTGTGA
>JBPCWA010000365.1:0-2853 GCA_051009975.1 Hyphomicrobiaceae bacterium
GAATTAATCTGTGAGCCGGATTGGCTTTGAGACGGTTCGGTCTTCTCCGGACCGACAAAGAGTGGTACTTCGAACGACACGCTTCAGCGGCTCCCCCCCTGCTGACAAAAAGCCGATTGAAAGCTTGCGGTGCTGCGAGCAAGTGACGGTCCGCGGAGTTGCAAGCGATTAAGGAGGTCCGCCACAATGAATCAGACACCGTCTCTTTCCAAAAAAGAATTGAAGGACCGCGCCGCAATTGCAAAGCGCGCATCTGCCGCTCTGGGAGATGTCGTCCGTGTGCTCATGCAAACTGAGGAATTCAAGGGTATCAAACTTTCTGATCTCAATGGTCTCGTTCTCCCCGCTATCGGAACCGGCCAATTCCTGACCGCCGAAGCACAAGACAATAATAGCGGGCAGGTCGCACCGCTCGCGACCGTACTTTGGGCCCAGGTCTCGGACGAGGTCGATCGCCGTCTCTCTTCCAATCTTGATCAGCCGGTCCGTCTCTCGCGAGACGATTGGAAAAGTGGTGTCAATCCCTGGTTAATCGTCGCCGCCGGGCAGCGTCCAGTCTTGAACCAAATGCTGAGTAAGCTCCAGTCCGAGACATTCAAAGATCGGCCAATGAAAGTGCGATCGCGCGACCAGAGCGGCCAATCACAAATTACGACGGTCGCCGAAAGTTTCGACCTCAAGGAAGATTCGACCGAGCAGGGTGGGTAAACCTCCTGACCATACTGATCACCGACGTCAGGCGGCCACTACCGGTTTTGCTGGCAACGCACTCGCCGGCGCGAATGGTGCAGCATGAGCGCTGTGGCGCCTTACTCGGTCTTGACTACCCGGATCTCTGATTGAAACTGTTCCAATTATCTTGTTAAGCTTGCGAAGCACTGCTTCACCCCAATAGCTCCAAATATATCAGATTCCGCCGTCCATCGCCCTCTGGACGACGAGCTTGAGCCGGCCACCTGATATACGCGTCCGCCCACCCTAATCTTGCTGCCGGCAAAAGACCTGATAGATTTAATCCGATGACGCCAATTCTCCGAACCAAGGGTCGAGGTGATGCCACATGTTGGAGCGAAGACGCTTTTGCCAAGCACTGATTGCTGGCGGAGGAATGACCGTTCTCCAACCCTCGCAGCAGGCACGCGCAATCAGACAAGCTGGGCCAATGAGCGATCAGAAACTGAATGACAAAACCATCGCGCTGGCCCTCGGCGGCGGCGCCGCTAAAGGTATAGCCCACATCCCCGTCCTCGAAGGTTTTGACGAATTAGGCGTCAGACCAACCGTCATCGCCGGAACCTCAATCGGAGCCATCATCGGCGCATGCTATGCGAGCGGTATGTCAGGCAAGGAAATAAGAACCTATACCCTCGAACTCTTTGAAAGTCGCCGAGAACTCCTGCGGCGATTGTTTAGTGGCAACGCAAGTTCCTGGCTCTCGATTTTCTCACTCTCAAGCTCCGCCATCATCTCACCAGAACGCTTGCTCGACGTCGTCCTCCCCGACAATGTCCCAGAAACCTTCGAAGACCTTCCAATCCCCTTACACATCGTCGCCACCGACTTTCGCAGTCAATCACAGGTCGTTCTTGAACACGGCAAACTCCTCCCCGCGATCGGCGCATCCGCAGCACTTCCAGCACTTCTCTCGCCCATTGAATTGGATGGCCGCCTGCTTATCGATGGCGGCTTCGTCAACCCCACCCCGTTCGATGTTCTGACAGACCTCGCCCAATTCACCGTCGCGGTCGACGTCACCGGTTTCATAATCGAACCCGGTCAAGATCAACCAGGCACAGTTGATGCCCTTGTTGGAGCCACCCAGATTGCTCTCCAAACCATCGTCAAGGAAAAGATAAAATGCGCCCACCCCGATCTACTCCTTCGACCGAAAGTCCAGAACTTTCAAAGCATGGATTTCTACAGCACTGTCGAAATTCTTGAAGCAGCAGAACCGATGAAGGAAGCCCTCAAACGTGGTATCGGTGACTTGCTCGACGCTCGCGATCTTTGAGCCGCAGCATCTCGCAGCCTGCTCAGTGACCGACAATTCAATCGTCGCGTTTCAGAAAGAGGAGCCGCGCTTTGCAAAAACTGCTTTCAACTGGCTTGCCCGTTCCTCAGACCAATCGGGCGGCGCCATCACTTCCGCCCAGGCATCGATATAATCGCGCGCGATATAGTAATGTCCGTAACCCGGAACATCCAATGAGACCGACATATCAATCGCGATCTGCAACATCGTCACGAAAGGGAACCATCTCAGGCGAGGCGAAACATCATGGGGTCGCGGCTGACGAAGCCAGTCCGGATAACTCAAGACATCACTGAAAGTAAACGCGACCATCGGATCACTGCCGTAGTTCAAGAGCACAAGCCGTATCGGCCCCCACGCCGCACCTTCCTGCAGGCCCTTCCCATTTTGCAATGATACGCGTACCAGTGATCCGTTGCCGTAGCGCGGCAACCACGCGGGACTATCTGGCTGTCGTCCCGTTCGTACCTGCTGCCAAATAGGCGCAAAGAATGGCGACCCGGTCCACAGTGCGCCGTCAATCGGATCAGCAAAAATGTCAAGCAGCGGGAGCGTCTCTTGTGAATTGAACGCACCCTGGCTCAACCCATGAACATAGAACTTTGGACGCGATTCTCGCGGAAGCTTAGACCAGTGAGCATAGATAACCTTGAAGAGGGAGCGCGCCTGCTCGATTCCAAACTCAGGATGGGCTAAAAGTGACAGACCGCTCGTCAGATAAGAGTATTGCACGGCAACGGTGGCAACATCACCTGACAGCATATACTCATAGGTGTCATGCCCTCCCGGATCTAACCACCCGGTACCAACCGGCACGACAA
>JBPCWA010000366.1:0-2772 GCA_051009975.1 Hyphomicrobiaceae bacterium
ACACACAATGGTCGTCTCGTCGGCGTCCCCTTTGATATTCCAATCTTTACAATGTTTTACCGTCGCGACGTTCTCGACGATTTGGGCTTGTCTGTGCCCCAGACCATGGATGAATACATCGCGGTGGTCGAGGCAATTCACGCCGCCAGAGCGCCCATGCTCTACGGTTCGACGGGGCAAATGCGCGCCGATCACTACAGTCTTAATTGCGAATGGACGGCGTGGCTTTGGGCTCACGGCGGGTCGATTTTTGACGCCGATGGACTCTTTGTCGGAGGTGACGAGTACGGCCTGGAGGGCCTGCGTTACATGCTGCGGCTTAAGGAAAGTATGCCACCGCACGTAACGGAATGGACCTGGGACGGGCAGATTCAATCGGTTTTGATGGGATTGGCTGGTATCACGCTGACCTGGGGGGAATTCTTTCCATCTCTGGATGACTCCAGCCAATCGCGAGTTGTCGGCTTGATGGAGGCAGCACCTCCGCCAAGAGCGAAAACGCTTCGCAGGCCCGAGGACTGTGGCTACGGCGAAATTCCGAACACTGGCCATCAAGGCGGCAGCGTGCTTTCGCTATCACGCTACGGTAGCAATCTCGATGCAGCGTGGATATTCCTGCAGTGGGCAACGAGTGCCGACGTCCAGACTCGCGCATCGCTCCTAGGTGGGGGAGCCAGTCCGACTCGGGCGTCCGCGTTCGAAGATCAACGCATCAAGCAGGCGGCAGGTGTCGGTCCGGGAACGACGCGCCACTTTGCGGCGGTCCGCCAGACGATCGAGGAATTTATGGGTTCGGAACCGGATGTGCCAGTATGGCCGGAGCTGTCCAATGGTGTTATTCCTCACGAGTTAGGACGCCTGCTTCGTGGCGTTCATCGCGATCCGAGTGTGACAATGGCGAACATCAAGATGGTGGCGAACAACGCAACTCGCGCTTACCGGCGCTAGCGCAGAGTGGTCATCGGCAGGAATTGTGAATGGTGCCGCGTCGCCCAAGTTCGCACTAACCGAATTTCGTGGAGCGTGGTAGAGAGTTGGGTAATTTGGCGTGGATCAGCCACCTCATCGCAGTTTGTTGAGCCGGTTCGATATTGGCTCGAAACTGTTTCTTGCGTTCAGCGCAATCGCCGGATTGACGTTTCTTGCAGCCGTCGTCGCTTGGCTCCTATTTGATCAAGTGAGTTTCAATACGACTATCATTGCAGACCAAAGCGTTCCGGGTATGGAGCGATCTTTTCAGCTGGCGCAGGAGAGCACGCTCCTCTCGGTGTCGATCCCTCGTTTCGGTCGGGCCCAGAACGTTGCGGAGCTAACGGAGCGAAAATCTGAAACGCTGGCGCTTCTGGATGCAATTGACGCCCGGCTGGCTACATTTGTAGTAGTCCGACCAGACTCCTCAGAAGTTGCGCAGCTCGACCAGATTAAGGTCATTTTGTTCCAAATGCGCGAAAATCTCTCGCAGCTTTTTATGGCTGCCAAGCTAGACCTTGCAGAAAATGAAAAACGGCGACAGCTGCTAAGCGAGGCAACGAATGCCCATCGTAAATTTGTCGATGTCGTCGACCCACTCGTGCAAGTAGCGCGCGATGCAATGATCAAGTCTGCGCGCCGTAGCGTTGCGGACGGTACGGCGGGAATCAGTTCACTCATAGATGATAGCTTTGACGCCCTACGTGCCGCCCTCGAAATCGAGTCCAATATCAACCTATTGATAGCCTCCAGTTACCAGGCCGCATCAACGACGGATCCTGCAAAGTATTTTGGGTTGATTTCGGCAAATGTAATGCCGATTTCGCGGATAAAGAACGCGTTTAACCAGATCAATGATTCAGAGACCTCGCGGCAGCTTAGAGACGTATCGCAGAACATTATTGCGGCAACAACGGGCCGCGGCGGAATATTCGACATTAGAGGCCAGATCCTGCGGCGGACCAATTCGGATTTGGAGCTCTTGCGAGCAAAGCAGAGTGCCAGTTTGCAGCGCTTGGATGCGCTACAGCAGAAATTTGCAGAGGTGAATGGCCGCTCAATAGCAAGTGTCGATGAAAGTATATTGAATACTGCGACTCGGTTGGCCCTAGAGGGGCGCGGGATGATTGACCGGACTCGCGACGGGGTGCGCGAGTTGGAAACGATGCTACTCATTCGGTCCGGCGTCAACCAACTTTTCGGGCTGCTTAATCAGGCGGCTACCGCCATTTCAGTTGGTGACATTTTACCCTTGCAAAAGCGATATCTGGGCCTGCGCCAGCGATTGAGGCACCTGCTAGCAAGCGTCCGCACTTCCGTTGATCGTCCGGAGTTCCAGTCCGCAGCTGATGCTGTTGCTCGCTACGGTAGCGGCAAGCAATCTATCATCGACACGCGTAGGAGAGAATTGCTCGCACACACGGAAATGGCTTACTATCTCGAGGATAGTCAGCGACTGGCGAGCGAGCTAAGTCAGCTTGCTGCTACCTTTGTCGTGGAGGCCAAACGGGCAGCCGCGGCGGCAACAACTGATACGTTGCATGAGGTCGCAAGCGGGAAGATCTCGGTCGTCGGCATCGCGATTGTGTGTTTTCTGGCTGTGGTCCTGATTGCCTGGTTGTTCGTCGCGCGCGGAATAGTGCGCCGCCTTAGGGAGCTGACGTCCACAATGCTGGCAATTTCTGACGGTCGCCTTGAAACACCGATTTCAATCGGAAAGAGTGACGACGAAATTTCCGACATGAGCCGTTCTCTGGTTGTTTTTCGTGACAACGCCATGAAGCGCCGCCTTGCAGAAGAGGC
>JBPCWA010000367.1:0-4792 GCA_051009975.1 Hyphomicrobiaceae bacterium
GTGAACTCATTACGCCAAGCGATGCCTCCTACGAGGAGGACTGCAAACTCTATAACGGGATGATCAATAAACGCCCAAAGATGATTGCACGTTGCACCAACGTTGCCGACGTAATGACGGCTGTCAATTTTGGCCGCGAAAACGACCTACTAGTTGCCATTCGTGGGGGCGGACACAACGGCCCAGGCCTCGGCAGTTGTGATGGTGGATTGGTCATTGATCTCTCCATGATGAATGGCGTGCGTGTAAACGCAGAAGCGGCGACGGTCCAAGTTGAGGCTGGATGTACACAGGGAGATGTTGATCATGCGACGCACGCTTTTGGCTTGGCAGTGCCGGCTGGCATCGTATCCACGACTGGCATCGCCGGATTAACGCTCGGTGGAGGTACAGGTTACCTGACACGTCAGCATGGGTTGACGATCGACAACCTGATCGAGGCAGATGTGGTTTTAGCTAATGGAGACTTTGTCACCGCCAACGAAGAATCAAACACGGATCTATTCTGGGCCATCCGCGGTGGCGGCGGCAACTTTGGTGTCATAACAAGCTTCGTATTTAAGGCGCACCCCGTCAGCACTGTATTCGCAGGTCCTATTTTTTGGGAACTCGCAGACGCCCGTGAGGTCATGCAGAAGTACCGCGACTTCATTGGAGGTGCGCCTGAGGAACTCGGAGCGTTTGTTGGGTTGAAAACGGTACCTTCGGGCGAGCCATTTCCTTCAGAGCACTGGGGCAAAAAGATCTGCGCTGTGATCTCATGCTATAACGGCCCCGAAGCAGACGGCCGATCAGCGCTGGCACCGCTTTTAGACCAATTGCCAGAACCAATCTTGAATTGGATGGGGGAAATGCCGTTCCCAGCAATACAGTCCCTTTTTGATCCGTTACTGCCGAAGGGGCTGCAATGGTACTGGAAAGGCGACTTCGTGCAGGAGCTGAGCGCGGAAGCAATCGAAACGCATATCTCTCGGATCAGTGAGGCACCGAGTGAACTTTCATTGATGCACCTCTACCCGATTGATGGCGCCGTACATCGCGTTGCAAGCACCAATACGGCATGGAGCACGCGAGATGCCCGATGGTCTATGGTCATAGCAGCGATCGATGCAGCACCGGAGAAAGCGCCAGAGTTGAAGCGGTGGGGACGCTCCTATTGGAAAGCGATCCACAAATTCAACCTTGAAGGTGCTTACGTCAATTTCATGATGGACGATGAGGACGATAATCGTGTGATGGCATCGTATCAGGGCAACTATCAGCGCCTGGCCGAAGTGAAAAAGAAGTACGACCCAGAAAACCTATTCAGGGTGAATCAAAACATCGCACCTGCTGCCTGACTTTGCATCAGTGTTGGATAGAGCGGGCGATCGGCCCGCTCAACTCCGAGTTTGCTGAAGCGAACGCTAGGCGAACATCTCGGGGCGAACTTCGTCTACTTCAACAACGGCATCTGCTGGTATATTTGCCCGCTGCGCCGCACGGCGAATTGCTTCAGCGTTCGGCGCTTCGTAAAGACAGTACGTCTTCTTCTTGTCAGCACTCAGGAACGAGAAGATCCACTTGACGTTCTCTTCGTCATTGATCTGCTCGACCTTATCGTTTGCTTCCTTAGTCAACTCAAGCTTCTGCGCAAAATTCCGCTCAATTATGAAACGCGGCATCGACTGGTTCCTCCGCAATGTAGTCGCGCAAATCGTGAATTCGGCAACTCACCAGTAGGATGCACACCCACGTTCTTAGTGCAAGCGGCGTTTGAGTTTGGCCTGTAAGGCCGCCATTCCCATCCGATTTGCAGTCTCTTGAGCTTGTTCCAATAGACTCTGCGTCTTATCGGCGTCGCCAGTTCGCGAACGCTTCTGCAACATCGTTGCATACGCGTGTTGGCCGTGCGCGAGCCATGGCCAAGCACCCATCTCCTTGTTCATCGCAAGTGCGGTTTCGAAATGCTCCTCAGCGCGGTCCCAATCGCCAAGTACTGTCGCTAGTTGCCCAAGAAATCTGCCAGCCGAACCATAGCAAACCGTCATTACGCCAGCGGTAATGGTCATATGCCGATAAGGTCTAACTAGTTCATAGAGGCCTTCCGCATATTTTGCCTCGTCAAGACTTGCACAGATTTCCGCGAGATAGGCCAAAGTTATGGTCCGCTTTGCATCCAATGGAAAACTAAAGCCTGTCTCCGCTAATTCGGACAGCATCCGACCAGCCGGTTCAGTGAACCCGAGATCACAGGCAACGAGCGCAAAACCGGGTTTCCACTCCGCTTGTTTCGGATTGTCGTCGAGGAGCTTCTTGATCACTGGTGCAACTTCGTTTAGCCGCCCCTGCTCTCTGCGGATCGTGAACATCTGGATACCATATACGCCATCTGCAGCCAGGCCATGGGTTTGTTGCCCAATCTCGAAAGCTGCTTCAGCCAGTTTTTCGGCATTCGCGAAGTCACCATCGAGAATAGCAAGCATCGCTTGTCCATGCCCAGCAATCCACTGAAGATGCATCATTTCACGCTGTTCACCAGTTTGGGCTAGATCGGCAATTGCCTTGTTCAGCCCATCGCGATCCGCTTCTTCCGCGCAAAAATACGCTCGGCAACTAAGTGCGCGACCACGCGGCTCTGCCTGGCCAAGACGATCGGATGCAACAAGAATTTCCTCAACCAATGCACGTAGACGGTCTGAATCGGACTTGGACCGTCCTTCCGTTGGCGTGAGGAAGTCATTCACCAGAACATGAAACAGGGCATCCGGATCATTGAGTCGTCTGACGAGCTCTACCGCCTGATCGTTGTACGAGCGTGCCTGTTCATAGTTGCCCATCAATAGAAAACATCGGGCAAGCCGGCCCATGAGCTGCGATCGAACGCGGCCGTCAGAGCGTTCCGCCATTGCCAACGCTTCTTCCAATAATTCAACCGATGCATCATCATGCTCATTTGCTAAAAACCGAGCCTCATCAAACCCTGTTACTGCTTCGGCAAACGATACTCCGTCTTCGAGGTCACGGGCTTGCTCGACCGCTCTGAGAAAGGCGGCCATGGCGGGAGCTAATTGGCCGGAATCCATAAGCGCATTACTTCTCAGCAGCTCCGTCGCAAGTAATTCAGCTGAACGAGCGGTCGAGTCACTGAGCTTTTGCGCGCACTCGAATGCGTGCTCGCTGTGCCTAACGGCTTCAGAATTCGCGGACCGAGCGAGAGCACGTTTGGCAGCCAGTTTCCACAAGGGCAGCGCATCGTCAGGTCGGTCTGCTTCCATAAAGTGACGCGCGACCAACTCCGGCTGTGTTTCCGAGATATCCGGATAGTCTGCAACTAACGTCTCTGCGATGATGTCATGATAAGCGCGCCGCCGCGACGTCAGCAAAGATTGGTAAGCTGCGTCTTGGATAAGAGCGTGACGAAAGGTAAAAGCCTCTGCGGATACGGGGCTCCTGACGATGATCTGTGATTGCTGGAGCCGACTGATTGCATCGCGCATCGCACTTCGATCGACCCCCACAATCTTTGCAAGCAAATCGCCATCAAAGTCGCGGCCAATGATCGAGGCCGTCTGCGCGATCGATTTTAGATCAGCCGGCAAGTAATCAAGCCTAGCCATCAGCGATCCCTGCAAGGTTGCAGGGATTATTTCGCGACCGTCAGTTGCTGAGCTTCCCGCCTCAGCGATCGCTCGAGCAAGTTCGACGACAAACAGTGGCACGCCATCCGTTCGTTCGATGATTTCATCAATCAATGTATCATTCCAGGCCTCCTCTGTGACTGCCTCGATGAGTTCTTGCACCTGGTCACGTCGAATTCGGCCAATCGAAATCGAGGTGCAGTTCGAATAGGCAGCGGCCCAGTCACTTGACCATTCAGGCCTGTGTGTGATCACGAGAAGCGCCGGCATGGTCTGAGTGTGGGGCAGAAGACGCTCAAGAAGTTCCTGAGTTGATGGATCAATCCAATGGGCATCTTCAAGAACAAAAAATGCCGGCCCACGTCTCGAAACCGTCTCAAATCGTTCCACCAATGTTTTGAGAGTGAGATCCCGTAGTGCTTGCGGTTGCAATTGGAGTTCTCGGTAGCGCTCATCGAGAGCGATTGACAACAATTCAGCATAAACAGGTATGATTTCGGTAAGCTCTGCGCCTCCCTCGTCGAGCAGGCTCTCAAGCTTTCTTAGTCTTTCTGATGCGGGATCAGCCGGGGAAAACCCTGCAGCACGTGAAAGGCGTTCTATAAGCGGGTGATAGGCGCTATCCCGCAGGTACGGAGAACACTGCATCCGAACGAGTTGGTCTTCAGGGATTTCCAGACTGTCACAAAATGCTTCGACCAGTCTCGACTTCCCGATACCGGGCTCCCCGGATATGAGAACCACCTGTCCTTGTCCCGCCTGCGCCAGAGCCCATCGTTCTGAGAGCATCCCGAATTCGTGGAAACGCCCAACCAAGGGCACGTTTGTATCGCCTTGCGCTGCCTCGTAGCGGCTGTCGACGTGGCGCTCGCGGACGACGCGGAATATTTCGACTTTGCGCTGCAGGCCTTTGAGCACTGCCGGGCCAATTCGCTCCGTATCGAATGCCGTGCGGACCAGACGGTGTGTGGTTTCCGCAATCATTAGGGTGCCGGGATCGGCCAATTCCTGTAGACGCGCAGCTAGGTTTGGTGTGTCACCAGCAACGGCGCCTTTCTCTCTGCTGCTTTCACCAACAAGATCTCCCACCACGACCTGCCCCGTCGCCACGCCTGCCCGTGCCGCAAGTTCCTGCAGATTCTCGATTCTAATTTTCTCGACGACGCGCAACG
>JBPCWA010000368.1:0-22546 GCA_051009975.1 Hyphomicrobiaceae bacterium
GCGATTTATTCTCGTTTCCGTTGCTCTCCGGCAACAGTAATGCGGAGACAGCTCCTGAGCTTAAAATATTCGAGCGTCAGGACTTCGGGAGAGACGATCTGGTGCAGCAGAGCCAATCAGTAGACAGTCGGCGTGTCGACAATTCTTCCATCACCTGGTCTCACTCGTCGGTCTTTGGTTGGGCCTACACATGCGTAATTTGATGAGTCGAGGGCATTTAGTTGTACTTGCCCAGCGAGCCAATCCTCGATGTCCAACCTGTTTGCCTCATCGAAAGGTCAACATTTTTTGTCATTTGGCGGATGGTGGTTGTTGATGCTCCGAACACGCCGGCCATCCGGTCACTTCAGCCGATTGTCTCCGCCCATCAATGCGCCCACATGCGTGCGCTGACTTGCAAGTGCTATGCGGGTGTTTGGAGGAGTGCGTTTCTTGACACATCGTCTGTGTGACCCTTGATGTTCGCTTCTGGGGCGGGGGCTCAAGGGTTATGGCACTGGCGCAGTCACCTGAGTGCCACTGAGAAACTGACCTGAAGTCGGTGGTGTCGGCTAGCGCATTCTGGGATTGCGCAGCAGTATGACATCGTTCGCGTATGCCAATCCGAGATCTTTGCGCGCTATCTCCTCAACAATATCCGAGCTGGGAGGATGGTGTTTGAGTAACGCAATGTCTCGCACCAAATTGGCCCGCACGGTCTCAAGCCTACTGATGTCCGTGGTCAGCACTGCTGCTCGGGCCATCAGTTTTTCTCGCGCCTCGAGACCGTGGGTACCATAGAAAGTGTGATGTGTGAAATAAGCGGTCAAACATAGGCAACAAAGCAACACTAGCGTTGGCTGCATCCGACTCTTATTTCTTCGATCTATTCTGGCCATACGCAACACATTCTGGTGTCCAACAGGGACTATGTTGACCTATCATGATGTCATTAACAGGCCGTAAAGTGAGTGCTGCGCTTGTTCGTTTATTTGCTATCAAGAGGGATTGGTATATCCGCCTCTCAGAACGCTCGCACCGGCATATCGTGCTGCGTCGCCCAAGTCTTCTTCGATGCGAATAAGTTGGTTGTACTTGGCCAGACGATCGGATCGCGACAGTGATCCGGTCTTGATTTGACCGGCGCTGGTCGCTACGGCCAGATCCGCGATTGTTGTATCTTCCGTCTCACCAGAACGGTGAGAGATTACGGCCGTATAGTGATGGCGCTGTGCCAGTGATACAGCTTCCAATGTCTCGGTCAGAGTGCCAATCTGATTGACCTTGACGAGGATTGAATTTGCGACGGACTTTTCGAGACCTCGCAAAAGGCGGCTAGAATTTGTGACAAAAAGATCATCCCCGACCAGTTGACAGCGATGGCCGAGCATCTCGGTGAGTGCGGCCCAGCCTTCCCAGTCGTCCTCTGCCATACCATCTTCGATCGAAACGATTGGATAGCGATCGACCAGTTCGGCAAGATACATCGCCATTTCTGCGCTAGTCAGTGACCGCTTTTCGCCCGCGAGTTCATATTTGCCATCTTTAAAAAACTCTGTCGCGGCACAGTCCAGTGCAAGGACGACATCTGTTCCCGGGGCATAGCCGGCATCTGCAATCGAGGCTACGACAAATTCGATCGCTTCGGAAGTGGAGTTCAGTGCTGGAGCGAATCCTCCCTCATCACCGACATTTGTATTGTGACCCGCCGCTTGAAGCTTTTTTCGCAACGTATGAAAAACTTCAGACCCAACCCGGATCGCATCCCTGCATGACTGCACGGCAATCGGCATAATCATGAACTCTTGTATGTCAATTGGATTGTCGGCATGAGCGCCGCCATTGACAATGTTCATCATTGGCACGGGCATGAGGTGCGCGCCGGCCCCGCCCAAATATCGATAGAGAGCCATACCATACGACTCTGAAGCTGCTTTTGCGGTCGCCATCGAAGTGCCGAGCAACGCGTTCGCGCCCAGGCGGCCTTTATTGTCTGTCCCATCCAAAGCAATCAAGGAGAGGTCCACGCGACGCTGGTCTTCTGCGTCCATTCCCTGCAGGGCATCAAAAATCTCGCCATTGATTGACGCAACCGCCGTCTCGACGCCCTTGCCCAAGAACCGATCGTTGTTCCCGTCTCTCAGTTCGACCGCTTCATATGCGCCCGTAGACGCACCTGATGGAACTGCCGCACGTCCCAATGATCCATCTTCAAGAATGACATCGACTTCAACAGTCGGGTTTCCACGGCTGTCGAGGATTTCTCGACCGATGATATCTACGATCGCCGTCATAAAAGTGTACCCTACCTACTACTGGTTGAAGCGGGTTGTAGCTCGGAATGATCTTACCCGGAAGGCCCCTTGACGGTGACGACCTAATTGTCGCTTGGTAGGGGACCATGTCGTTGAGTGAGGACCGCTTCTCTTACCGCGACTGCGGAAGGGGGCAGAAGTGAGTGTTTACGGGTGCGTTTACGGGTGTATGGAGCATGACTGACCGTGATGCGTTGTCCGCAGCAGTAGAGTGTGCCTTGGCAGGCAATTGGGAAGCCGCTCACTCCGCATGCCAGCAACTGGAGGGTAACCCGACGGCGGACTGGCTGCACGCAGTCCTTCATAAGATTGAAGGTGACGAAGCCAATGCCAGGCAGTGGTATCGCCGCGCGGGCCAGTCTTTTGAGGCATGGTCTGATCCAACCGCAGAGCTTGTTGCTATAAGAGCAGTCCTGACCTATTGACTGAGCCGACTGGTCTGTGTACCTGCTTCTAGATTGGCACCCTGCTCTGTGCTGAAGAAAATTTGACCGCCCGTTGGATGTCCGTTGAGACCCTTGCTTTGCAGTAGATGATTGCGGCGTTTCGACCTTGGTGAGGTCTTGCCGGCGGTGAGGTCCCTAGAGTATGAGAGCGCTCTTTTGTTCAGTTTCTCTGAACGATCAGTTCTTGCAGTGGCAAAGGAAGCCGGAACCGTGAAGGCGCGCGAGGGTATCGCATATTTAGTCGCATACATGCTTTGCATCCCAGCCGCGAACTGGTTGATCCTCAACGTGGGAACGACTTGTGTACCCGATGGGCCCTGTATCATTCCTGTGGCTCCAGGCATCAGCGCACCCACAGGCGTTCTGATGATTGGTCTGGCTTTGGTACTGCGCGACCTCGTTCAACGTAGGCTAGGCTTGAAGTGGACCGTCGCAGCAATCCTGGCTGGTGCGGGATTGTCCGCTTTTTTTGCGCCGGCTCAATTGGTTGTCGCCTCAGCTGCGGCATTTCTCGTGTCAGAATTTGCCGATCTCTTGGTCTATACTCCGCTGCAGAGGCGTCGACTAATAGCGGCCGTCGCAGCCAGTAGTTTTGTTGGGTTGGTTGTGGACAGCATACTGTTTTTGTATCTTGCTTTTGGGAGCCTCGAGTTCCTTTTGGGGCAAATCGTCGGAAAATCCTGGATGGTCCTGCTGGCACTGCCGCTCATAACCTTGTTGCGTAGACGAGATGCTAGGCTTGGAGTGGTGCCCGCCTGACGATAGACTTATTGGTCAGAGTGCAGTTCTCTCCGAAGCAATGGCGGTGGTCGAACGATGGACCAACTGAGATGAACGCTGATCCGGAACGACCAAGATATTTGGGCCAACCGATCGAGTCTCCGATATCTCCGGAGACGTTCGAGCTTGATCGGATACCCAATCCGCATGCGGATTCGCTCTATTCCGTTCGGTTCACTGCCCCAGAATTCACATCTCTTTGCCCGGTTACAGGCCAGCCAGACTTCGCGCACATCGTCATAGATTTTGTGCCTCATCGCTGGCTGGTTGAATCGAAATCACTCAAGTTGTATCTCGGATCTTTCCGCAATCATGGGGCGTTTCATGAAGATTGCACTGTCGTCATAGGAAAGAAACTGAAATCGCTTCTGGATCCTCATTTCATTCGATTGGGAGGATATTGGTATCCGCGCGGAGGGATGCCAATAGACGTCTTTTGGCAAGATGGGACTTGTCCCAAACAGATTTGGTTGCCGGATCAGGGTGTGGCGCCGTACCGTGGACGAGGTTAAGTAAATGCTCGCACCTTGCGAACTCCATGATCTACTTGGTTGGGAGTTGTGAAATTCAATTTGAGATAGGGCCCCACCATTTTTCCATAGTGGCTGATCCTGCGCTCCATTTGCGAGAGCAGTGGCTTGACCGTATCGAATCGGGTCCGACGAGAGACCTGCTTTGGAATCACTGTTTTCGGTGTGGTCCAGATATCGGCTTTTGATAGACGGTTTTGGCAACGGCGTGGCCTTGACTTCTAAGCCAAGCGGTCTGTTCACCAGCAGGCAGACCCAAGGTAATTCGAAAGCCAAAATTGCTGGCGGCTGGATCACGACGGTCCTGCAGTCGGGCGTAGACAAGATCCACTTGGGACAATCGCTCAGACACGAGACAAGTTGGCTGCTATGCGGAGTTTCAGGGAATGAAGATATTGGTGACTGGCTCGGCTGGGTTTATCGGGTTTCATGTCGCAAAGCGTCTGATTGAGCGCGGCGATTGGGTTATGGGGGTCGACAACGTCAACGCTTACTACGACCCGCAGCTGAAACGTGCTCGGTTGAAAGTCCTAGACCGTCTGGATTTCACTTCCCAGGGACATTGGCAATTTCAGCTCATGGACCTCGCAGATGCAGACGCGGTTACGGCATTGTTTGATGATATGTCTTTCGACCGCGTCATCCATCTTGCGGCACAGGCTGGCGTGCGCCATAGTCTGGAATGTCCGCAAGACTATGTTCAATCAAACATTGTAGCATTTACTAATGTGCTTGAGGCCTGCCGGTATGCTCAAGTTCCGCACCTGACATACGCATCGACGTCTTCGGTATATGGCGCCAATACGAAGTTACCTTTTTCGGAGCGAGATTCCACGGATCATCCTCTTCAATTTTATGCGGCTACGAAACGTGCCAATGAGCTCATGGCACATGCTTATAGCCACCTATTTTCTATACCAACAACGGGACTACGGTTCTTTACGGTTTACGGTCCTTGGGGGCGACCCGATATGGCACTCTTTCAGTTTACGCGCGCAATCCTCAACGACCAACCGATCAAACTCTACAACCATGGAAATCACACGCGCGACTTTACTTATATCGACGATATCGTGGCAGGGGTTGTTCTGGCGTCAGACAACGTGGCGGCTGCGAACCCGAATTGGCAGAGCGGCGCACCAGACCCAGCCACATCGAACGCACCATTTCGGATTTTCAATATTGGAAATAGCTCCCCGGTGAATTTGCTGGATTATGTAAGCGCGTTGGAAGATGCGCTCGGTCGCACCGGAAAAAAGACATTCCTGTCGCTGCAAGCCGGGGATGTTCCGGACACGTGTGCGGACATCACCGCACTGACGCGATCTGTCGGTTATCAGCCCCAAGTCAATGTGTCAGAAGGTGTAAACCGATTTGTTGAATGGTACCTGAGCTACTACGGATCTGATAGGTCTTGATCGACCGTCGGCTAAACCCGAGAGGCGTGACGTGTTGGTTCAAAGCTGGTCCTAAGTGTCCCAATTCATTCGGGGGGCTGCGATGTTATTGTTTGATCCGTTGTTGGTTTTTAGCCGTGGTCACTCTACATATTTGATGAGCTGGGTCGCTGGGCGATAGCGTGCCAAAATGCCCCGTACCAACAGCCGCTCTGATTCCTTTTTATCATTTTCTTTGGCGCGACGCTGCCAATGAACACGTGTAACTGGACGTGCGGCTTCGCACGCGTTAGCAACAGCGTTGGTGTGCAGATATGTCTAGGAGACGGCTCCGCAATCCAGTGTTGGCAGTTTCCACGTGCACTCCATGAACAGTTCGCTCAGCTCTATCAACCTGCACTGTTTGGAATGAAGGAACTATGAGTACCGCAGCAAGCAAATCCGACGAATCACAACCATTTCAAGCCGAGGTGGCAGAACTTCTCAATTTGATGGTGCACGCGGTTTACTCCGATACGGAGATCTTTCTTCGCGAATTGGTCTCCAATGCATCGGATGCGTGTGACAAGTTGCGTTATGAAGCGACACAAAATCCTGATCTTCTCAACGAGGAAATTCCTCTGGCTGTCGAGATTGCACCGGATGAACAAACCAAGACACTGACAATTTCAGATACTGGCATTGGCATGTCGCGCGAAGAACTGATATCCAATCTCGGAACGATCGCTAGGTCGGGAACCAAGGCTTTCGTGGAAGGTTTGAAGGCGTCGCAAAGCAATACGTCTTTGATCGGTCAATTTGGCGTCGGCTTTTACTCCGCGTTCATGGTGGCTGATTCTACAGAGGTGATAAGCCGACGTGCGGGCAGTGACGAAGTCTGGATTTGGCGATCGGATGGGCAGTCGGGGTTCCAGGTGGATCGGGCGTCGCCGGAACAATCAGATGCGGTTTTACGCGGCACAAAGGTGACACTGCGTCTAAAGCAGAGTGCATATGAGTATCTTCAAGCCGGGACTATCGAACGCATTGTTAAACTCTACTCGAACCACATTCAATTTCCGATCATGGTCGCGCCTACCGGCGAACAGAAACGCCAGATAAATACTGCGAGCGCCATCTGGCAACGTAGCAAAAGCGATGTCGCCGAGACCGAGTACGTTGATGCCTACAAATCTCTGTCGCACGGTTACGATAGTCCGGCACTTACGATCCACTATCAAGCAGAAGGTCGGCAGGCTTATGCCGTTTTGCTGTTCGTTCCAACCGATCGTCCGTTTGATTTGTTTGATCAAGAGAGGAAAGGTCGCGTAAAGCTTTACGTCCGTCGCGTTTTTATAGCTGACGACGTTGACCTCTTGCCGCCTTTCCTCCGATTTGTGCGGGGCGTCATTGATAGTGAAGATCTTCCGCTCAATATCTCACGCGAAATGTTACAGAAGAACCCTCAGGTCGAGGCGATCCGGTCAGCTGTTGCGAATAGGGTTGTGACTGAACTTGAGCGTTTTGCGAAAAACAATTCTGAAGAATATTTGAAAGTGTGGAATTCATTTGGCCCGGTCCTAAAGGAAGGTATTTACGAAGACGCGGGTAGACGCGAGAAACTTCTCTCGCTTTCTCTCTTTGCCAGTACGCGCGGTGACGGTTTGAGGAGTCTGACCGATTATATTGCTGACATGCGGCCAAACCAGGAAAGAATCTATTACTTGATTGGTGACAGTCTTTCGCAGATGCAGTCCAACCCGCGATTGGAAGCGGCACGCGCGCATGGCATAGAGGTTCTTTTGTTGATGGACAATGTGGATCCATTCTGGACAGCAATTGCACCGTCATTTCAGGACAAGTCGTTCCAGTCACTCAGTCAGGGAGACATTGAGTTTGGCAGTATTCCCCGTCTGGAAGAAAGTGATGATGAGGGGAAAGCCGACACACCATCATCAACGGTCATTGACGAGGCACTGGTCCTGGCCTCCGTGCGGTCAGCGCTGAAAGAGCACGTTTCGGATGTCCGCGCGTCTCGACGGCTGGTCGATAGTCCAGCCTGTCTCGTTGCGGAAGCCAGTGGTCCTGATCGCAAGCTGGACCGGATCCTCTCTCGCTCTCAGACGGATCAAGCAGTGAAGCCAGTACTGGAACTGAACATGAAACATCCGCTAGTTAAGGTTATTGCCGACCGTCATGCCTCACATAAAGAATTAGCCCGCGATATATCTCTCGTTCTACTCGGTCAGGCACAGATTTTAGATGGCGAGATCCCGGATAATCCGTCCGAGTTTGCACAAACGGTCAATCGCCTCATTGCAACCGGACTAGCGGTTTAAGTTGGCACGAATCAGAGCGCGTTCGCGTTTGATCGGATCGCATGGGACTCCCCTTTTCGCGCGAACCGCTGTGATTCGGATTGGAACTTTCTGCGACCCGAAAACAAATTCACAATAAAGTCGTTGATCGCCAGCGAGCAAAAAAGCTCGCCAAACCGGGCTGTGCGTTCGCTTAACTTGAACAGGCTGCAGCACATCGCGGGCATTGGCCAGACAAAAGCCAGACAGTGCGAAGAGTACGCGGCGCATGAAGCGACCTGGTCTTTCGCTTGATTTCTACGCTGCAACGGCGCGCAGGTGTTGTTCCAAATGGGTGGCAAGGTCGTGGGTATCGTCCGCCGCTCCATCGATGAGCGATGACTTTCTTCGGCGTAAGAATGGAAGTCCTAAGACGTAAAGACCCGACATGACGCCAATTCCGCCGTCGTGACGAATGCGGCCTTTGCGATCGAATACGGGGAGGGTAAGCCAGGAGTAATCCGGGTAATACCCTGTTGCCCAAATAATGGTGCGAATTCCTCTCTCTGCGAGGTCCATACTTAGCAGGGGGGGCGTTGGGACGCGTGTAGGTTTAAACCGCTCGCTCGGCGCGCAATCACTAAACTTGTTGCTAACTGCCCACTCGTCAATGGATTGGAGCAGGCGGTTCATTTTGAGGTCTGCTAGTGCACACTGATTGGGTAGTCCCCCTGAAAAAAGCGCACGACCATCCCGTATCGCAGCCAATCTTCCAGCGACCTCTACGCCTGCTGCTTGAAGAGCATTTAGATCGAGCGTTGCCCGTTCGGGTGTTCCGACCAACTGCAGTGAAGCGACTCGGCGTGCGCGATTGACGTCATCCACTTCGTCGTAGCGCATGTCCAGTACGCCTGTTCGGTCCATCCACCACTTGATATCGTGCCCTCGATAAACGCGCGGCACACGGACGTGCTCACCTGTCGAAACTGTGACTTGTCGACCAGAAGCCTGAATTTCCATTGCCAGCTGTATTCCGGTTGCTGATGCGCCGACAACCAGCACTCCTCCATCCTTGATCATGGTCGGGTTGCGATAATTCATCGCTGCAAGATTGTCGATATAGTCCGGCAGGTCTTGTGCAAGTTTGGGGATGCTTGGAATGTTGCATGCGCCGCTGGCAATGACCAGTTTACGGCAGGCCCAGTCGCCAGATGTGGTCCGGACGATGTATTCGGAGTCAACGCTGCGAACCCCGGTAACCGTGGTTTGGGTCTCAACAGGTGCTGCAATAGTCGCCGCATATTCCTTTAAGAATTGAATGACCTGTGGCATGTCCATGTAACCATCAGGATCGTTGCCACGATACGCCATACCCGGGAGTCGGCTTTGCCAATTCGGTGTTAAGAGACGAAGCGAGTCCCAGCGTTCCGTACGCCAAGAGTTGGCTATCTCGCCTCGCTCTAGAACAATATGATCAACTGATCGATCCGAAAGTTGCTTGCTCATCGCGAGCCCGGCATGGCCGGCACCAACTACGACGACGGTAGTACGTCTCACAATGAGCGCTCCTTTCAAATTGCGTCAGTCAGTTCAGTTCACGGAGACTGATACGTTGGTCGGATTTGTAATGATATCAAACACCGCTGAACGCTTTTGCGATTGAGCGACCAGCGCCTTGATGTCCTCCTGATCAGCGTCAGCATCTATGTCAAAGTGTACGCGGATAGTACCGAAGCCATTTCGAACCTCGTCGTCAATGCCGAGAATGCCTTGGATATCCATGTCACCTTCAATTGTCGCTTTGACCGATCGCAGTTGTATCTGCCGGTGTTGGGCAATAGCGGCCACTCCTGCAGTCAGACAACTGGCCAGACCGGTCAACACAATTTCCACTGGTGTTGGAGCGTGGTCCTCAGAAGCGAAGACCTCGGGATGATCTGCCTCTATGCCAAAAGACTTTTGCCGGGCCTGCTCTTCTCCAAGGCCGTAGAAGCTAGATATCGTCGATTTACTGTGCGTTCCATTAACCCACTCGCAGCTAGTCCTCCATTTGAATTGCGCCGCTTCTGGCGCGGCATCCAATGCCTCACGTGCTCCGATCAGCGCTTCGACATTGACACCATTGTTAACTTGTGTACTGCCTGCGTCACTCATTGGCTGTTCCTTCCCTAAATGAGAGCCTTTGCAAAAGTTTCGATTTTTTTTGCTCCTGACTATCTTGATCCGCCACTTATTTTTTGGCCTGATCCATTCCGAATCTCATCGTCTGTGGTTTCTTCTGCCTTCCATGGTCTGTGGCTTGTCATCGTATAGCTCACTCTTTGTTGCCTTGTTCCCGCGGTGATTGCGACCGCACCAACTATGCTTAACCATTAATTCTCTCATAGGCCTTTGAGCGCGTCATCTCCGATGTCACTGATCCACATTGCTGCAATAAGTACTCTGTTAGATGGACCAACTGCTGAATAGACCACTTGCTGCATCGGGCTCATATCGCACCTGGAATAGCCGATTCAGCGCAACTCAATTTCGAAAGGCCTCAGAGTAAAGTTTATACAAATCGGATGCCAGCAGTTTCTGCCCGTCTCATTGGTGCACCTGACGGACTTGTCTAGCAAGGACCATATGATGCGACAGTCAGCTCGCACTCAAACTCACCTCCGCGAAGTTCCCAGGGCGTGGGTGAAGAAGTGCTGGCGACAAAGGAGGGGCGCATGTTCGTCGGTGTATCACCGAACTTCTCGATCGAGGCAACGCTCTGAGCCGAGTGGGGCGCCAACATGAACGCTAACAGGATCAGTGCGGACCAGACAACTGTCAGTAGGGAAGATCGTAGCATCATGTGTCTCATCACGATTGAAGATTGGGTGATGAACTCAAAATGGCATGATCAGACTGCTAAGACAGTTCCGTTGGTGACAGGGCGTAAGGGAAGAAACCGCAGCAAATGTGTTTCTAAAGCCGATACTTTGAGATGCTGGGCGAAGCAAATCATTTGAATATCGGCGTCATCAAGTGTAAGTGGCTAGCGCCGCGCGATTAACATTGACGACTGCGCCCCCGAGGGCTGAAGTATAAAGCACACCGGCCCGGGCCAGTTTCTCAACGGCATCCTCCAGTACTTCAATCCGCAGCCCAATGAGATCGGCCAAAAATTTACATTCTAGTGCCTCTGCAACGACATTGATTGCCCGCCCTTCGTGTTCGGCGAGACTAGACATGGCGAGCAATAGACGCGCGACTTTCTTTACAGGCTCGACATCGACGCTCTCGGCAATCAATGCTCTTTTGCGCTCGGCAAATTCTCGAGTCACGTCCTTTGTGAGTTGTAGCTGCAGGCTGAGGTTCGAAGATTTGAGGTTGTCCAATTCTTCGAATGGAATGCATGCCACGGTTGCCGAGTTGACAGCGCAGGCGGTAGTCGAATGGCATGCTTGAAAACCCAGACCAACGAATTCTCCAGCTGTTGCGACACGGAAATTGTCAGCCTCTGAACTGGTCTGATCGGCGGCAATGAGGAGGGCACCAGCTTCGACCCGAAAAAATGCGGTTCTTGTATCTCCGGCTCGGAAAAGAATCTCCATATCTTGCAGCGCAAGGTACTCTGAGCCGCCAGTTTTTCCCGCTGACTTGGTGTCTCCTGTTGTTAGAGCCCCCTCAGCTGCAGCCGCGGGTGGCGCCAACTCTTCTTTCGGTTGAACGTTGTTCGCTTTGGCGCATTGCGACACAGCGCCAGGACCTGCATTCGCGTCCGCAGGCGATGCTTGCGTGTCATCGGAATATTCGAGAGCAACACTGATCATTTCTTAACTCAAACGCGTACGCTATAACTTCACGAGCCGTCCTGCTATGCACACCAAGCAACATTAGACGGCACTTACTCACTATTCAGTGAATATTTCCACTTTTTTCTTCGCCCGAAACAGTTTTCTCAAGAAAGCGCTGGGAAAAATCTGCTTGATGAGTGACTGGCGTCGATCTGAGCCGATTTTTCACTGGCTTAGGGCACGTAGTGCGATCGCCAAATGATGACAAGTCTTCTGCTCTCTGCGACTATTTTAATGGCGTGCACTTGCGATCAGGCCAAATTAAGGCCGTCTTAGTGCTTCCGTGGGCTGTATGGCGGCGCGTCATGCAAGGATAGTCTAAAATTTAGCCGCGTCGCAGCTGAAACACAGTGCTTCCAGTTGAGAGATTACTGGTGTCTACGCAGGGGGACACTGGTGTCGTGCTTGCGAGGCAAGCGACCGGAATATCTTTGGCTCAAAACTGAACGCGCTTGGGACGCAGCCACCCCTTCCGCCAGCTTCAGGTTCCTCCAGTCTCAATTTTCATCGAGGTTTTCGGCAGATTCAGGCACTTCACAAACGACGTGAAAGCCGGCATGCCGGAGTACTGCAATTGTTTCGTTGCGATGGCGGCGATCGCGCGTCTCGATGACAACGTCTAGAAGTGCAGCTTTGGCGGGCAAATCAGTAAAGACGCGCTGATGAGCAACCTCAACGATATTGGCGCGCTGCTCTCCCAGTAGTCGTGTTACTTCTGCTAGGCGACCGGGCTGGTCCACCAGATCAATCGCCAGTCGCGACAGACGGCCATCGCGAGCGAGATCGCGCGTTAAAACACTTGCTAGCAGTCTCATATCAATATTACCGCCGCATAACACCGTGGCCACGCGTTGTTTGGCAAACCTCTGGGGTGACGCCAATATCGCGGCGAGACCAGCAGCGCCGGCCCCTTCTACAACTGTCTTTTCAATATTGATCAAGATACTTACGGCGCGTTCTAGCATGACCTCATCTACGAGTTGAATGTCATCGACGAGTTGGCGGATGATCCTTTGTGTCAATATCCCCGGCGTTTTGACCGCAATTCCTTCGGCAAGGGTGTCGCCGTGGTTGGGAAGAGCGGTGCCCTTAATGACATTATACATCGAGGGGTAAAGGCTGGCTTGAATGCCTACGATGCGGATTTGCGGCCGCAGCGCCTTGGCGGCGATTGCGACACCGGCGGCCAGACCACCTCCACCTATTGGAACGACAATGACGTCGAGATTGTGCACTTGTTCGAGCATCTCGCAGGCGATCGTACCCTGACCGGCAATCACCAATGGGTCGTCGTAGGGATGGATAAACGTTAGTCCCAGGTTTTGTGCACGGGTATGGGCATAGTCGGATGCTTCTTCGAGTGTTGAACCATGTACAATAACTTCGGCACCAAACCGACGCGTGTTTTCTACCTTGATAGTTGGTGTTCCCAACGGCACAACGATCGTAGTCGGCACACCCATTCTTCCAGCGTGATAGGCGACTCCCAAGGCATGATTTCCTGCGGACATCGCAATGATCCCCGACTTGCGTTCTGTGGTGCTCAACGCAGCCAGCCGATTGAAGGCGCCCCGCTCCTTGAAGGATGATGTGAATTGCAGGTTTTCACACTTAAGAAAAACATCACAACCCAGTATGCTTGAGAGAGTGTGCGACTGTTCACAGTGGGATACAATTGTTTGCCCTTTCAGGACGTCTCGTGCCTTCAAGATATCTGGATAGGCAACAGCGGTAGGATCGCTCATTAACCACACTCACTTCTGCTAAGCTCTTGCTCGCGGACGATTGCGCGCAAATTTGCAATCTCTCTCATCAGGACCATCTTTGACGCCTTGAACTGGTTTCGCAAATCAAGAAAGAGATCCATTCGGGTGCATTGGGTCCAACGAAGTCACCGGATCAGGATTGGCACGCAATAGGCTTTATTGAATTTTGCCCAGATCCGGATGCCATGGCCGGTCCCACTATCTCTGTCATCGAAGCTTCGCGTGCACGAACGAACTATACCCCACCTGCACCCCACGACCCCACCTGCACCCCACGACCCCACCTGCACCCCACGCCCGATGATGTTCCATCAAACTACGAGCTTGATTGGGACCAGAACGCAGGACCGTTTCGGCTTGTTGAGACTATCTAGCTTAGTACAAAAACGGGCAAGACGATCACAGGATTGCTCAAATCCTCAGACGAAGGCAACAAAAGATATTGGCGTCGATTTGGCCGGCAATAAACTGTCTGACAGATTTGACAACGACGATCACGAGGGGCTGGTGCGGTTAGGCAACGGTCGAGTAAACGTCCAGGTTTGATACCGCAATTGACATGTCAACGCTCCGATGAAGCTTGCGGGTGTTGCACTCCTGTCTGACGGTTCGATGGTTCTGATCAATGAGGACGACTTTGCCATTTCAAGTAGCGACAACATCATTCCGGTCATCAAATGTCGGGTTGCACCAAAAGCAGCTGTTTAGCAGCTGCTTATATGAAATGAATCTCCACCACGGGACGATGATCCTGTCGGAGCCCACGCATTGTGCTGCTTATGCGTTTGCTCGGGCTTTCATCAGCGTCTGCAGTAAAATCGAACAACGGCTCGTTCTGTGTTCTGTTGCTGCCTAAAATGTGAGCGATCGGCTGAGCAATGCAGCAGGCACCACTGCGATCTGTTGGTGTTGCTAACTGAATACAGTCAATCTCGGCTGCCGATTTGAAGAGTTTTGCATTTCGATTCAGGTGCTTACGGTTCTTGGTCGCGTTGACCAGTGTGATTGGCACGGTGTTTGCGCCAGCAACGTCGTTCGAGTAATTCGTCGTTGGAGATTCACATGAAATTATCGCGCAGATCACTCTTCGGATCCGTTGCGCTTGGTGTCAGTTTGATGGCAAGTGGGTCCGGGGTGGCAGTTGCCCAGGAAACGATCAAGGTCGGAATCTTGCATTCACTGTCGGGTACTATGGCCATCAGCGAGACGACTCTTAAAGACGTCATGTTGATGTTAATCGAGGAACAGAATCAGAAGGGTGGGCTGCTCGGAAAGAAGCTAGAACCGGTAGTCGTTGATCCGGCGTCCAATTGGCCCTTGTTCGCAGAAAAGGCTCGCGAATTAGTCTCCCAGAGTAAAGTCGCAGCGGTTTTTGGTTGTTGGACATCCGTATCACGAAAATCAGTGCTACCGGTCTTTAAAGAGCTTAACTCGCTTCTCTTTTACCCTGTTCAGTACGAGGGTGAAGAAAGTGAGCGTAATGTTTTCTACACGGGCGCCGCGCCGAACCAACAAGCCATTCCTGCAGTAGATTACCTGATGAGCGAGGATGGTGGTTCCGTTAAGCGTTGGGTGCTTGCAGGGACCGACTACGTCTATCCCCGTACTACGAATAAAATTCTTGCCGCCTACCTTAGGGCAAAGGGCGTCAAGGATAGCGATATCATGATCAACTACACGCCTTTCGGTCATTCGGATTGGCAAACGATTGTCTCCGATATTAAGAAATTTGGATCCTCGGGCAAGAAGACTGCCGTTGTTTCGACAATCAACGGCGATGCGAATGTTCCGTTCTACAAGGAGCTTGCGAACCAGGGTGTGGAGGCTACTGAAATCCCTGTAGTTGCATTTTCTGTGGGCGAAGAAGAGCTTGCGGGCATCGATACTTCAAACCTAGTAGGTCACCTTGCTGCATGGAACTATTTTCAGTCGGTAGAAGACGATGCGAATGCCGCCTTCATTGAGAAGTGGAAAGCATTCACGAAAAATCCGAAGCGTGTCACGAACGACCCGATGGAAGCTCACTTCATTGGCTTCAATATGTGGGTCAAGGCAGTTGAGAAAGCGGGTTCAACGGATCCAGATCAGGTCATCGATGCCATCATTGGCGTTGAGGTTCCCAATCTTACCGGTGGCGTATCCAAAATGCTTCCAAACCATCATATTACGAAGCCGGTACTGATCGGCGAAATCCTGGAAGATGGTCAGTTCGATGTTGTTTGGAAGACGAATGATCTTGTCCCAGGTGACGCCTGGTCCGACTTCTTGCCGGGTTCAAAAGATCTACAATCGGATTGGGTGGATAAGAAGTGTGGCAACTTCAACATGGCTACGGGCAAATGTGGCGGTGCTTAGTGAGTGTTGTTTAGGCGTCCGCGCTACCGCCACATAGTATAGAACGGGCTGACGATCCGTCGTAGCGGGCTACGCAATGCTTAGCCCGCATCAACGGGGAGTGCCGCGGCGTTTGTCGCGAGTGAGGGTAGTCAAAGGGACGGGGCGCCGATAGAGCCTGACCCGAGAGGCCTATTTTCTAGAGACCGGGTTGCGAGAAGCCGAGACTCAAGAAACAGAGCTTCAAGAAACAAAGCTTCAAGAAACAAAGCTTCAAGAAACTGGCTGTGGTTGCCGTCTTCGGGAAATCCGGCGCAGGACAAAAAAGGGGCACGATGGGAACGGCTATTCAACAGTCTATTCGTTTGCTGGTACCTTGGGCCGCTCTCATCGCTTGCTCGTTGATTGCGCCACTGACACACGCTGATGAGGGGGACCTGCACGCAGCGCTCGAATTATTTGCCAACAAGAGTTATTCCAAAACTATTCTAGGTGTCGATCGCGTGGCTGCTTCCGGCGTCGATCATGCGGCTGCAGTCTTAAATGCGCTGGGCAAGCGCCGGGTGTATCTCTTTGGCGACAAAGGGGGGGCGGTTTATCGGGTAGGGCGGAACTACTATGACTTTGTTACGAATGCGCCGGTCGCTGGACGCCCTGCCGGTTCAAAGAGCGTGCGGGTCAATAACCGCGTGCGCAACGCGATCAAAGCGGCTCTTGGAACTTTGGAGTTGCGCGCATCCGATCCAAGCAAGCGATTGCGCGCCGCTCAGGAGGTTTTCCGACGCAAGGACACGAGTGTTCTACCTGCACTGGACGAACTGATCGCGAGGGAGACTGAGCCCGAAGTCAGACAAGCTTTAGTAGAGACCCGTGCTGCTCTTATCCTGGCGAGCAAAGATAGGTCCAAACAAGCGCAACTTGATGCAATCGCAGTGCTGCAAGCGCGAGGTGGTCAGGGAGCAGTGGTTGCGTTGCGCGAGGCTAGTCGTTCGGATGATCCCGAAGTCGCGACTGCGGCGCGCGGGGCGATAGCGGAAATCGAGCGGTGGCTCGCAGTGACGGCCAACGTACAGAACGTGTGGTACGGCCTTTCTTTGGGTTCCGTCTTGTTGCTTGCAGCTATTGGTCTGGCGATCACCTTTGGTGTGATGGGGGTGATCAACATGGCGCACGGGGAAATGGTTATGCTTGGAGCATACACCACTTTTGTCGTGCAAGAGTTGTTTCGCGCATTTGCACCAGGAGCCTTTGATCTTTCGTTGCCGCTGGCTGTACCCCTGGCATTTGCGGTCTCTGGACTTGTAGGTATTGCAATCGAGCGCGGTGTCATTCAGTTCCTATACGGCCGACCGCTCGAAACCCTGCTGGCAACATGGGGCGTCAGTCTGATTT
This sequence comes from Hyphomicrobiaceae bacterium, assembly GCA_051009975.1. Lineage (GTDB taxonomy): Bacteria > Pseudomonadota > Alphaproteobacteria > Rhizobiales > Hyphomicrobiaceae > Tectiglobus. The sequence goes on from JBPCWA010000368.1 coordinate 17,043, forward strand.
TGCAGCAAGCCGTGCGAACGATTTTTGGACCGACAAACCGAGAGGTTGGTGCACCGTCATACATGTCGGGGGGCTTTGAAATCCTGGGCCTAGCGATCACCTATAATCGTCTGTGGATCATCCTCTTTACGCTGGTCGTCTTCGCCGGATTGCTACTTATTTTGAAAACGACGACACTGGGGTTGCAGATGCGAGCCGTGACGCAAAATAGACGTATGGCGGCTTCGATGGGTATTAGGACTGGCTATGTCGATGCAATGACCTTTGGTCTCGGTTCCGGTGTTGCTGGCATTGCGGGCGTGGCCCTTAGCCAGATTGACAATGTCTCGCCCAATCTTGGCCAGAGCTATATTGTCGATAGTTTTATGGTTGTCGTGTTCGGTGGGGTCGGCAACCTTTGGGGCACGTTAGTGTCGGCCATGGCACTGGGCGTGACCAATAAGTTTCTAGAGCCAATCGCTGGTGCGATGTTGGCCAAAATCGTGATCTTGGTGCTCCTTATTCTCTTCATACAAAAAAGACCACGTGGGCTCTTTGCGCTCAAGGGGCGGGCGGTAGAGACATGATTTCACGCATGATACTCAGCGTCAGCGACACTGGCAGTCGTATCTTTATTGGTGTTTTGGTGGCTGTAGCAGCGTACGTAACAGTTGGAAATCTCGTTGTTTCACCCAGTTCAGTATTTTATGTCCCGACCCATGTCGTGGCGCTGTTGGGAAAGTACCTCTGTTACGCAATTTTGGCGGTCGCTTTGGATCTCGTTTGGGGGTATTGCGGCATCCTTTCACTTGGCCACGCTGCGTTCTTTGCCCTGGGCGGTTATGCGATGGGAATGTACCTGATGCGCCAGATCGGCCCCCGTGGGGTCTATGCCGACCCGATCCTGCCCGATTTTATGGTTTTTCTGAATTGGCAGGATTTACCCTGGTTCTGGTACGGATTTGATTTCTTCCCCTTTGCTCTCTTGATGGTTTTGATAGTGCCGGGGCTCCTTGCTTTCATCTTTGGCTGGCTTGCATTTCGCTCTCGCGTCAGCGGCGTTTATCTGTCCATCATAACGCAGGCAATGACATACGCTCTGCTGTTGGCCTTCTTTCGCAACGAAATGGGGTTCGGCGGCAACAACGGACTGACGGATTTCAAGGACATTCTTGGTTTCGATATCCAAGCTCAAGGGACACGCGTTGTCCTTTTTGTCCTCACAGTCGCTGCGCTGATACTAGCGTACTTGGTCTCTCGATTCTTGGTGACGTCGACTTACGGCAAGGTGCTAGTCGCAATCCGAGACGCAGAGAGCCGTACGCGATTCCTCGGTTACCGTGTCGAGCATTACAAGCTGCTCGCATTCGTCATCTCGGCATGCATGGCCGGTCTGGCTGGTGCCCTCTATGTACCGCAGGTTGGCATTATCAATCCCTCAGAGTTTCAGCCTGCAAATTCTATAGAGGCAGTCATTTGGGTGGCTGTTGGCGGTCGAGGCACCCTGGGCGGTGCGGCGCTTGGAGCAGTCGTCGTCAATTTCCTGAAGACAGTTTTCACGACGGGCGCTCTTGCGCCTTACTGGCTCTTCGCACTGGGTGCGATATTTGTTGCATCAACATTATTCTTGCCCAAGGGGATTGTGGGAACAGTGCGTGACTTTATCCTGAGATGGCCTGGGCGACAGGCTCCGACTACAGTCGCTCGGTCAAACGTTACGCAGGCGGCAGAGTAAACAGAGCAGGCAGAGCAGGCAATGATCACAACAGATCAACCCAAGAGTGTTCTTTATTTGGACGGCGTTACAGTCTCGTTTGATGGGTTCAAGGCACTTAATGCGTTGTCGCTGCTTTTGGAACCGGGTGAAATGCGCGCAATCATCGGACCTAACGGTGCCGGCAAAACGACCATGATGGACGTCATAACGGGCAAGACAAAACCTGATATGGGTGAAGTCGTGTTTGATGATATCCATGATTTGACAGATTTGGACGAAACGGAAATTGCCGAGCTCGGGATAGGTCGTAAATTTCAGAAACCAACTGTCTTCGAGAGCCATACCGTTTCAGACAATATCCGCTTGGCACTCTCAGGAAACCGAACCACATTGTCAGCCTTGTTTGGCTCGCGTGATCGCATTGACGATGTCGAGATAAACCGCGTGTTGGAGCGTGCACGTTTGCTTCAAGACCGAGAACGATTGGCAGGCGACCTAAGTCATGGACAAAAACAGTGGCTCGAAATTGCGATGTTGCTAGCACAGGACCCAAAACTCTTACTTGTCGATGAACCTGTGGCTGGAATGACGGATGCAGAGACCGAAGATACTGCACGTTTACTGCGTGACATCGCGCAAACCCATTCCGTGGTTGTGGTGGAGCATGACATGGCGTTCGTGCGAGCGCTTGACGCGAAAGTTACCTGCCTGCATGAGGGAGCAGTATTGTCCGAAGGCACAATCGATGCGGTCTCATCGGATGAGCGGGTCGTCGAAGTCTATCTCGGTCGCTAGCCCACAAACCGAGACTGAAACGGGGAGAACACTCTCAATGGTAACTGGGATCGGGAATGGTTGTGATTATCCTATGGGTTGGCCCGCAGCCAACGACCGACGAGCGCTTGGCAAATGCCGCATTGCGGGACTATTTCACACTAGCGAAGAACTGCTGGCGGGCTGGACGTGCAATGGTTTGCAAGTGCGCTTGGTGAGGGGCCATTGTGAGACCAAGTCCATGATGAGCCGGTCAAATGGCGGTGCGGGTGCTCGTTGATGTTGTCTGTAGAAAATATCGACCTGCACTATGGCGCGGCCCGGGCGTTGCGCAGCGTCTCGTTCCAGGCAAACAAGGCAGAGGTTTCTTGCGTCCTTGGGCGCAACGGCGTTGGCAAGACCAGCCTGCTGCGGGCGATTGTCGGTCAACATTCAGTGTCGGCTGGCAAGATTTTCTGGCAGAATGTGGATATCACCTCCCTACCACAGCATGTACGGGCCAGACGCGGGATTGCCATCGTACCGCAAGGGCGCGAGATCTTTCCGCTTCTGACTGTCCGCGAAAACTTAGAGACTGGATTCGCGGCCGCGGAGAGTGGCAATCGTTTCATTCCTGACGAGATTTTTGAGCTGTTCCCGGTTTTAAAGGACATGCTTGGTCGTCGCGGCGGCGATCTGTCCGGCGGTCAGCAGCAGCAACTCGCTATTGGGCGAGCTCTGGTCATTCGCCCAAAACTTCTCGTCCTGGATGAACCAACAGAAGGAATACAACCATCGATCATAAAGGATATCGCACGTGCCATCGATTACCTGCGAGACAAGGGTGAAATGGCGATTGTGCTAGTAGAGCAATACTTTGAATTCGCACGCGACTTGGCCGATACTTATGCAGTCATGGATCGAGGGCAGATCGTATTGTCTGGATCGCGCGCTGAAATGAGTGAAGCCAATGTCCGCAGTCACCTATCCGTGTGATACGAGATCGTTTCAGGCGGTCGCATTGGACAGCGTCCGAGTTTCTGGCGGTGTTCATATTTCTGTTGATGTAGCCCACGACCGAAGCCGCGTGGTGTTGGTGGAAGAACGCGACGGATATAAGGCGCGCTTTCCACGTCGAGCAAAGTTACCCGAGGCGGTCATAATCAATACTGGCGGTGGTCTTGCAAGCGGCGACAAGATTGTTCAGTCATTTGAGGTTCTGAGCGGGGCTCACTTGACGGTGACGTCTCAGGCCTGCGAACGGGTTTATCGATCAACAGGCGGGTCACCATCGCGTGTCAAGGTAATGGCCGAAGTGAAGGATGGCGGTACTTTTCATTGGTTGCCTCAAGAAACTATTGTTTTCAATGAGGCCTGTTTTGATCGTACAATCGAGATCGACTTGACTGGCTCCGCCAGGGCGCTCATTGCTGAGACACTCATTCTTGGGCGACAAGCCATGGGCGAGAAGCTGAATTCCGTGGAACTTCGCGACACTTGGCGCATGCGTCGAGATGGACGATTGGTCTTCGCAGAAAACACGAGAGTTGATAGCGATGCATTGTCGAGGAGCGGTACACATGCAATAACAGGTGGGGCGACTGTTCTTGCAACCGTTCTCTATGTGGCCCCCGATGCTGAGGCCAAGCATCTTGCACTCCGCCGCGTGCACGAGGCGCAAGGCGCAGTTCAATGTGCCGTTAGTGCTTGGAACGGAATCGCCATAGTTCGCGCGCGCGCTCGAGACAGCGCTTCGATGCGTGATCTCATGACAAACCTCCTAACGGGCTTAGCTGAAGCTTCGCTACCACGAGTGTGGGCAAACTAATGTCTACACGCGAGTTGAACCACTAGACGTGGGGCATGTTTTGAGATGACACAAGGCTGATGGTATGAACTTTACCCCTAGGGAAAAGGACAAGTTGCTTATTGCTGTGGCGGCTAACGTGGCGCGTCGCAGACTAGAGCGCGGCGTAAAACTAAATCATCCAGAAGCGATCGCCCTGATAACAGAATTCGTCATTGAAGGCGCTCGAGATGGGAAGACGGTTTCTGAACTGATGTCGACTGGAGCGATGGTGTTGACACGGAACCAAGTAATGGACGGCATCGCCGAGATGATAAGTGACGTTCAAGTCGAGGCGACATTTCCAGATGGAACGAAACTCGTCACGGTGCACAATCCCATTCGGTGAACTGTTCAACTCATCAATCTGTTCGACTCGTAAAGCGGTACCACCTGTTGAGTATTTTCATTTGTTGTATGAGATGAGGTCTACAATGTCATTCGTCTTCCGTTTCGCGACCCTCGCGTGCACTTTTGCGCCATCCATACCTGCTTGGGGTCACGCAAGCGTTCTTTCTCATACACACGCGACGACCGCGAGCGCTGCTGTGGGCTTTGGCGGAGCAGGCATGGTCGCAATGTTTGTTGTGGCAGCGGCGCTATTGACCCTGCTTTGGGGAGTATGCCGCAATTGCCGCAATAATTGGTCTGTTAAGGAGTATCTGCACCTGCGGGGCAAGCAATGATACCAGGCGAGATTATACCTGCTGGCGGCGCTGTTGAGTTGAATGCGGGGCGTCCAATTACGACGCTTGAGGTTGCCAATACGGGTGACCGACCAATACAGGTTGGTAGTCACTATCACTTCTTTGAGACGAATCCGGCATTGATCTTCGATCGGGAAAAAGCGCGCGGGTACAGACTAGATATCCCTGCTGGAACCGCCGTGCGCTTTGAGCCTGGTCAGTCGCGCACCGTTACATTGGTTGCCGTTGCGGGAGGGCGGGCCATCTACGGTTTTCGCCAGCAGGTCATGGGTTCGGTCTAGTCGACGAATTTGAGGATCATTCAAAATGGCATTAAAAATCGGACGGGATGCGTACGCCGATATGTTTGGTCCAACCGTTGGCGACAAGGTCCGTCTAGCGGATACAGAACTCTTCGTTGAAGTCGAGCGCGATCTCACAACATACGGCGAAGAGGTCAAGTTCGGCGGTGGCAAGGTCATACGCGACGGCATGGGTCAAAGTCAGATGACACGCGCCCTGG
>JBPCWA010000369.1:0-4879 GCA_051009975.1 Hyphomicrobiaceae bacterium
CGGACCCAACACGCCCAATGCCGTGCCACCAGTTTATGCCTGCGATTACTCCGATCAACTGGATAGCATTGACCAAGACGGGACGGTACCAGTCCCGGGTGGTCCGGGGTTAGGTGTGGTGTATGACTGGGCTTACATCCGCAAAAACCAAACAGCGGCTCAGACATTCAGTTGAGCGGCCCGTTCTTTGGACGGCCACGGGTGTCAATGCTAGACAGCAACCGGAGCCTTGATATGGGGGCAAGGATTGTAGTCCTGGAGCAAGAAGTCTTCGTACTTGAAGCTGAAAATGTCACGAACGTCTGGATTGATAGCCAGTTGAGGCAAGGGCAGTGGTGCGCGTTGCAGCTGGATGTCAGCCTGCGATAGATGGTTGAGATAAAGATGTGCATCGCCGAGCGTATGAACAAAGTCCCCAGGCAACAGCTCTGTCACTTGCGCCATCATGCGCGTAAGAAGCGCGTAGCTTGCTATATTGAAAGGAACTCCAAGAAATATATCGGCTGAGCGCTGGTAGAGTTGACAGGACAGTCGACCGTCTGCGACGTAGAACTGAAACAGGCAATGACATGGCGCCAATGCCATGGCCGGAAGATCGGCAGGATTCCAGGCCGTTACAACGAGACGCCTGCTGTCCGGCGTTGCCTTCAGCGCGGCCACCACTTCAGAAATTTGATCTATTGTGCCACCGTCGCGGGTTGGCCAAGAGCGCCACTGAGCACCATATACGGGGCCAAGGTCACCAACGGTATTGGCCCATTCGTCCCAGATTGTGACGCCATGATCATTGAGGTATCCGGTATTCGTATCTCCACGGAGGAACCAAAGAAGCTCGTGGACAATAGATTTCATATGGAGCTTTTTGGTTGTGAGGAGTGGAAAGCCGCGAGCCAAATCAAATCGCATTTGATGTCCGAAGACGCTCAAAGTACCCGTGCCGGTCCGATCAGTCTTACGAACGCCTCGGTCGCGGACGGTGCGCATGAGATCAAGATATTGCTTCATTGGGAACCTCTTGTTGGACCTCAAGATGCTGACAGCGGCATTGTCAGGATCACAGTCAAGACGCAAGCGTTGTAAATGGCGTGAAAGATGATTGGCACCCAAAGGCTTGAAGTTCTCCACAGGGCCAACGAAAAGAGCATGCCAGCCAAGAACACCTCGAACAATCCCACAGTTGAGTAACCAATGTGCAAAAGGGTCCACAGAAACGTTGACACGATAGCTGCGCGCAGAAACCCGAGCCGCGTCTCAGCCAGTCGACCAAGGAGATAACCGCGAAACAGTAGCTCTTCCGATACTGGAGCCCCAACGACCAGTCCGGCAATGGGAAGCCAGATTGGCATATCGCGGACCAATTCCTGAAAAACAGCTAAGTCGCGTAGAACGTCTTCTCGAAAAAAGCTTAATGCCAAGTATGTATAGGCGCCGACAACCACCACAATGAGAGCAAATAGACTTAAGATTTCGGAGGTAGGCGCGCGTGGACGGTGCAGTGCTAAGATGTAGCTCATCGGCGCGCTGTGAAAATTGGATATTGCAGCAGTCAGGATAGCGACGAGCGCCACCTGAAAGGTTAAAAGGCCGCTCCACGTGAGTATTTGGGCATGCTGTTCACCGCTGCTCTCGCCGAAAGCTACTGTGAAGACCATGGATGTCACTGACGCAGCGATAATTGTCGCTAGTACGATGGTTCCAACGCACAGAACGACGGCCATGCAACCGCGACGCATGTCTTCCCGCAAAGATCCATCAGGGCGAGGTCGGTGTTCAGGTGTCATGGACTTTCGTTCGATAGCGAGAAGCATCGTCCGGAGAACGGACTTTGAAGAGAAATGACTTCCAGAGAAGTCGCCCCTAGAAGAGTATTTATGGTGTCGTGCGAGGTGAGGTCCTCTACGCTTTCGGCCCCCTACGTCTAGATGGGACCGGTTGCGTACAATGGGATGTCACAATCGAGAGTCTTGTTGTTGTCTTGGCTCCACCGGACTATTAAGAGCCAGAGTTCAGAGTAACTGCGGCTAGCCATTCGCTCCGTCGCACCACCCAAACCAGACCTTTATGCATGCGCGAGACACTCCGACATTTGTATACCGGTACGTCCGCGGATGCCCGGATGTTCCGGTTTGTTCTACTCAGTTTCGATGTCCTGACCATACTCTTCTTTGTTGTGTCATCGATGCTGCGCGACCAAACTTGGATCTACATTGTCGATGCGATAATTGCGCTTGTTATTTTAGCTGATCTTCTCGCAAGATTTTGGATCAGTGAACGCAAATCGGGATTCTTGACGGAGGCCACTACCTGGGCTGACATTGTTGTCATCTGTACGCTCATCCTGCCCGCTTTTCTAGAGAGTTTTCTTTTCTTGCGCGTTATCCGCGCTTTGCGACTTCTGCATTCTTACCGTGTTCTGAAAGATCTTCGAGGGGAATTTTCATTTTTCAGGAGGAATGAAGAAACAATACAAAGCACTCTCAACCTCGGTGTCTTCATCTTTATTATGACAGCGCTTGTTTACGTCTTTCAAGTCAATACAAATCCTCAAATCAAGAACTATCTAGATGCTTTGTACTTTACCGTGACCGCTCTGACGACGACGGGTTTCGGTGATGTGACCTTGAGAGATACGAGTGGCAGGATACTTTCAGTAGCGATCATGGTATTCGGCGTCGCATTGTTCTTGCGATTGATTCAGACAATTTTTCGCCCGGCACGAGTTGTTTTCGATTGTCCAGACTGCGGCCTTCAACGGCATGACTCAGATGCAGTCCACTGCAAACACTGCGGACGCGTACTCCACATCTCTACTGACGGACAGGACTAGCGGTGTGCCAGGTGCCGCAACCAGGTGCCACAAAATGAGACATGACTTGATTGTGTCATCGAGCTTCTTTTCATTTGCGAGGGAAGAGCCTATATATAGATCGTTGGACTTGTCCGACTATGGCGATAAACGGCCGTCGAAATAAGCTTATCGGACCCGGGGGCAGTACCCGGCGCCTCCACCAAAACCCAACGAGAAGGCGGAGATCACTGATCTTTTTGGGTTTTGGCGGGGGCGAAATAGGATCGACGAGGGTGTAAAGGGCTCGCTTTTGCTCGGCATGATACCACCGTTATCGGGTCACCTTAATAGTTGCAAACGACAACTATGCTGAGGCACCGGCCATCGCTGCTTAAGCGATGTCTCTGTCTCGAAATCAAGCCCTAGACACTAGCACTGCCTAGGCGCGGTTTGGAGGGCACCGGGCAACAGAAGCCCTCCACCCGACAGAGTCATGAAATACACTTAATGAGTTGCCGCGCTTTCTAGTCATCAGACAGCATCGTTTTAGTGACGAAACCGTCGTTCTTGTGCCGGTGTTCTGCCATCGAAGATTTCCGACAACGGCTGATCTGGTATCACAAGATCTGCAACCATTGGGATACTCACTGATCGATCACTGATCGATGTTCTCATACTCAAAGAGACTTCTAATCGCGTCGTGGAACATGCGATTGGCGTGGACTGGTTGTCAGGTGGTCGTTAATTGCATCGTTTGATGCGTGGGTTGGACAACCGTCTTAGACAAGAGTAAAGGGGTTGTGATTCTTCTCATGAAGTGGATATTGTTCGGAGCATCCCGACGATTGCGCCACAACGGGGGATCCGGGTACGCGGAGTGGGACGATCGCGGGTCGAGATTGGTTCGAAGTCCGCGAAATCTGCCGATTGGGGGCAGGCGAAAGAATTGAAATATATGTCAAACGCAAGCGTGATCAACTACGAAGCCCTTCTGCGAGATGCTATGAGGGGCATTGTCAAAGATGTTTTGCAAGAAGCGGCTGACAGCGGACTCCCGGGTGATCATCACTTCTATATTTCATTCGATACGTTGGCTCCAGGTGTTGTTCTATCCAAACGCCTCCGCGAGAAGTACGCGGAAGAGATGACAATCGTCCTCCAACATAGATTCTGGGATCTCGCCGTCGCAGATGAGCAGTTTGAAGTCAAACTAACATTTGACGGAATTCCAGAACGTTTGGTGGTGCCCTTCAAAGCGATCAAGGTCTTCTTCGACCCAAGCGTGAGGTACGTTTTGCAGTTTGAAGTTGGCGACTTTTCGCGATCTAACAGTGAACCGGTCACGGTCTTAGCTCACGATGAAGAAGGAGACGCGGGCCAAGATAACGCCAGACCAACCGGTAGTGAGCAGTCGTTAGCCGAAGGACTCTCAGCCACCGGCGGAGGCAATACCAACCAACCAGCCGATAAAGCCTCGGCCCAAATCATCGGCAAAGCAGAACATCAATCTGCTAAGCGGTTTGAGAGGGACACCACTCTCCCATCGGTCAATCCGGAGGATGATGTCCCGGACCAACCTGATGCGAGTGCCGAAATAGTCAGCCTCGACGCGTTCCGAAAGAAATGAAGTAGGAACGTAGCAAAGACCTGTAGAACTATAGACCTGTAGAACTATAGACCTGTAGATCTGAAGAATTGAAGAGCTGAAATAGTAAAGACTGCCTCTGGAACAGCCCCGCGGATCTAGCTCGTGTCAGAGCCGAGAGCCCGCGTCAAATGCGCGTCGTGGACTAGATGGCATAGTGTTGCTCCGACAATGACTTCGCCAAATCATCCACACGAGCAGGCTCGCCGGCAATTTGTATGTTGGCATCACGGGCAATTTGACAGTGTCATGGGAAGATGGTGGTAATCGAGCTGTCTTAACCCAATCAGCCACTTCAGATAGGACACATCCATGCTCTACGAACTGCGCCTTTATGACTGTGCACCAGGCCGACTGCCTGCTCTCCTCAACCGCTTCGAAAATACAACGCTCAAAATCTGGGAGCGCTTCGGTATTCGCCAAGCCGGATTTTGGACCACCGTTAT
>JBPCWA010000370.1:0-5369 GCA_051009975.1 Hyphomicrobiaceae bacterium
GCAGCCAAAAGAAGTTGCCCTCGATCCGTGTCGTCACGGTACGCCTGGCCAAGTTCGAATAACGCGACATCCTGAAATCCGCGATTTATGTTTCGCTGTGCAGCCCACAGGAGTCCAGGCAATAGACTAGGACGCATCGACGATAGCTCGACGGAAATGGGATTATCGAGATCGAGATCCCTTCCACCTCCACCAAAGTGCGTTGCAGCCTGGTGTGTGAGAAATGACCAAGTCACGACTTCGACTAGACCCCTCGCGGCCAAGACGCGTCGCGCACGTCTAGAACGCTTTTGCTGATCGGTAAGTACCGCACTTGCGACCCCACGCGACCGTGTCATCGCTGTGGAGGGGATCTTCTCTAGTCCAACGATGCGGATGACTTCTTCGACAAGATCAGCTGGCCCAAGTATATCCGGCCGCCAACTTGGCACACCAATGGTTGCACCACGACCCGCACCGTCTATAGTGCATCCAATCGCCATAAGAATGTTCCGCGATTCATCCGGGTTGACCGCGAGACCCGTCAACTTTTTCACGCTGCCAAAATCAAAATCCAATTTGCGATCAAGGATCGGTGCTTTCCCTGCGATCTGCGCCTGGGACGGGGTGCCGCCGCACATTCGGATGACGTAATCCGTTGCAAGATCCAAACCCGGTTTTACAAATGCCGGATCAACACCCCGCTCAAAGCGGTAGCGTGCGTCCGAGAAAATTCCGTTTTTACGGCCAGTTTCCGCTGTCCGCACGGGATCGAAATAGGCACATTCGATGAGGACATTTGTTGTCTCGGCAGTGCAGCCCGTTTCTTCGCCCCCGATAATGCCGCCATAGCCGAGTACGCCTTTGTCGTCAGCAATAACGCACATTGTCTTGTCGGCCGTGTAAGACTTACCATCGAGTGCCAGGAAGCTTTCACCGTCAGTAGCCATGCGTGCACGAATATTGCCAGATAGCTTGTCTGCATCGTAGACGTGCAGCGGCCGACCGCGATCAAGTGAAATGTAATTCGTCATGTCGACGAGCGCGCTAATAGGACGGAGGCCAACTGCCTTAAGACGCTGCTGCATCCAATGAGGAGCAGACCCGTTTGTCACGCCCCGCACGTAGCGTCCTGCAAATACTGGACAGGCGCTGCTAAATTCAGGTTCGAACGCAAGTTCTATGTTAATCGGACAGGTGAAATCTCCCTCCACTTGGCCAATCTCTGGCTCGGGGTTAAGCGAGCCAAGACCCGCAGCAGCGAGATCTCGTGCGATGCCGCGCACGCCCGTACAGTCGGGGCGATTGGGCGTCAGACCAATCTCGATGACAGGGTCGTTCAAGCCCATCACGTCAATGAACCGCTCCCCAACACTGTTTGATAGCGAACTATCGAGTTCGATGATGCCTTCGTGATTGTCCGACAATTCTAGTTCGCGTTCGGATAGTAGCATTCCATTTGATATGACACCGCGAACAGGGCGTTTATCAAGTGTCAGGCCCGTGCCGGGTATATAGCTACCAAGTGGTGCGAATACACCGATCAACCCGTCGCGCGCGTTCGGAGCACCGCAAACGACTTCGACTGGCGCCGCACCAGGCGAGATCTCCACCGCGCATACTCTGAGGCGATCTGCATTCGGGTGCTGTTTGGCCGAAGTCACTCGTGCGATCGTGAATTCGCTGAGCAATACGGACGGGTCAGAAATGTCGTCCACTTCCAGCCCTATCGCAGATAGAGTTGTGGCGATCTTGTTCAAAGAAGCTGTTGTATCAAGGTGATCTTTCAGCCAGCCGAGAGTGAATTTCATGATGGGAAACTCTGGATTGCGATCATTGGGGAGGATGGAGATTAAGCCTGATATTTAGAATTAGAAGACTTCGAGATGGCGATACGACCCGCTATTCGAGCATTCTCGTCTGCCCCACTGTCTGACGGTGTGCTTGTCTCGCGAGTCGCATCTTTCCGTATATCCATGCAAAAGAAATGAGAATCTTGATCAGTGTCAGACCGTAGAATAGACGAAATACGAAAGTGTAGATCCAAAACCAAACCAGATTTGTGTTGATTGTCAGCGTACCAACTCGCAGTTCGAAATGTTCCATCACGTCAAAAAAACCGCCACGCAGCACGAGATCCAGGCAAAACAGGGCCACCGATATCGGACCACCCCAGACAGTTTCATCCCCATTCGAGAAGATTGGAAAGCCGTCCGCCTGTAGCAGGAGACAACTGCACGTAAAGGCTACATAGAAAAATAATATCGAGATGGCCATGAAGTGGTAATAGGCCAATGCCTGTCGCAACGAGCTGCCAGTGAACGAAAAATCTATCCACCGGTCAATTTCGTCGTGTTTCGTGTCGTGGTAGAAAAGAATGAAAATTAACGCTGCAACCATCAGCGCAGCAATTATAAGCGCCAGAACAATCGAAACCTGTAGATCTTGCATAGCCGGCATGCCGCCCTCCAAAAGTCGGATAGCGTTCCGACGCCAAGCTCAGGTCGTATCGAATCCGCCATTGGCCAAAGGACTGCAACCTTAAGTCGACAATCCTCCAGCAAGCGTCGGTATATCGAGCGGCATGAAACCGTAGTGCCGCATCCATCTGAGGTCGCCTGTGAACATGTCCCTTAAATCTGGTATTCCGTATTTCAACATGGTTATGCGGTCCAAACCCATCCCAAACGCGAAGCCTTGATGGCGTTGCGGGTCCAGACCGCAGCTGGCGATGACATTTGGATGCACCATCCCTGATCCAAGAATCTCAAGCCACTCACCTGGCTTTCCTATGGCGGACGCATCGATATCGACTTCCATCGATGGCTCTGTGAAAGGAAAGTGCGATGCACGAAACCGCATTCGCACGTCATCAACTTCGAAGAAAGCCTTACAGAACTCTTCCAAACACCACTTCAGATGGCCCATATGGGTCTCTTCATCGATGACAAGCCCCTCCACTTGGTGGAACATAGGTGTGTGCGTCTGATCGCTATCACACCGATAGACCCGACCCGGGGCGATCACCCGAATGGGGGGCTGTTGCGTTAGCATCGTGCGCACTTGAACAGGGCTTGTATGGGGCCTTAGGACCATGCGCGTGCCGTCCGCACGCTCCCTCAGATAAAATGTGTCCATGTCCTGGCGAGCAGGGTGATGCAAAGGGATGTTGAGTTTCGTAAAACAATTGTCATCGGTGTCAATATCAGGACCCTCCGCGACAGCGAAGCCCAGATCGGCGAATATTTCGTTCACCTCGTCAAAGACTTGGCTCAGAGGATGAATGCGACCGTCAGAGAGTGGTCCAAGTCGAACTGGGAGCGATACGTCCTCCCACTCGGTTCGCAATCGCTGGTCCAATGCGACTTGCTCAAGGCTGGTCTTGCGCTCCCGCAGAGCCTGATCGACGCGGAGCTTCAGCGCATTGATAGTCTGGCCGAAAGATTTGCGGTCCTCGGGCGCCATCGCACCGATTTTCTGCATCAAGCCGGATATTCGACCTTTTTTGCCGATGGCTGAAATGCGCACTGCTTCCAGTTCAGGCAGTCCGGTTGCCGACGCGATTTCTGACAGCACGTCAGTCTCGAGAGCCTCGAGCGCGTCTCGTTCAGGATTTTGTGGCATGCCCGGTGATCCCGGTTGGACAATTATTGATGTGCCTGTCCGACAGCTGCTTGGGCCTTGCTCACGAGTGTTTGAAAGGCGTCTGCGTCACGCACTGCGATCTCGGCAAGCACTTTTCGATCAATCTCAATTCCGGCCTTTGTGAGGCCATCGATGAACCGTCCATAGGTCATGCCGTGTTCGCGACTAGCAGCATTGATCCGCTGTATCCATAATGAGCGGAATGATCGCTTGCGGCGCTTGCGATCTCGGTAGGTATACTGGGCAGCTTTTTCTACGGCTTGTTTGGCAACTCGAATCGTGTTCTTGCGGCGACCGTAGTAACCTTTAGCAGCAGAGAGCACTTTCTTGTGCTTAGCGTGGGCTGTAACGCCGCGCTTTACGCGAGCCATGACGATGATCCTTAAAAAAGAAAAAAGACTCTAAATCCGAGCAGCGAGTCGACTCACCGGTTGTACGGCATGTACTTTTTCACGATTCTCGCATCAGGATCGCACAGGACCATCGTGCCGCGCGCATTACGAATAAACTTCTTGGTTCGTTTGATCATTCCATGACGCTTGCCTTGCGCCTGAACCTTGACTTTGCCTGTCGCAGTCATTTTGAAGCGCTTTTTCGCACTTGCTTTCGTCTTCAGCTTGGGCATTTCGCTCTCCAGTTGGGTGACGTGCTCGGTTGTGCGCACCATCTTCCGTCGCTTGACAGTCCAGTCCGACAATCGCAGCCGACAATAAATTGGTCGAAGTGCAAGAACTGGAGGGCAGCTCGCGTCGTTTTGATGCAGCTATTCGCAGCACTTTTCGCAAAAACCTGTATTAGGCCTCTGCCACAAAGCAGATAGACCGCCACGGCATGCCCCGCCGGGCGGTCAATCGCCGGGTTATAATCCGGCAATGCCGGCGAAGCAAGTGCGAATTCCTGACGCCGTAACGCGAACTAATGCGTTCTAGCGCGGGGCCAACACCATCACCATTTGGCGACCTTCCAGGCGCGGCTCAGATTCAACCTTCGCGATTTCATCAATATCGGTCTTTACCCTGATCATGAGATCTCGGCCAATTTGCTGATGCGCCATTTCTCGGCCACGAAACCGCAGAGTTACTTTTACTTTGTCGCCGTCATCGAAAAAGCGCCGCATTGACCGCATTTTGACATCATAGTCGTGGGCGTCGATATTCGGACGCATCTTGATTTCTTTGACTTCGACTGTCTTTTGCTTTTTTCGTGCCTCTGCAGCCTTCTTTTGTTCCTGGTATTTGTACTTTCCGTAATCCAGGATTTTACAAACGGGCGGCTTGGCGTCAGGCGATACCTCTACGAGGTCCAGGCCGGCGTCGCCAGCCTGTGCAAGGGCATGATCAATATTAACCACGCCCTGATTGTCGCCAGTTGAATCTATTAATCTGACTTCTCGGACCCGAATTGCGTCGTTGATACGGGGACCGGTCTGCTCGCGCTCGGGCGGGCCTCGAAATGGTCGGCGGATGGTGTGTGCTCCTGTTTTGTTGCCTGCTTTACCCGCTAGGATTTTGCCGTCGGTTGGACATGTGCCACGAATGCGGCGAATCACCAGCACAAGGGTAGATTGATAATATCATCAGCCAAGTCAAGGTGAAGCTTGCGAAAATGCCACCGTCGAGCGGTCGCAAAATTGCTCAGAAAGCTGCGATTCAAGCAGTTCATCGTAAACATTTAGTGTCTTTAACTTCATGTCGTAAAGCGTGAACTGTGAATGGACATGTCGAGCTGCGCGCTCACCTATTGCT
>JBPCWA010000371.1:0-3518 GCA_051009975.1 Hyphomicrobiaceae bacterium
GCAGGGGGCGCCGTCCACAGCATCATAAGCAGACCTGAGCAACTGCAGCAATCTATGGCCGCTTTGCGCCCGGAAGCAGACGTTGCTATCGAACACCCTGAATGTGCCACTTGTTGCTGCGGCGTCGCGCCGTAGAGCGGCGTTCGGGCACTCCGGCAGGTGAATTCGCCAGCTGTGCGATCTGCCGCTGTGTGCCGTCACGGCGCACGGATCTGGCCGCGTTTGGCTCAAGCCGATTGGCCCGGGAGAGATGCGCGGTCTCTTTTTGCCAATATGACACCGTCAGGAAAGCGTCCGCGCAACACTCGGGTGCCGGTCGAGCGATCAACCGTTGCGCTGGGTTCAGCGTAAGCCCTGCCCAAAGAAATGCACATTTCGTGAATAAAGAAGATCGTGGGCGCTTGCAGCCCGAAATGCCTACCCGCTGCGAGTGCCCTTTCCTCGTACATTAGCCGCTGTGCACTCCCCCTTCGCAAGCGGCAATCTCCTATGCGAGTGAACTGCCCTCAGGTGGATCCCCCTCGACCTGGGGCTCCTTCACCTTAGCAAAGAACTCTACTGCTAGTGCCTGGTAGTGATACCGGTCGCAGCACTACTTAGCCTTGGCTGCGGCTTAAGTAGAGCATCGCCGTGTTGATGCATTCGATCTGCTTCAAATAAGTGATCACTCGCTTGGCATCTTTGCGCGGATCCAGTCCAGCAAGCTTCTGCACATAGTTCACTCGTTGCTCCTGGAGCACGGCCAACTTGTGACTAATCCCAATCATGTCATCTTCACTCATGACCGCCCCCGCTAGGCTGTGGCCCAGTCGCTCTGCTCAAACGAAACGAATGCGGCAAAGAAGAATTAATGAACAAGCGGCTTGGGTGGGACGCAGAGCAGAGGTCAAGCAAGACAACACGATCCAAGCCTTGTCGTGTAGCCTTCCCCCTTCAAAAGCCCTCACGCTCTAAGCGTCCCAGAGATGCGCCGTGCCCCGATCAGCGCATGGCCATTGTCTAATGGGCTTGGAGCATTGCAGCCAGATGGAATGCGCGCAGTGGACGCGACCTACATGTGAGCGATGCAGACCTACAACAGCGACCGCCCGTGCTTCCAGTTATGCAAGCCGTGACTGCGAGAAATCTTACTTGTACTGTCGTGTGGATACTTATGGGGAGTACTCACATGGTTGCGTAGCAGTTAGCCCGCAGTGGCACCGCAATGACGGCATCAGGAAAGCGTCCGCGTCTCACGTGGCGTACGTCCCGTCCACTTCTTGAAAGACGCCGAGAAGACTGCATGGCTCGGAAAGCCCAACAGGACCGCAAGCTCCGACAGTTTGACCACGTCGCTATCTAGATAGCGCATAGCGAGGTCCCTCCGGACGTTGCCCACGCCAAGCCGCACTCGACGCATCCGCCGCAGCCTGACTGGCGGTGGGAGATCATTTCATCCATTCTGCAAACTCCCATTGTGGATATTGCCTTCCAACAGCCAAATGCGAGATGCGAATCTACAGAACGCCGCATTGGACGGTTAGGTCCGGCTTGCCTCACCGAGCAATAAGCACCGCAACCGCAATGAGCTTATTCAGGTGCCTCTGGCGTCACCCCAGTGCCGATGCGTTTCGTCGGCTAGCGTAATCCTAGTGCCCACATTCGAGTCAGCCACGACTGCCTATACGGCGGCAGCGGGGACGGAGACATGCTGCACATAGTTAGATTCTTAAGTGGGCTCCTCTTGGCCTTATGCCCGGCGTCAGCGACCGCCCAAACGTCAACAACCGATGGCCCAGTCAAGCATCAAGTCAATCATTCAGAGCGGCTCGGTGCTTGCGTTCGACTGCAGGCATCGTTGCTGGACGATAGTGTGACTGAGGCTGGCTTGGTGGCACGAACGGCAGTCAACGAATGCATGGCGCGTCAGAAAAAAGGCGCCGGCAATGGCTCTCAATTCCTTGCAGCCACGTTGAGCGGCCATACACAAAGTAGAGCGCGCAAAGACCATACAGACGATCTTCATTCCGAGGCTCTGGCGTTGATCCTAAAACAGCGCTCCCGGAGGCGCCCTGCCAGCCAAGACAGCATCTTCGTCCCCACCAGCGCCTCACCTGTTACCAATGTCTTGCCGGCAACGATTGCTATCACTGATACAGGCGTCTTCTCCGCAAAGCAGGGCGGCTCAATCTACGTTGAGAGTGACAAAAATCGCATATTCCTGGCGTTTCCAGCCAAGAAGGGAAAGGCATCGCGAGGTGCATATTGGCCAGGTCCAATGAACCATCGGCCAGCATGTACTCAGCTTGATTCGTATGAATACGAACTCGTCATAAATGGTGAGGCGGTGTGCGTGCAGATGGGCACGACGTTGGACACATGGCACTCTATTGGGAAGCCAATGGACGGATACCAGGGCGGATGCAGGCTTGACGTTGTGCGGATCGAGAATGCGTCCAAGGAGCCACGGATGGTGCTCCGCACCGAGTGCTCGCCGGTCAAGAAGCTGAGCCAGAGGGACGAAGATTGACATCGGCGAGTGGAGCTACCGCCAAGATCCAACCAATGTTGCAGCGGGCCGCGGCCCAAGCTGCTTTCGATGAAGCAAGTGGAGACGTGATTATGAAGACAGCGCTGCTAGCAATCCTTACCTTTGTTGCCCTTCTGAAAGTCGGTGTCGCACAGGCTGGCGAGCCTGCCTACGTCGGCAAGTGGGGCAAGGACGCAGAGCAATGCAAGAACGGGCAAGAGATCAACAATGCTCCGATGTTGATCACTAGGAACGGTTACAACTCGCATGAGGTGCACTGCACATTCTCTTCAATCAAACAGTCGGGCAAGACCTGGACCATGAAGACGAAACGCTCTGTCGAAGGCGACCAGCAGACTGGTAAAATGACATTGTCGGTGGCTGGAGAAACTCTGACCATGGATGGCACATGGAAGCTCCAGCGCTGCTAGTGGGTGCGGCGGCCTGCAACTGATCCACCAACGCTCTACAGAGCCCATTAGATCTAATGCATGAAAAGGACCGCACCTGCTAGGGTACGGTCCTTTCTGCTCACGTCATCTTGGTTAGGGAGACAAGGAAGTCGGAACATTTGGCTTGGCTCGGACGCAGAGCAGTGGCTGATGAAGGCTGCGCAAACCAAGCCCGGTTATGCAGCCTACCCCCGTCTAGCCCCCCATTGCTCAATGGGTCCTAGCGATGCGCCCGTGTCCCACCGTGCGCACGTCGGTTTCTAACCACATTGGTTCGAGGCAACCAGACGCAGTTGGCTTGATTTTCTCATGCAAAGCCACATCGATGCAGGCATGCAACGGTGACCAACCAAGGCTCGCCGGATGCAAGCGGCAAGTGGCGGTTTTCGGACATTTGCTGTCGTGTTGTTAGTAACGGGGAAACTAGGCCAAGCCTAGCGTGATGGCAGCTTGTTCCTGCTCTGCTTCATACCTTTCCCGACTGACGTGCCTCGTCCCCCACCTCCAACTTCTCGACCAGCTCCCTGATCTGCCTCTCCCGCATGTCACCCACATGT
>JBPCWA010000372.1:0-2892 GCA_051009975.1 Hyphomicrobiaceae bacterium
ATACATGGTGGCGCGGGCAAACCGTTGCCGTCGGATGTTACCTCAACCGGGATCAGTGCGGCGCCGGAGCTGAACTTCTTCATCCAATTCGACACGCGTCGCGCATCAAGATCGTAACGCCGTGCTATCTGCGCCACCGTCACGCCTGGCTCGCAGGCTTCGGTTGCGACGCGCTTCTTGAACGTCTCGCTCCATCGTCGGCGTGGTATCTTGGATCTTGGTGCCATCAGCTACGTGGCCACTCAATTGCAGGCGGATGCTATCGTCATGTTCGGATGGCTTTGTAAGGCGGTCTGCGGCGGACGCTTACGACTAAACTGGCCTCGAACTATGTTTCGGTTGCGTGCAGCAGGCTACTATCCATCAACAGAATGGCAGCGAGCCAGCGCTCCATATCAATCCTCCGTGCCGGGAAGATTAGCGGCAATTAGCTGGCAAATCTATGCACGTCTTCGATGCAGAAATGTCCGTTGATGCCCCGACTCGGACATTCCGCACCGCAAGAAGACGTCGAAGAGCAGAGGCAAAAATCATCAATGCAACGACGCCCGCGATCACGTCCCAAGATCGGAATTCTCCTCGGCTTTGGGCTGAACATCGGATGTCGCCGTAATGGCAGCGCAGAAGACAAATGCCCGGCAGTACATTTTGTTTGCCGGGCATTCGTCGCTAGTCGCGGGTCGCAAGCCGACCCGGGAACGGATAGCTTTCTTGGTTATTGTGTAGACGCCGCCTTTATCTGCTTGAAGGCATCACCCACCGTGAAGGATCCAGGTTTTTGTGCCGGCGGGTAGTCCTCAAAGGACTTGAGAAATGGGCCAATTACATCCCCCATCGGGTAAAGAACGAACGCATGGTCGATATACCAGTCCCAATAGGTGTTTGATGTGATTCTGGCGAACTCGTAGGGATCCGTCCGGAGATTGTAGAGGTACGGCATCCGCAAGCCCCGGAAACGGCGCTGCCAGATCTCCATGGTGCCTGCTTGATCCTGCACCATGAAGTGGAGTTTCCAGTTCCTGTAGCGAAGTGCCATCAAGTCGCCTTCGTCGGAGAAGTAGTAGAACTCTTTGCGCGGTCCCTTCTCTTCCTGACCGGTTAGGTAGGGCAGGAAGTTATAGCCATCCAGGTGGTTCTTGTAGATCTTACCGTTGGCCTGATAACCGCTTAACAGCTTCTCCTTTATGTCCGTTTTACCGACAGCGGCGAGCAGGGTCGGCGCCCAGTCAAGATGCGACATTATCTCGTTCGAGATCGAGCCTGGCTTGATCTTGCCCGGCCACCGCACGAACTGCGGGACGCGGTAAGCCCCTTCCCAACCTGTATTCTTCTCGCTGCGGAACTTCGTTGTGCCAGCATCAGGCCAAGAGTTGCGGTGTGGACCGTTGTCAGTGGAGTAGATGAGTATCGTGTTGTCCGCGATACCGAGTTGATCGATCAGGTCAAGAATTTGGCCCACGTTCTTGTCGTGGTCGATCATAGTGTCGTGATAATAACTCTGTGCAACACCGGCCTGACCGAGGCTGCCGGGCTTCGTATGGGTTCGGAAGTGCATGTGGGTAAAGTTGACCCAAGTGAAGAAGGGTTTCTTGGCTGACACCTGGCGCTTAATGAAGTCTTGCGCTTTCTTCGAGATTTCGTCGTCGACTGTTTCCATTCGCTTCTTAGTCAGCGGACCGGTGTCCTCGCATTTCTGCTTGCCTATTTTCCCCCAACGCTGTTGCTCGGTCTGATCATCAACGTCTGTGGCAACGCAGCTCATCACACCGCGTGGTCCGTATTTCTTCAGAAACGCTGGGTTCTTTGGATAATCGGGAAGCTCGGGCTCTTCTTCGGCGTTCAGGTGGTATAAGTTGCCGAAGAACTCATCGAAGCCGTGGAGTGTAGGTAGATACTCGTTCCGATCTCCCAAATGGTTCTTGCCGAACTGGCCAGTGGCATAGCCCTCTTGTTTGAGGAGCGTTGCGATGGTCACATCCTGAGATTTGAGTCCCTTGGGCGCTCCTGGCAGTCCGACCTTGCTGAGTCCGGTGCGAACGGTGCTTTGGCCGGTGATGAAGGAGGAGCGCCCCGCCGTGCAGCTTTGATCGGCATACATGTCGGTGAACATCATGCCTTCTTTGGCAATACGGTCGATATTAGGGGTTTTGTACCCCATCAGCCCGAAGTTGTAAGCGCTGATATTGGACTCACCGATGTCGTCACCCCAGATGACGACGATGTTGGGTTTTTCGGCGGCCATTGCAGCGCCGGCGAATACGCTGATTAAGAGCAACCCAGAAATAGCAACGAGTCTGGTAAATATCATTGAGTTATCCATTCATTGTGATCCAAGGCTCCCGCCCCGGCTTTGGCAGCATCGCTCAGGCGACTTTCTCCGTGCAAGCAAAAACTTAGGCCCGCCGTTCCATTCATTCCGCAACTAAATTCTTCTGGTGCAGATCTACTGGATCAGAGCCAGCATGCGAGGTGACCCGCTGGACTTGCGTTGATCTAACCGGCAGAGACGTGCAGCACGAGTCACCAGTTATGGCGAACCATCCACGACTTAAATGCGGCTTTGTGGATTGCGTTGTCCTTTTGCTTTGCAGCATCCCGAATGACGGCCACGACAGCTTGTGGCTCATCTCGGACGTGTCTTTCTGCACCTGCTCACGTCTGCTTCCGGGAGCAAAGCGGCCATAGGTTGCTGCAGTGCTCAGGTCTGCCTATGAGCCAAAATTGCCCTTGGCGGCCGCCATGGTCAGCCGTCATTTCAAGCCTTAAAGCGCGTTCTCGTAGATCACGCCATCCTTAATGATGAGGGCGAAGTTCTTGTGGGTATCCGCGACCAAGCTGAGGTTCTCAAGGGGGTGCCATTGGCCAATCCACATTGGGTGCTCGGATCAGTGG
>JBPCWA010000373.1:0-2964 GCA_051009975.1 Hyphomicrobiaceae bacterium
TGCAGCATTTAGCCATGCCTACATCTGGGTCCACTTCTTTGCCACGGAGAAGCCGGATATGGATTTCCTCTACACCTCTGGGACAAGTGACTGAGCGTCTGAAAATCCGAAATGCAGGCGCAATACGACCGGATTGCAGACGGCAATGGGTCACAAGCAGACCTGAGCACCTGCAGCAACCTACGACCGGTTTGCCACCGGAAGCGGACGTAAGCAGGTGCAGCAAGCCACGTCCGAGATGGGCCAGAAGTAGACGTGAGCAGGTGCAGCACTCCACGCCCGACTTGGGTCAGGTGCAGCCAGTCCAATGGTCTCACTGGCTGCCCTGGGCTATCGTGCCACGGCGGCTGACCGCGTGTGATTTCTTCGATTTCAAATCAGGCTAGGCAAGAACTTCGGCGGCCGCCTCGCACGCGCCGCTTGCTCGAAGGCGAAGGCGTAGCCCAAGAGTTTGTAATCTTGAAATGCGCCGCTGAACAATGAGACGCCAACTGGCAGTTCACCTGCGAAACCAGCCGGAATCGAGATATGGGGATAGCCCGCTACGGCTGGAGGTGTCGAACAGCCGAAAGGCAGGATGTGGTCGCCAACGACCGGATCGATGGCAAATGCCGGTGAACCTTCCGTGGGAGCGATGATCCCGTCCAAGCGTTGCTCGGTGAGCGCCTTGTCAATGCCGTCGTCGCGCGACAGGCGCCTCAGCTCTTGGCGAATTTTGATGCATCGTGCATCGTCCCAGGCGCCTTTCGTCTGCGCCAGTTCGAGGAACTCCTGCTGGAAAAACGGCATCACCTCGGCCGCATGGCGGCGGTTGAAATTCACGAGATCGTCAAGGTTTCGCACCGCAACGCTGCGATGCTCAGCCAGGTAATTGTTGATGTTCTCCTTCACTCCGTATTGGAAAAGCTCCAGTTCCAATGGTCCAAAAAAGGGCAGCGTGCTGGCCTGTATTGGATCGATAATTTCTGCTCCCAGTTGCCGCATCGTTTCAATTGCCCGCTCTACTACGGCGCTTGTTCCATGGTGATCTGAGAAGCACTCGCGCGCGACGCCCAGCCGGGCTCCGCGAAGAGCGTTGATGCGGAGCGCGGTCCGGTAATCGTCTGGCTGATGGTGTGCGGCGGCAGATGTGGCAGAGTCTTCAGGATCCACCCCCGCGATGACGTTCATAAGCGCTGCGATATCTGCAACGCAGCAGGCCATAGGGCCTGCCGTATCTTGTGGTGCAGCAACACCCATAACGCCTCGGCGGCTGATCAAGCCTACGGTCGGTTTTAGCCCGACGACGCCGTTGGCTGACGCGGGCCGTACGATCGAACCGTCGACCTCGGCCCCAATCGACGCCACGCAAAGCCCGGCCGCCACCGCTACGGCAGAACCGCTACTGCTTCCGAGCGGACTACGATCCAAAACATAGGGATTGCGCGTTTGTCCGCCGCGACTGCTCCAGCCACTACATGCATGCGTGGAGCGCATATAACCCCACTCGCTCATGTTCGTCTTGGCAAGGAGGACCGCGCCTGCTTCGCGCAGCCGCTGCACCACGGCTGCATCGCGCGGAGCGTAGTTGCCATTGAGCGCGATCGATCCGCCAGTTGTCATTGTTCGGTCAGCGGTGTCGAGGCTATCCTTGATCACGACAGGCACGCCGTGAAGCGACCCGCGCGGGCCGCTTATGCGTCGCTCCTCATCCATGTCGGCAGCAATTGTCATCGCATCCGGGTTAATCTCGATGACGCTGCGCAGCATTGGGCCGGCGGCATCAATCTCATTGATCCGCCGCAAAAAGTGCTCGCAGAGTTTTGCGGAGCTCCAGGTGCCCTGGTCAATTGCTTGCTGCCATGCGTTGATCGACCATTCTGGCACGTCCATCAAACGTCTCCACCCCACGTACATTTGGCATTCGTAAGGCCCCGCGCAAGCACCGTTGCTTCACGTCAGTCGCTAAGGCCTGACGAACCTCCGTTTGGTGCTCCAACACGATAGTTCGTGCATCGTTTCTCTACGGTCGATTGGTAGGCGCTGTCACATGAAGATCCATCGATCGCAGTTGATCTAGGACTATCCAGTTTGAAGCACCCGCGGTCACGTCTAGCCATTTTTCCATAGCCGCAGAGCGAAACTACCGGAGTGTCCGACGTGTAATGAGATGACGCTGAACGTGGGAAGCGTTGTAGATGGCTGCACAATGTCTGAAATGCTTCAGAAGCAGACCTGAGCAACTGCAGCAATCTATGGCCGCTTTGCACCTGGAACCGGACGTGAGCGGATGTCACTTCAAGCGTCGATACTGTCAGTCGACCATTTGTGGCGCGCTTTGTTCGTGGTCGTTCCTGGTGGTTGCTCTGCCGTCATGTGTTTGGTTAGATGCATCAGTGATGCGAACAGAAATATGAACAATGCCAAGAGCAGTAACGTAGTGCCGCAAAAAAAGATCAGAACCGGTATGCCCCAAATTATGATCTCCGCTACATTATCGGGTATGTTTAGGTCGCCATTTGCGGAGTCTCGATAATATAACCAGGCGCCAATAAAATAGAGAAAAACACTTAATGCAAAACTTGCATAGTAGTCGCTAATCGTACGCATGATGTCGTTCACACTCAGGGTCTGTACATCGCAGTCACAGAAACTCATCTGTATGGATTATGCGTACAGATGCAACCTGGCCGTCAAGCAGTACGGTCTCAACTGATGACTTGGGTGAAGTCTGCGGCAACCCAATTGATCAACGCGCCGATGGCCAATGCTGGTTCAGTCGTGAGCTTAGAAAGCGAGTATGGCCGAGTTATAGAGTGATGTGTTCCGGCCCGATCAACAGCTTCGAGCGCCGCTCACCAAATGCACCTCAATCTCAAGAAATGGATTCAACACGTCTTCAACCAAATTGCGTTTCCGAGCCGTGCCAACGTCCGAAATTACCAACCAAAGAATGGCGCAGTTCTAGGTGCTAGACAGTAACGG
>JBPCWA010000374.1:0-3414 GCA_051009975.1 Hyphomicrobiaceae bacterium
GGCAGCTTGAAATTAGGCAGCCGTAGATCAACTGCGATCGATGGACGTTAAGGTGACAATGCCATGGTGGTTGGTGTATCGCCATGTGAGATGATGAGTTCAATGTAAAGTTCACCGCAACTAGCGCGCCCCAATGAGGGACAGAAGTGCTGCGGCTCTACGGTTCTGTCCGTTCGCTTTGAGGGCTTGTCGGTACGTCCGGCCGTTGAATTGGGAAATGTCATTGATGAGCGAAGCTGTCAGCATCGATCCGGCTACCGGGCGCAAGGTATTCCGTACCCGTGCTGCCAAGGCGACGGACAAAATTGCCGGGAAGGGATACGCGATTGTCTCCGACCAAGAACTGACGACCTTGCCGGAGCCACCCGCGGGCGCCACGTTCAATGCCGAAGAACAGCGCCGCTATCGAGAATTCAAGGAGGCGCGGTCGGGTGCAGCCGATTACATCGCGATGGAAGGTGCGTTCTCGACGTATCTCGAGGATGTTTACTCTGAGGCACCCGTCGGGCGCGAAGCCTTGAACGATGACTGCGAGATTCTTGTGGTTGGTGCAGGATTCGGTGCGCTCTTGCTGTGGTACCGCCTGCGCCAGGCCGGCTTCGAAGATGTCCGGTTCTGCGAGAAGGGCGGCGATGTCGGCGGCACCTGGTATTGGAACCGATACCCGGGGATTGCCTGCGACGTAGAGAGCTATAGCTATCTGCCCCTGCTCGAGGAGATGGGCTACATCCCAAAGATGAAGTTCGCCTCTGGTTTCGAAATCCTCGAATATTGCCAATCAATGGCGGAACGCTTTGGATTCTATGAGCGATGTCTGTTTCACACCACCGTCGAGCAAACGATCTGGGATCAGGCGCATGCACGCTGGATAGTCAAGACGGATCGTGGTGACGCCATGCGCGCCCGGTTCGTGGTCCTTGCCAATGGCATCCTGACCACGCCCAGGCTTGCCCGAATACAAGGCATGGAGACCTTTCAGGGCGAAGCGTTCCATACATCAAGGTGGAACTACGAGATCGACCTGAAAAACAAGCGGGTCGGCATTATCGGGACAGGCGCGACGGCGGTTCAGGTCGTTCCCGAAATCGCGAAAGTGGTGAAGGACCTTTACGTCTTCCAGCGCACACCCTCATCGATCGATGTTCGCGATCAGCGCGCGACAACGCCGGAAGAGTATACGAAATGGCCCAATGAACCGGGCTGGGCCGTCAAGCGGCGCGAGCGCCTCGCTTTGATTTCCGCAGGCCGTACAGCGTTGCAAGGCAACGATGATTTTCTTTCCGGCAAAGTCGATCACTACAAAGAGCGCAAGGCGCACGACCGCGAACTAACGCCTGAAGAACTGATCGCGCGTCAACTAGATACAAATTTCCGCATTATGGAGCAGATCCGCGCACGCGTTGATGCGATCGTCAAAGATCCGAAGACGGCGGCGGCGCTCAAACCCTATTATCCTTATGGCTGCAAACGCCCGACGTTTCACGATGAGTTCCTGCCGACATTCAACAGGCCGAATGTCCACCTCATAGATACAGCACCGCTGGGCGTCAGGGAGATCAATGAGCGCGGCGTCGTCCACAACGGGACCGAGTATCCGCTCGACGTGCTGATTTATGCAACCGGCTTCGAATGGATGGGTACGGGATCGTTCAACATGATCCAAGGCCAAGATGGCCGAACGTTGCGTGGCAAATGGGAGGGAGAGGGCACAAAGACGTTCCTCGGCATCCACTCACGGGGCTTTCCGAACCTCTTCATCATGAACGGTCCCCAGGGTGGTGGCGGGCAATTCAATTTCACGCGCGTCTCGGAAATGCACGCCAAGTACATCGTGTGGATGCTGGAAACGATCCGCGACAAAAGCGCCGGTACAGTCGACGTGACCGAGGTAGCGGAGAACGAATACGCTGAGCACTGCGCCGACATGGACAAGTTGACCGCACCGTTTCGCGACTGCATCTCGTATTACAACAATGACGGCAAGGCGAAGCCAGGCAGCCTCGCCTACTATGGCGGCGGCAAGCGGTGGCATGACAGGCGCATAGAAGCACAGGAAACCATGGCTCCCTATTTGTTTGATGCCGCACTGAATAGCCCGCAAACGATCTAAAGCTAGCGAATGACGCAATCGAGGAGAACCTTCATTGTCCATACCGCTTCTATTCCAACCTCTCACCATTCGCGGTGTCACTATCAAGAACAGGGTTTGCGTTGCACCGATGCACCAGTATGCGGCCGACCACGGTTTTGCCACGGACTGGCATCTGATGAATATCGGCCGGTTTGCCGCCGGTGGCGCCGGGCTGACGTTCGTCGAAAGTACTAAAGTTGATCCCAGAGGGTGCGGTACCGTCGGCGATCTTGCACTTTGGGACGACAAGTACATTCCGGGCGTGAAGCGGTTGGCCGACTTCATCAAAGCGCATAATTCAGTCGCGGCCATTCAGATCGGTCACTCGGCGCGCAAGGCAAAACGTTTCAGACCTTGGGAGGGTGGCAAGCCACTCTTAAAGAACCCGGGCGTCCACGAAGATTCTTGGAACGCCTGGGAGCTTGTTGCGCCAAGCGCCGTGCCGACGCTTGTGGCTTTGACGTGCTCGAGATCCACGGCGCCCATGGTTACTGCATTCATCAGTTCCTGAGCCCGCAAGCAAACGTCCGCAACGACGAGTATGGCGGCTCTGAGGAAAACCGAATGCGGTTCTGCTGTGAGGTCGTGGAAGCAGTTCGTGCGCACTGGCCGAACGACAAGCCGCTGTTTCTACGATTGTCGGTGGAGGATCGTGCCGGCTGGGGGATTTCTGAGAGCATCCGTTTGTCCAAGAAGGTCAAGCCACTGGGCGTGGACGTCATTGATTATTCCGGCGGCGGTATGCAGGGAAGCCCAACCGAATTCAGCCCGCGCTACGGCTATCAGGTCCCTTACGCCGACGAAGTTAAGCGCGGCGCGGATATACTGACGATGGCCGTTGGCCTTATCGTGCACGCCGATCAGGCCGAAGAGATCTTGAACAAGGGCCAAGCCGACATCGTCGCTTTGGCCCGAGAGATTCTTTACAATCCGAATTGGCCGATGGATGCGGCACGTAAGCTCGGCTTCGAAGCCAATCTCACCCTCGTGCCGGATCAACAAGCCTACTGGCTCGGCCGCCGCGATGCGACGGCGCCCGAGGTCGTGCCAAGTACGTTTGCAAGGAGTTGATTTCAACGCACGCTTGACGACCAACCGTCGGCCTTTGCGCAGGCGCCGCCCATCAGCATTGCGTGCGCGATATGCAACCGCCTCTCCGAATAACAAGCCTCGCCGCCATCGACAGTTCATTCGCCTGCAAGATATTGCTGCAGGTGGTGGAAGAACGGATCGTTTCGAATTCGCCCGAACTCGAAGAATTCCTGCATTGATCGGAGCGCTTC
>JBPCWA010000375.1:0-7737 GCA_051009975.1 Hyphomicrobiaceae bacterium
CCAGTGCCGCCGGCGGCCCGAGACCAAAGAAAAACTCTTTGGCGACGAGCGCGTAGCTCGTTGGGTGCTCCTCTTTCGGCAACGGTGGCCCAAGAGATGGATCTAACCAGCAGCGAATGAGGGCATAAGCTGTGTAGAGAAACGCCAACATAATGCCAGGGAGTATTGCCGCAGCAAATAGATCGGTCACTGGAACTTCGAGTACTGGCCCCATTACGACGAGCATAATTGACGGTGGAATTAAGATCCCCAAAGTTCCACCGGCTGTAATTGTACCAGAAGCAAGGCGCACGTCGTAGCCTGATCGGTTCATGGTTTTGGCGGCCATGATTCCGAGAATTGTAACTGATGCTCCGACAATACCCGTGGCAGCCGCAAAAATCGTGGAGACGAACAGAACTGCCACATAGAGCGAACCGCGGGTCGACGCCAACATAAGCTGAACCGACCGGAACAGGCGCTCCATCAACCCGGCCTGTTCCATGAGTATTCCCATAAACACAAACAGCGGAACTGCTGCCAGTGTTTGTTCCAGCATGACGTTGTTGAATTGCAGCGTCATCAAGTAGAAGACAAGTTTAGATCCAAAGCCTATCGATCCAAAAAATATGCCCAGAAATATAAGTGTGAACGAGATCGGAAAGCCAACGAAGATCGCAAATAGCATGACAGCAATCATGATCGCGCCGATCATTTCCGACGAGATTGCATCGCCGCCGACTGCGGTCGTGACCTCAGCCATCCAGTCAGCAAACGGGATCGGCATGAAATCTGGAAACATTACGGTGACAAACGCAACAGCAAGGATCAGCAAATAGATTGGAATAATGCGCAAGAACGAGCGTCTCAGACCGGGACTGAACTCATAAACGCATTTGAGTACTTCAGAGATACCCTGCGTGATCAGAAGAAAGGCACCGATCGGCATTGCACTGCGCACGGGCGCGACCGGCGCCATCCATGCCGTGTCCATACTGCGTTCCCATCGGAACCAAGCCGATGTTGCATATTCCAACGATATCCAGAAAAAGAAGAGCATCGCTGGAAAATAAAATACGAGGTAGAGAGTAGCGTCGATCAAGCCCTGCGTCTGAGGAGACCAGTTGCGATAAATGAAATCTGCACGAATATGAACCCCGCGCATGAGTGCGTACCCTGCGCCGAGCATAAACATGGCACCGCAAAGCATACGGCTTACGTCGTAGGCCCAGTCTGTCGGCGCAATAAAAACCTTGCGCATGAAGACTTCGTAGACCATCGCAAACATGAGCGGGACCAACATCCAGCAAATGATATGACCGGCCCAAAGACTGATTGTATCGATGATGGTAATGACGCGGCGCATCCATGGCGCCATATCCTGGGGCAGATCGCCGGGCGCTCCGGATTTGCGCTCCGCAATAAGTTCGTCTGCAATCTCGAGTTCGCTCGGACTAACGTCCTGTTCCTTGCTCACGTGAGGCGCTCTCCTCAGCGGGTGCCACAATGATCAACGGGCTATATCACAAATAAGGAGCAGGCAGTATTCGCCCGCTCCTCTATTGTCAGATTCCGGATTGCGCCGCCTTCAGCAAACGCAATAGAAGACTTACGTGAAGACTTATTTCTTGAGAGACTTCGCGTAGGCCTGACCGAGATTTGCGTTCGATGTTTGTGCGCCAGCCCAGAACGGCACCGCAACATTGGCGAACGCCTTTTGCGAATCCCAAACCTTCTTGAAAAAAGCATTCTTTTCGGCGTTCTTCTCGAGTGAAGCCTTAGCAGCTTCCATGTAGGCCTTGAAGTAATCCTCGGGCGTGTCGTGCAACTGAACGCCGTGCTTTTCGGTCAATTCCTTTAGCGCCTTTCCGTTTTCGTAAATGCGATAGCTCATCGATTTAATCAACGAGGCGTTTGCAGCCACTTCTATGGCCTTCTGCTGATGAGGAGTTAGGCTCTTCCAAACGTCGCCATTGATATAAATGTCGGCATTGACAACAACTTGGTGCAAGCCCTGCAAGTAGTAGTGCTTTAAGACTTTCTGGAACCCGAATACGCTGTCCGGCTTGGGGCAGCACCATTCCGCTGCGTCGATCACACCCTTTTCCAAAGCAGGCAAGATATCGCCCCCTCCCATGGCAACGGATGCAACGCCGATATCCTTGTAGGTTTGCCCAGGAATTCCTGGCGGAGTGCGGAAGCGGTACTTGCGGAAATCGGCCATGGACTTGATCGGTTCTTTGAACCAACCGAGGGCCTCAGGTCCAACCGGCTGCAGCATGAAGCCTTTGACGTTGACGCCCATCTCATCCCAGAGCTGGTCGTAGAGATCCTTACCGCCACCATAGAGGAACCAAGAGACGAAGGCGATATTGTCAATTCCCACGCCAGCGCCGGCGACAGGAGAGCCAAACAACATCGCGGCCGGGTGTTTGCCGGACCAATAGTGCGTCCATGCGAAGCCGCCTTCGATAAGACCTTTGTCGACAGCGTCTAGCGTCTCCTTCACGCCAACCACCGCGCCTGCTGGCAAGACCTCGATCTTGACCTCACCATTGGTCAAATCGCTGACGTCTTTCGCGAAATCCTTCAACATGAAGACTTCGTCAGCTTTTGCAGGAATGACGGATTGAATTCGAATCTTAACGGATTTTGCATTGCTCGTGGCCGGCGCCACGAGCATCGCAACGGCGAGCGCGGCCGCAGCAGCGACTGCTCCCGAAAGTTTCGATAATGACATTTAGTTCCTCCCAATTTTGTGGTCTGTGTGGCCAGCACGCCGTCAGTTGCGCGTGTCCGGCGCTTTTTTTCCTCGGGTCTATGTGCGAAAGAATTCTCGATCGCGAGAAGTCAAAGTCTCATTTAAATATGAGGCGATCAAGCATATTCTCGGAATAAGGTGCCAGCTGAACATGCTCGCATCCTCGTGGCAATTGGGGACGCTCTACTCTGCTCAGGTCCCTCTGGGATTCATGAGCGGCCGGCATACGCCTGTTTTGCGCGTGCCCGTTTACGCTCAATCACGTCTTGGCCGATCTGCGCAGCTGCCTGATATAGGAGTTCGACATGGGTACGCGCGGTCGAGAGTGGCATGCGCGACTTCGGTGCGTGAACGGCGAGAGAGGCAAGAAACCGTCCCGACTTGTCGCGCACCGGCACCGCAACCGCGGTCATCCCAAGGATGAATTCTTCATCGTCGAGACTGTAGCCTTGTTCTGAAACTTGAGAAAGGTGTGCGTCCAAATCTCCGGGGGACGTCATCGTCCGTTCGGTGAACGCAGAAAGTTCCAACTCTCGGAGCAGGCAAGCTCTCTGGCCTGAATCCAACGATGCCAAGTACATCTTCCCGGAAGCCGTTGCATGAACTGGCACACGTGATCCGACCGGCAATTGAAGGCGCAATGGCCACTCGGTTTCGACACGGTCGAGGTAGACCATGCCAACTCCTTCGGGCACGACGAGATTGCAAGTTTCTCCGATTGTTCGAGCGACCCGCGTGAGCACTGCATGGTGAAGCACGTGTGCCGCACGGCTGGATAGAATGGTCTGCGCCAGGTCGAAGAGGCGCTGACCGGGTTCAAAACCGCGCCCACCGAGATGGCGCCGAATCAGACCAGCGCTGGAGAGCTGATCACACAAACGATAGACGGTTGCCTTTGGCATACCTATGCGTTCCGAAAGTTCATTTGCCGTAATCGGCGCATCCGCCTCGGCGACTGCGTTCAACAACATTATCACACGCACCGAACGATCTGATTCTACACTCGCCGTCACATTCGGTCTCCGCACACAAGCCCGTGGCCTCTGCCCACTCTGCCCACTCTGCCCACTCTGCCCACTCTGCCCAAGCTTCTCATAACGGAGATCCATTTGTCCAGATTGTGCGATTCAGAATTGCGTCTCGATCACATCATGCGGCACGCGAGCCAGCCAAGGCATCCCTCGTCGCTGACAAACCAACCTTCATTTCTGCCGTTTGCGATAGTGAAAACTTTCTAAGGAGTCACGTTGATTGACGAGCCGAACTTGAAGACGGACGATTACTCACTGGTCCCAGGGCAAACCGCCGGCATAAGTCTGGTAATAGGCCGCACACAAGTAGCCAGCGTCCACGGGCAACATCACACCGGCTATCGCCGCGGCCTCATCCGAGCACAAAAAGGCAACAGCATTTGCGACGTGGTATGGTTCGATGAGCATATGCACCGCTCCAGACCGTTTAATATTCTCCGGATCCCGAAGTCCCGATTCGATGCGCTGCTTAATCGCGGGAGTCATCGTATAGTTAGGCGCCACACCATTGACGCGAACGTTGTGACGGCCCAACTCCATGCAGAGCAACTCTGTCAATCGCTTGATCGCGGCCTTGCTGGGATTGTACGCAGGTAGTGGCAATTGAATATAACTGTTGACTGACCCGACAGTGACAATCGCACCGGTTTTGCGGTTTTGCATGTAAGGCGCAAACGCGCGAACGGCGTAAACGGTCCCATTGTAGTTAACATCCCAAACACGCTGATGCTCCTCCAAATTCATATTCAAGATCGTATCCGAATTATTCAAAATGCCGGCTGAAGTCACCAACGCGTGTGACGGTCCGACCTGGCGCTCTATGTCCTCCGCGAATGCGGTCATTGTCGTAACATCCGAAACATCGCCAACGAACGCCTGTGCGATGGCGCCTCCTGCTTGCAGTTGTGAAACAACCCTGAGGGCACCTTCTTCATTCGAGTCGATAATGGCTACCGCATACCCGTCCTTCGCAAAGCGAATAGCGCAAGCTTCGCCAATTCCACTTCCACCGCCGGTTACAACGGCGGCGCGCAACTCAGTGCTTTGTCCAGTCATACCAAAATTTGCTCCATAGCTAGCTTGATATACAATTTGCTTACCCATGTGATCTTACGATTGCAAAATGCAAGAGAACCATTGAGCGCTCGTGCTAATGATTGCACTAACCTCAAACGCGAGTAGATGGGTCAGATTTACTGACGGCTAGATGTGTCATGTAGATGCTCAACAAGACGCCATGCCCTGGGCCACGTTGCTATCCATGCTGTCTGAGAGCGATAGGTGCGCGATGGCAATCCCCTTCTCCCCTGCAACGCTGTAGAGCAAGTAGGTCTCCCTCTCGCCGCTGAAAATGGCCGGATCTCTCAGCTCATGCATTGGATCGCGAGCAAGACCGCGCACCGATGGCCTGAGTGGCAGGCAGGCGCCCTCGAATTTCTTCTCCGGCATCAACACCGCTACCGATCGCTCCGCTCGCCACCCAAGCCAGTCCGGCGACAATCGAATTTCACTCATGCGGATGTGCTCCGGTACGTCACCTACACGAGTGTAAAAGACAAAAAGTCGATCGCCCCACAACAGGAGCGCTGAATGACGCGTATCCGGAGCGAACAGTGTCGAACCAACTTCAAAATTAGTCAGGCCATCGCGCGAACGGTAAATCACACCAGGCATCGCCAAACCATAGTACCAGCTTCCCAGCTGGACAACGCGCATATACGCCTGTCCAAGGACCTCTGACTGCTCGTCGAAGAAGATCCCGTCTTTCGATAGCGCAAGTCGCGTACTTTGACTGCCACCTTCTCCAGTTGGCAAATCCGCGCCATGAAAGTACATGCGGATCTGCCGTGCCCTATGATCGACATGCACGTCCGGCGACGCAATGTGGCCACGAAACCGACTGCGCTCGATAGGCATCACACCGGGTTCGTGGGTCCGCCATGGCCCGATGACCGAGTCCGCATAAGCAAGTCGAATGTACTGCCCGTCATGATGAGCAAAGTACAAATAGTATTTTCCGAGAGGCTCCGAAATCCAATCCGGTACCTTTATGAGAGAAGGACCATTGATATTGTCGCCCATGCGGCGGTCCATGTGTGGAAAAATTATCGGGCCGTCTCCGATCCTGTCGACATCAACACGCATCTCACCATGGTCTCCAGTCGCGCTGCGAGGCGACGCGCAGCGAGTCGATCAATGTTCGGCGTTCTTGCTTCTTTATAGCCGTAGGCGAAGGCGAAGGCGAAGGCATATTCTCGCGCGAGATCAGCCGGCAAAACAAGCAGCAAGTACCTGGCTAAGTTCATTCTTCCTCAAGAATTTGATAGAGCAATGGACCTCAAATGGGGCATCAAATCGATGGCCCGAGACGACTTAGAGACTCAGCCCCCTCACCCGTCGCCTCGCACCAAGTCAGTCCACCGCTGGCAATTTCCACCACGGATCTGCGCAGCTCGGGAAGCAATTCACCAGGTCGGGATCTCCCCTCAAGAACGGCACTGGCATCGATGTCAATCTGTTCCACCAATCTGCGCGTGGTGTCCGGATTGGCTGATACTTTAATCGTGGGCGCCAGTGTCGAACCGTAAGGATTGCCCTGACCAGTGGTGAACAGCGCAATCTGGCAGCCTGCCGCGATCATCGATGTTATTGATTCAGGTGAGAAGCAAGGTGTATCCATCAAATAGAGACCACGTTCGCCTGGCAAACGATCTCCCTGACGGAGAAGACCCACGATCGGCTGCACCCCACCCTTTGCAATTGCGCCTAGAGACTTTTCTTCCAGCGTCGTGATTCCCCCAGCGTGGTTCTGCGGTCCCGGATTGTTTGCTTGAACATCGGCTCCGGCTAATCGAGCAATCTCCTTGCGGCGGTCAATTGCAGCCAAGATGTCCTGCGCAATCTCAGGCCCTGCAGTGCGCTCCGTCAGGATACTCTCGGCTCCGATCCACTCGAGCGTTTCACTAAAAACAGCGCGTCCGCCGCCCCCTACGAGCCAAGTCGCAAACTCACCCACAAGTGGGTTGGCGACGATACCTGACGTTGCATCCGAATGACCGCATTCAATGGCGATGGCTAGTGTCGAAATTGGTTGTGGTTCTCTTTGGTGACGAGACGTTTGATGCAGCAGCCGCGCAACAGCTCGCGCGCCACGTTCAATGAGAGTATATCGATCTTCAAGGCATGATTGCAGTGACAGCCCCTCACAGAACCTTCCAGCAGCGACAACTTCTAGTGCAACCTCATTTACGATATTGTCGTCCGGGCCCAAAACTACGGCGCCACCGACATTCGGATGAGTAGCCAGAGCTTTGACTGCTGCACGCTGGAATCGTAAATCCTCACCAACATGCCCGCGACCGTAAGTTGATGAGACGAGCAGCACGGAAGGATGCAGCGCTTGAATGGCGCGAGCTGCGGCGTTCTCGAGTCCGCTGAGCGACAAAATCAGGACATGGTTGCGAACGCCTGGTGATCCACTCGCCCGACTGAAGCCTTGATATGTGCGATCAGTCATCGTTGTCACGACGGTCTCTCACGTCGCTCGGGCTGACCAGCAAGACCCTCGAGATTGTGTCGGTGAACATGAGCGCCGGCCTCAACATCTACGGTTGCCAACCCAATGATCTGCCCATACTTGATAACCTTATCGCCGCGGGCAATGCTGTCGAGCGCGAATTTGTGCCCACGCCCAATCTTCTCAAGCAGCTCCGGACAATCTCCATCATCCAACACAGGTTGACTGCCTGCGGCAAGATCGCGAAGCGCGGTCGCAACATTGTCCCTAGAATTAAGACGCAAGGCCGTTAAGATACCGGTTCTTTGCATTATACGATCTCGTTCGAAGCGTCGGCTCAACGGCGTCGGAATGACGAAGACCTCATCTCTGCCCGCCAGATCGCCGGTAGTGCCTCACTTGACCAAGCGTGAATTGCGTTCTGCTAAGACCGACGATGTCCACGAATA
>JBPCWA010000376.1:0-4004 GCA_051009975.1 Hyphomicrobiaceae bacterium
CCCTCCTGATTGCGAACGTACCGCGCAAAAAGGAAAATTTGGCGTTATTATCGGCTCGCCCGCATTCGCCGCGCAGGCACACTCAGTCTGCGACCAGCTCTACAAAGCGCGAGGACCGGCTCTAGAAAGCCACCACCGGGAAGTCCGGTTCAACACCAAGATAGATTTGTCCGAAGGTTCCGTACCTTGCCTCAGAGGTGAAAACGTGATGCCGCATCGTCTGGACGTCCCGGAAACAACGCTCCAACGGACTGGTGGCTCGGAACGCCGTTGTGCCGGCGATACTGCAGGCTAGTTCCACAGCCTGGACCGCGCTGCTCATTGCATGGCTCCCGGCAAGCGTCAGGTCCGCCCTCTGTTCGAGTGAATGCGACTCGCCGGCCTGGCATCGCTGCCAGGCCTTGTCCACGGTATCAAGGAGCAGTAGACGTCCGGAACGCAGCACCGCCTCGGCTTTCCCCAATTGCAGCTGCGCCGAAGCACGCTCTTTTAGCAAACCGCTCGACGTGACCGGCTTTTTATTCAGGGCAAGCTCCCTCGCTGTGTCGACCGCTTTTCGTGCCACACCGAGCATCGGCGTCGGAATGCCGGTCGCAGTGACACCGACGACAGGGAGGCGGTAGAGAGGCCCCTTGTAGTGGGATCCTGGCTCAAACTCGGGCTCCATTGGGAATGTCCTGGAGGCGGGAACGAAGACATTGTCTACGGTGATGTCGTTGCTCCCCGTCCCGCGCATACCCATTACGTCCCACGTATCGATAACCTCACACTGGTCGCGCCGGAAATAAGCCATCCGCGTCTCGGCCTCACCTTCGGGGTGCTGCTCAGGGTCCACAAGGACTGTCGACGAGATCCAGTCGGCGTCGAGGCAGTTGCTGACGAATGGCGCGCGGCCTGAAACGCGATAGCCACCGGCGGTCGATATCGCGTTGAGCGGACGACCGAACTGGGCCGCGATCAATGCATCGGCACCGGCGCTATAGATTTCTTCTGCCCCCTCATCAGGCAACCGGGCACAGAAAAAGGCCCAGTCTAGGGGGTTCTCGAGAGTCCAGCCCGCGGCAGAATCATGACGGCCAATCTCCTCAACCACCAATGCACGGGTGATTGGATCGGTCTCTAGCCCGCCGAGAGAACGAGGCGTCATCATGCGCATGAGGCCCGCCTCGCGTAACGCGTCCAGGACCGGCCGCGACAGGCGCCGCTCTCGTTCGGCTTCGTCGCAGTACTTGGCGACAATCGGGGCGACATCCTTTGCTGCTTCGATCAGCGATGTGTTAATTTGTGTGGTCATTTGCCGATCTCCTGTTTTGCAAGGGCAATTTTCAGGTTCGCGTGAGACAGGCGAGAGTTCTCTGTGCCGCCTATCTCAAGGGCTGAATATTTTGGTTTTGACGGAAGAAGTTGGTTGGATCGTATCGAGCCTTGATCTCTTGTAGGCGCGAGTAATTTGGGCCATAGGCCGCCTTCAGCGCATCGTCCGGCTCGTCGTCACCAAGATAATTGACATACCGAGCGGAGGCCAAGAATGGCTGCATTCTGGTGCCGGTCTCCCGGGCCCATGCAATGCAACGCTCATTTTCGGCATGATCCATCCATTCAGCGAGAATCAGAAAGTTGTATCCCTCTTGGCGGTGGGGAAGAGCCGTTTCGCCAATGCCAACTCGGATCGCGGCTCCATGAATGTGTTCGATGAGGAGTTGCCCCATCGGGGTCGGACACTCGGCGAAACAATCGATCATCGTGTCGATTGCTGCATCGCTGAGATCTGTTAGGAAGCTTGATCGCCAATAGTTGAGCGCTCCTTTGGGATACGCGTCATCAAGCATGCCATTGATCTCCGAGTAGGGCATTTGTCCGATCGCATCCATGGCAGGCGTACCGAATGCCTTGATAGGCGCCATCGCTTTTTCACCATCTGCTGGCGACCCACAATG
The DNA here is from genome assembly GCA_051009975.1 of Hyphomicrobiaceae bacterium. GTDB lineage: Bacteria > Pseudomonadota > Alphaproteobacteria > Rhizobiales > Hyphomicrobiaceae > Tectiglobus. The sequence continues at coordinate 1,938 of JBPCWA010000376.1, forward strand.
GCACGTCACCATAGCGGCAAGCTTGGCACCCGAACCGTCAGGTGCGTGGACGAGCCCACCGAATATCATATGCTCGTCGGGGAGTTCGCAGGTGCTCTCTCGAAAGAACCTCAGAACTTCGCTTGCCTGTTCGAATCGATGCGCGACGAGGCCACCCGTGATCGTCGGTCCGACGGGGTGTAAGCGGAATTCAAACGCCGTCGCCACTCCGAAGTTGCCGCCACCACCGCGCAGCGCCCAGAACAGTTCCGGTTCAACATCCGCGCTGGCATGCACAACCTCACCTTCTGCAGTGACGAGTTCGACAGAAATGAGATTGTCGAGCGCAAAGCCATATTTGCCCATGAGCCAGCCCAGTCCGCCACCAAGCGTTAGGCCACCAACGCCTGTGCTGGAGACGACACCGCCGGTGACGGCGAGACCATGGAGCTGAGTCTCTCGATTAACGTTAGCCCACGTCGCGCCACCTTCGACCCATGCGGTCTTCTTGGTTGGATCCACACGTACTGACGTCATATGCGACAGGTCGATCATTATGCCGCCATCAATGGTTGCTCGGCCGGCGACATTGTGACCGCCGCCACGCACGGCCACCTCGAGCTGCGACTTGCGTGCCAACTTCACGGCTTCGACCACGTCAGCAACGCCTCCGCATTGAGCGATGAGAGCAGGCCGCTTATCAATCAAGCCGTTGTGGACACGTCGGGCTTCTTCGTATCCGTTGTCTCCCGACTTCAGAAGTTTGCCAGAGAAGCTTTTTCCTAACTCGGCGATGACATCTTCGAGATTTGAGGTGGCATGCATGGATTCGCCTCCATTTTCAGACTGTAAGAATTGTGGACGACGATGATTTTCGGCGCTTCGGTACCCAGAAGGTTGGTCGCGACCTTCTCCAATGGAAAAATGAACGCGCATTGCTTGGCGTGCTCGGGATGGCTGCGAGACTTTTCTAACGGCGATAGTTGCAGCACTATTCAGAGTGCTGTCACATCGACGCAGGCTTGCTGGAACCTGCCGAGAAGCAAAAAAGTCAGACGCGAATAATCGCAGGGCGCTGCTCTTAGCTCTACTGCCAAAATCTGGCCAATTACGCTAACCGCGACAGGCGTCTAGATGGCCCTGGTGAGAAAGGGTGGCTGTAGTCCCGATGCGGATGCCACCCTCGACGGTCGTCGGTTAGTTAGTGGGCATGCCAATCTCGGCTTTGAACTTGTTCATGTCGTAGTTCATGCCATTTATGACGGTGCTCCACTTTCTGACCATTGAAGCAACGGCGAGAGCTTCTTTAATCTCTTCTTCAGTCGCGCCGAGTTTTTTCGCCTTCTGGGTGTGCGCAAGGATGCAGTACTGACACGGTACCTGTGCCGAGACGCCCAGTGCAATCAGTTGTTTCATCTTTGCCGAGACAGCACCCTTGTCGCTGTAGACGGCTTGGTATTCTTCCCAAGCTGGCTTCAGAGCAGATGCCGGATAAGTATCCTTGAAGAATGGTGGCGGATCACCAGCGAAGGCACTGCCGACTGCGAAGGTAAAAATTGAGCAGGCTAGCAAAGTACGTTTCATTTCCTATCTCCCAAAAATAATGGTGATGTTGCCCACGCAATTAAACGCTCAGGGCAATCAAGCGGTTAGAAAGCCACGGCTTCGGGAGTGGGTATGCGTGCCCATTGGCTATTGATCATCTCGCGGCCACGGGGGCACGTCCGAGAAGTGCGCATTGCCGTCATTTTTAGCATAACATCGATAAATCATAAATGTCTTTCTAGGCCTTCTCTTTGATAGTCCAACCAGTTTTCTAAGACGACAGCGGTGAAGCAATATCGCTGCCCTTGGCGCCATCAACTGCTTGGTCGGCAACTGGCTTCAATCTAGTAATTCCAGAATCCGATAAGGGCGCGAGCCCGCCTTGTGCATCGCACAACACGCTCCGACTAATACGACTGCTTGTGGCCCATCTCAGGCGTGTCGTGCTGCACCTGCTTAGGTCTGCTTCTGGGGGCAAAGCGGTCTTGGATTGCTGCGGTTGCTCAAGTCCATTCGGGTCGCTTTGACAGCTACATCAAGGAC
>JBPCWA010000377.1:0-10227 GCA_051009975.1 Hyphomicrobiaceae bacterium
GACTTATACAGCGTTCACAGCATTAGAATTTTACGCTGCCTTTTAGCCCGACGATTTGGACCTGGATCGTATCGCCGAAGTGGCCGTCGTAATAAAGCCGCAGGATGCTAGTCCGACTTGTCAAACATGCCCGTTCGCTAGAATTGAATGCGATACGGACGTAAATGCTCGCAATCAGCGACACGGAGTGGCTGAGGGTAAGTGTTGCTCTGGGTCCGTTGATATCCTGGAAGTCGGGAGACTACGCGCTAAGCTGCCACCTCAACGATGCGCAGCCGCGTACGGAAACCCGCCTGCTCTAACTCGGCTTGAGCTCGTTCGGCACGTTCAAGCGACAGCTCCCATTGGATATCACGCTCCATAGACGGCAATAGCGTCCGTGCCCCCAAATCGCGCGGCATATAAGGCGCGACGATCTCCCTCGCTTCTGCGTCCATCCGCAAGCCGTGTGCTTCGGTCCGGATTGCATAGTGCGCACTAAGAACGGCTCTGTCGAAATACATGGCATCGCTCCGCTGCTTAAAATTCAACGCAAACGCAACGCCACGCACCTGTTACTCGGGCTTGAACTGGAATACCGAGTGGTCATTTCGAGAATGGCCGGTTGACAATGCGAATTCATCGCACCGCCAACCACCCCGCTTGCCATTCCGAGACACTCGGTTGAGAACCGTCAGACCACAGAATTTCTGGACCTTAACTGAGAAGCCGGCGGCCAAATACGGGTCGAACTTACAAGCCTGTGGACGCCTCGGCGCCGCATGGCGAAGAGCCCCGGTGTTTCGGCGATCTGACAAAGCGCCGGCACGTATATCGACCAAAGCTTGTTACGGCGATGCAACAGTGAGCCGTGTCACGGCAAGTCAACTTGCGCACGGCAAAGCCGGGAGCGATGTGCTCTCCGGTGCGAAGGGTTGCACGTGTGAGGCCGCGGAATAACCGATGGAGAGCGCAAAAAGTGGGGCGCCGGTCCAATGTCGGGGGGGCGGACCGGCGCCCTTGGATTACCACCTGCCCTGGGGGTAGGGCATTCTCCGCGAGGGAGTGGCGGAGCGTGGCAAACTCCAAATCTTCGCGATGGGCGTCGGCCAAATGCCGCTTCAACGGCCACGCCACGCATAGAAATCTAACAGATTGGCGGGGCAAGATGCAGTCCCCCATGTGGGGGACTTAAGAAGAGTAATGCCAGCAATTAGCATGCGGGAAATAGAGATTTTCTGGATCGGTTCAGAGTTATGCCCGCATCGGCTCATTCGCGCTTTGTGTCAGGCCTCGCCGCGGCCAGCTGGGCCGCGTCATGGGCCCTCGGCGCCACAACGGCTTTCGCTGAGGAGCCCGAATCCTACCAGGTCAGCGCCACCTACAAGATCACACTCAACAGTTTTGCGATTGGGAGCCTTCGCTACGAGTCCAACGTGGGGTTCAACGGATATGTGGTCGAGACCCATATAGAGCTTTCCGCGTTGTTCGGCGCTGTCTCCTGGAAGGGCGTCACGCGTAGCTCAGGCACTCTCAACGGGGCACGGCCTCAACCTGCCAATTACGCGTTTGACTTTCGGGGATCGACCGGCGCCGGCGCAGTACACTTAGGGTTCGGCGAGGCTGGCGTTTCGTCACTTTCTGTCCGGCCCGCGCGATCGCTTGCCGCAGACGCGGTGCCTCTTAAGGGAAAACATCTCAAAGGTGTACTCGACCCGCTCAGCGCTGTTCTTGCACTGACGCGCACCGAGGGTAAGAGCCCGTGCGGACGCAAGGTCGCAATCTTCGACGGACAGCAGCGTTTCGATCTTGAACTCTACTATCGCCGCCAGCAGCAACTCGGCGAGGGTAAGGCTATCGTGTGCCGTGTGAAGTACCGGCCGATCGCCGGCCATCGCGCCAATGAGGAAACAAAAGTCATGTCGCGGAGCACAGGCATCGAGATTGCGTTTCGGCCTGTCCCGGGCGCGGGTCTCATGGTGCCCGATGAGATCACGATCCCAACGGTCTCAGGGCCGATCGCGCTCAAGGCGCAACGCGTCGACATCAAGACGTCAGGACGGCGCAAGATCGCACTGGTAAAAGAACTCGGCGGGCCATGATTGGAAAGGCGGTGTGATGAGCAGAGATCATGGCTCAACGATAGTGGTAGCCCGTTCTGCATTGCCAACGCACATCACTCGAAGCCTTATCCGAGGCGGGCTACTATTCCTCAGCGCGCATACTTTAGCGTTCGCGCTAGCTCTTGCTCTGGTCGGAAGTATTTGATGGCAGCGTTTGTGCAGGCGCCGAGCATAGCAGCCGCCTAGTAGCGACTTCGACTTCCATTAAATTCGCAACCACCATGCTACGTGGATTTGTGTTTGTTCGTTGGAGAACACAGTCAAATTAAGCATAGCTGTTTAGCTGCACGTATGTAATTAGGTTTCGTTGACCTAATTTGGGTAAATATATTGATATTTATACTCATCGAGCATTTTTTGTTTCTGTAATTTCCTGATGCAGATTGCCGATAATGCAGGGCAAATCTCTCAGACTCATGGTTCGCGGGTGGCCTATATCGCTACATCCGCTCGCGGCAAGCAGCAGAGGAAACGAATGCGTATTACGATGATCGAGCCCTCCGGCCACGGAGGACTGGTGCATTTTGCCTACGAACTCTGCCAAGCCCTCGCCGAGGAAGGTCATCAGGTGCGACTGATCACGGCCTGTGACTACGAGCTGGCGAGCCTGTCGCATCGATTCGAGGTGTGCCCGAGCATGCGACTTTGGCCTAAGGTCTCGCGAGGCAAAAGCGAGCCCTCAAAATCACTGGCCGCTAAAATGAAACGCGGCGCTCGCCGGATCTGGCGCGGCGCCAAGTTAACCTACGAATTAGCAAGGGTAACACGGGGCGTTATTTCGGATAGACCAGATGCTGTGCTATTCAGCGTGATTTCGTATCCGCACCTTTTCGTTGCTCCCCTCATCATCTCTAAGGCTGGTATCAAAACGGCCCAGATCTGTCATGAATTCGACGTGCGTGACTATGAGCTTTCTTGGGTACAGAATTTGGCGCTAAGAGCATCGCAGCGTTGCTACAAGCACTTCTTCAGAATATTTTTTCTTTCTGAAGCGACCCGCCAGGATTTCCTTGATACTGTGGGTTTTGCTAGTGAAGCAACGAGAAGGATACCGCATGGAAGCCAAAACTTCTTCCCTCGCGAATCTAAGCATTCGGCAAACAAATTACGTCAGCAGTTTGGACTAGGAAAAAACGAACCCATTTTACTTTACTTTGGCTACATACGCCCGTCGAAAGGTCTTAACGAGCTTATCGAGGCGTTTGCAGCAACCCACTCTTGCAAGTCGGCTCGATTGATCATCGCCGGTTATGTCACGAAGTTGGCCGACATTGGCGAAATTAGACAGACGGCAGACAGATTGAGGGTAACTGATCGCGTAATTTTTGAGACCTCCTATATTCCGAATGAGGAGGTTGCAGCTTATTTCGAATTAGCACGAGCGGTGGTTCTACCATACCGGTCTGCCTCTCAAAGCGGAGTTCTCCATCTGGCCTATGGATACGGCAAGCCCGTCGTCGCGACTGCCGTGGGCGGATTGAAAGAGGATGTTTTCGAGAAGAAGACAGGTTTTCTGGTTCCTGCCGGAGATATCTCAGCGCTTAGTGTGGCGTTGGAAAAAATGGTAGTTGATCTCGAGTCAGCGGAGCGCATGGGGCGCTGTGCACGCGAACTCTCTCAAACCCAGTTCACCTGGCCTGCAGCGGCTAAGATAATTATCGAAGCGCTTTCGCCGACTTGCGGCGATGGCTATGCAGGGAAGAGCGGACGAGTATGCGAACACGCGAATTCAGATTTAAAACATTGCCCTCTCCCCGACGCGGCCTCATCTGGCAATGCGCCAAGATAGGTGAATACTAAAGTGCATAGCGTAGTAAGAACTTAATGCCAAGACCGTGGGTATTAGCTTGGAAAAAACGTACTGACGACGGTCTCGTAAGATTTCAGCGAAATGTGAATCAATGTGCTTACTTTTAGATGAGTGTTCGGAGCGCGACCGGTTATCAAAATGGAAGTAGCAGCTTATCCCGATCCCAAAATCGTTGTCGACGCTCTATGGTCGCACATGGTGGGTGCTACGGCTCCTCGCATAATGGGGGGGCCTCGATTGCTGCACCGACCCTGGAGTACGCTGTATTTCATCAATATTCGTTCTGGCAATGAGAATCGCCATCTCGTAGCAAAAATCGCTCATTTTCCGCGCCAAGCTCAACCAGAAACATCGTGGCAGTCAGAAGAGTTGCTGGTCCGCGGCAAACGAGAATTTGAAACCTTGGTTCGAGTCTACGATCATTTTTCTAACCCTCCAGAGCCATTAATTGGTGGATTGAGGCCTCGTGCGTATCTGCCGCAAATTAATGCAGTAGTCATGGATTTTGCAGCCGGCAAGCCGTTATACGATGCAAATCTAGTGTGGCGCAGGTTGGCCACGTCCAATGGAATACGACGTGCGGAGCAATTGATGACGCGTTCCGGCCGATGGTTGCGTCGTTTCCATAAAATACCTATCAAGAATCCACCTCCAGAACGTTGTTTCGGTCCTTCTAACATTTTTCAAGATCTGCTCAAGTTAGTAGATGATTTGCAGGCATTCGGTGTCGATCCAAGCGTTTGGTCGTTTTGGAATTGCGCGACAGCGATGTTTGCCAGAATAGGTGACACAGCTCACGTTTGGACTCATGGCGATTTTCATCTACGCAATGTTTTGGTCCAATCCAACGGAGCTGTTTTGGGGTTTGACACTGCCATGGAGCGCGTCGACAACCCTTGTTTTGACGCGGGTAAATTTATCGCCGATCTAAAAACTCGTCGCGAAATGATATTGCGCTTGGGCTTGTTGCCAACTCCAGCAACAATACAGAGACTGGAAGACGCTTTCTTAACCGGTTATTCTGATGGGCGACCTCTACCGACACTGCCCTTATACGAGGGCTTTTTTATATTTTTGAAGTGGCTTGAGATCCTGGAGCGCTTGCAAAAGTCCGCATCTGCAACAAAAGCGCGCGCGCTACGAACTATAATTATTAATCCAACATTCAACTCTATTGTCGAAAGGTGGCTGCAGAAAATTTTCAAGAATGGGTCTTGTAAGCATTAGGTCATACATTCAATAACCCAGAGGCACTGATTAAGGCCGTCAGTGGAAATCGAGAAAATAAATGCGTCTTATACAAATAACTGACACTCGAACTTACTTCAAGTGCAGTCGCATATTTGAAGGGGATTGAATGAAAGTGATTTTACCGAAGCGGATACGCCTCGTTATGTTGATTGACTCGTTAGGTCTGGGAGGCGCAGAGCGGTTACTGGCGACCTATCTGGAACATTTCGACGCCACCCATTTTGATCTACGAGTATGTGCTTTAAATGAGCGCGACGGTAATCCCATTGCAGATGTTCTTAGACGGTTGGGCATTCCCGTAGATTTGGTACCAATTCCCAACCTTCGCACCTTAACGGGCTTACCCCGGCTCGTGAGGTACTTGCGCGAACAGAAGGCGGATATTCTGCATACGCAACTTCAATTTTCCGATGCGCTTGGAAGCATTGCTGCTCGTATTCTTAATATCCCGACCGTATCGACGCTTCATATTGTTGATGGCGCTCCTCGTAGCCAAAGATCTTCGTTGCGCAGGGAATTGACCTGGTGGTCACTACGCCATTTCTCCAGCCATATTATTGCCGTATCTGAAGAAGCTCGGCAGCAGTACCTAAGGAAAAAACGTGTTCCTTCTGCAAAGATAACGACTTTATATAATGGAATCGATCTATCGAACTTTGTGCCATTGAGTGAGGATGAGCGCTTGCAAGAAAGGGTCGCTTTAGGCCTGCCGCCGGACGCTAAGGTAATAACAACGGTAGCCGTTCTGCGTCCAGCTAAAGGAATCCAATATCAAATAGAAGCGCTACCCAGAATTTTGAAAGCCGTGCCCAACGCCTATTACTTGGTGGTTGGGGATGGTCAACATAGAGGTGCGCTGGAATCAGCTGCTAGACAACATCGTGTAGCTGATCGAGTTATTTTCACAGGGGCGAGAAAAGATATACCGAATTTGTTGGCCCTGAGCGACGTTTTTGTTCTTCCAACCCTCGACGAGGCTTTGCCTACTGTATTGGCAGAGGCGATGGCTGCTGGGAAGCCTATTGTTGCTTCTCGAGTAGGCGGGGTACCTGAGATGGTGGAAGACGGCCGCAATGGTTTTCTGGTGCCTTCTGCAAAACCGGAAAAGCTGGCGGAGGCCTGTTTGCGATTAATACAGGATCCCAAACAAGCGCATAAAATGGGACATATCGGAAGTGAAATTGTAAGAAGAAAATTCAATGCCTCAAAGCAAGTACAAAAGTTGAGCAGTCTTTATTTGTCTCTGCTTGATAATCGAATTAATTGAATTTTAATTAGGGAGCATTGGAGCTCAACGATTTTTTCGCGCCCTTGCGAAGGGAGCACACTTATCGGCTGATCCAAAAAATTTGGCTTAGACTCGGCGGCTAGGTTCTGGCGAGAATGGTTCGTCATCGCAACTTTACTGAGCGCCACAACCGAGCGAGCCGTTAAGGACACCAATGACTTCACATGGCGACGTCCATCAATTGAGGTAGTACTGTGTCCCCGGTCGGTGTGCTCTAGCTCTGAAGCTCAACTATGAAAAAAAAACTTCTAAACCGAAGACGTTTTCTATCAGCGGTTGGCAAGCTCAGCTTTTTCACATTCATTGGGTTAGGACTACGAATTCCAGCCGATCAATATAATAGTGAGTTCGTCATTTTCGATGGATGGGTTTTGAGAGCAGATGACGTTCCTAGGTCCTCATCTCCGTGATATACGATCTTAATAAGCTGGATGCTGGCCAGAGCTTATCAAAAAAAGATTTTGATGTTTGCATCGCGGGCGCTGGTGTCGCTGGGACTACTCTCGCCCTGAAACTCTCAGATTTTGGGCAATCGGTGCTCCTATTAGAGGGTGGAGGTAAAGAATTTTCATCGGAGTCTCAGGCTCTTTATGCTGGGAAAAATATCGGGGTCGAGTATTTTGATCTTGATGCTTCGCGGTTGCGATTTTTTGGGGGTACCTCAGGTCATTGGGCAGGTTGGTGCCGTCATCTAGATGCTGATGACTTCGAGGCAAAAGACCATATCCCCTATTCGGGCTGGCCGATTCGAAAAACTGCTCTTGATCCCTATGAAGATGAAACATACGACATCCTGGATATTCCTCGTCGCATAGGACAAGATACGGTCATCCCCGAGTCAAATGGCATGCTCAAAAAGTTTGAGATGGCCTACAGTCCGCCGACAAGATTCAACGAAAAATATTATGAGCCTATTAGGAAAGCTCAGAACATACATTTAGTATTGAACGCAAACCTTGTCGATATAAGGCTTAACGACACAGGCAACCGCGTATTGAAATTTATCTGCCGAAGTTACGCAACTCTCGATGTCGACAACTTCTTTTCTGCCAAGAAATTTATATTGGCATTAGGAGGCATCGAGAACCCCAGAGTTCTTTTGAATGCTTCGAAGCAGATGCCGACAGGCATCGGAAACGAGAAGGACTTAGTCGGAAGATTTTTTTGCGAGCATCCGCATTTTCAACTTGGTATATATTGGAAAAGGTCTCCGCCGAAAGAAAGAATATTTTTTGCGCCCACGGTCAATTTCACAAATCAAGAAGAAATAGCGAATTGTGGGATGAGGTGAAATCGCTACGGACGACGCAGAGCGGATGGCTTTGATATTCAATCGGCGGAAAACATGTTGAGGAATATGATATGCGACATCGATGCTGCACGTAAGTTTCTTGCTTCGATTAATTCAAAGTTTGGTCGCTGCAGCTTTGAGAACTTCGGCCGTCTAACGGCCGCTTGGGAGCAAACCCCAAACCCCGAAAGCCGAGTTCTACTATCCGCCGAGCGCGATAAGTTTGAGTTACGTAGGGTAGAATTGGATTGGCGTTGGACGTCTTTAGAACGTAAAACGGCAAAGGTTTGCGCGCTTGAATTGGGGAGGGCTTTGGCGCGGGGAAATACTGGTCGCTTAAAGATAGCAGATTGGGTCTTGGATGATAGTATCCCGGTTCCGGGAGAGGAAGACGGAGAAGAAGTCGCTGGTTGCCACCATATGGGAACCACTCGGATGTCGGATAGTCCTGCTACTGGCGTTGTTGATGAAAATTGTCGGGTATTTGGGTTGGAAAATTTGTATATTGCAGGTTCTAGTGTCTTTAGTACTGCTGGACATGCGAATCCAACATTCACAATTGTTCAGTTGGCGCTCCGTTTGGCGGATCATATGAATCAAACTAGCTCATAGTTAACAGGGCCAAATTGATAATTGGAATGTAGAACAAGCTTTCTTCTAGGGTTTTTAAATTGGCCCGATATTCGCAGTGTGCTCCCCTTGAGGGCTGAGCAACGTTTCGTCATTGAGGTGTTTTTTTCTCGTCCGGTCCTCTTGCGCTGAAAACGACCTGGGGTCAAACCTGCTACACGGAGTGACGCGTGGGTTAGGAAACGGAGCTATCTCCAATTGCTATGAAATCTGATTTCCGCAAAATCGAGCTCCCAAGGAGTAACTTACTTAATTGCGAAATCATCTCAGATATCGATGGGTTTCGACGGTTGCGACCCGAGTGGAGCGCGCTGCTCGAAAAAAGCACGGCTGCATCTTTTTTTCTGACGTATGAGTATCTTTGGACTTGGTGGAATGTATACGGCGCCCGATACAATCTAAGGATTCTCGCTGCGCGTAGCGCCGATGGAAGGTTGGTGGGGCTGGCCCCCTTGATGATTGGAGCCGGAGACAACTCTAAGCGGCGATTGCTTCGGAATCTCGCTTTCATTGGCGGACTAGGTGATACGTTATCCGAGTACCAAGACTTCATTGTCGCTCCAGGACATGAGACATCAGTTGTTGCTCGCTTTGTTCAGGCGCTCTTCGATCGGCTGGGTGCTGAGTGGGACCTTATGCAGCTTGGAATGGTCCACGCAGAGTCACCGTGCCTTTCGCCACTGCGTGCCGCAATCGCGGCCGCGGGGGGCGGGCTGCGATTTAAAGGACGCCATATCGCTCCATATGTGGGCCTGCCATCCTCGTGGGATGCCTATCTCGCCTCACGTTCAAAATCCTTCCGCACCGGTTTTAAGGGACGTGTTGGAAAGCTGAGGCGTAATCACTGTGTCGAATTCCTCACTGCGGGTGTTGAGGTCGACCCCGTGAGAGCGCTTAGTATAATCACAAGTCTTAATCAGGAGCGTTGGGGAGCACAAAGTCGCGCATTTCATAGCAACAAATACCGTGAGTTTCACTTGAGGTTGGCCGAGTCTTTGATGCCGCGGGAGCAATCTTATATTGTTGTCATGACAGTCGATGGTGAGGCCGTAGCGGCAGGATATGATCTCATCTATCGACAAAAAGTTTATGGCTTCCAGGGGGGCTGGAAAAGGTCGATGGCTCGCGCGGCTATTGGCAAGATTATGCTTGGAAAGCAGATTGAGTGGGCCATCGAACGAGGCTTGACTGAGTATGACTTTCTGTGCGGCGATACAGCCTATAAGGCTGATTGGGCCACGGGCCAACGTGAACTTTTAGATCTTGAGGCCATGAATCCAAGGAGCTTTCGTGGAATAATGTTTGAAAAGGTAAGAAGTTTAAGAAATAGTCTCATGGAACCCGTCGCAAATATAGCCGTCCTCCGCGGGGGTAGGGGCAGGTAATCAATACAAATACTCTTGTTGCTTGTGCTGCGCGTGAGAGTTCGCACAAGCAGCATCGGGGGTCAAAGATTCTCTGGTTTAACGTTCGGTATGATTGTCGCTGACCTTTGAGACACGCGACCCTCGGGCATCAGCCTGGATATATCTCGCAAGATTCTTCGGCCATCGATAAGCAGTAGCATCGATACGTATGTCAGCGCACCAACGACTGTCTCTACTGCAAGAATTCCGTAAACGGGTAATTCCAAGTCCGTAAGCCACCGATTTGTGATCAATACAGCTGGAATCATTGTAAGTGAGGACAGCGCGGCGGGGCCCACGCCTTTCAGCAGGCTCGAATAAGAAATTCCGAGGACCTGCTTCATTGCGATCGCTTTGAACGTTTCGACAATTATGATTGTGGCGAGAAGTGCGTAGGGCGCGGCGACCGGGTCCTCGAACAGCGCCACGCCAGTCACTAGGATAGGGGG
>JBPCWA010000378.1:0-2847 GCA_051009975.1 Hyphomicrobiaceae bacterium
CCATTGACGAGAGACGCAATCGGCGCGGTGAAGTAGCCGTCACCGCAGCATAGATCAAGGACTGTCATCTCCGGCCGAATCCCGATAGCGCGAAGCATGCCTTCTGGATCAGGCCAGAGTGCCTGCCACCAATCGCGATCGGGCATTGCTGTCGCTAAGTAGAAGCCGTCGCTATCCATGCGATATAATACCAATCGATGGGCCAATGGCTACATCGATCCGTTTCAAGCTTCGGGCTTTGTGACGGCACAGCTGCTCTGCAGTGGTTCGCTAGGGTGAGTGGCGACCAGCGCTATGCTTCTGCTGACATGGGCAAGTTGATTGGCGACAGGTGGTCGCATAGGTTCAATTGGAAATATTTCTTGCTAGGGGGGTAACTGTTGAGCAGCGACAAGGTTGCAGCGAGAATGCAAATGCTCCGGGACCGTGCTGAGGCGCAAGCAATGGCTGAGAAACAAGGGCGTCGCAGACGGCGGAATATACGGTCGAAAACAATTCGGGTGCGTTGGAAGAGGTGCGCGACAAGGCCCTTGCAGCGGGCAATTATTCTGCGGCCGTGGCGGCGATCATGGGAATGGCAACGGTTAACGGACGCATAACAGTCAAAAATATGGACGCGTCGCGGAAGCCACATCAAACGATCAAAAAAGTCTCAGCACAAATCGACAGGTTGCTTGAGAAACGTGCCAGGGTGCTGCAGCAGCATTGAGAAACCGTCTAGTCCTTCAGCCGAAGTGTGCTGAATTTTTGAGGTGGAAAATCTCTATAAAACTGCGAGATAAACTCTTATTCTTTTTGCCAAGAGGTATTTTATTGGTTGTAGGTTCGGGTGCAATTTGTCGACATGATCCGATCCGATGGGCGGGAATGCAGCGATGCGGACTGAGCCAGGTGGCGATGTGTTTGCTCCGCATGAATGCTATGTGGCCTCGATGCGGCGCTGGATGTTCGGGAGCCCGCTGCACTCTTCGCATCAGAGTTCAAGGAGATCATCAAGTATCTCTGAAGGGGCACGCCCATGCTGTCGATTCTAGCCGATCGCACCTACCGGCACCTGTTCCTGGCGCAGATTATTGCTCTCGTCGGAACCGGGCTGGCAACAGTGGCGCTCGGCCTGCTCGCATATGACCTCGCCGGAGGTCGCGCCAGTGTTGTACTCGGTACGGTGTTTGCGATCAAAATGATCGCCTACGTCGGGGTCGCTCCCGTCGCGGCAGCATTCGCAGATCGGATTCCGCGACGGCTCATGCTTACGGGGTTAGATCTCGTGCGCGCCGCCGTGGTCCTCATTTTGCCGTTCGTCAGCGACGTCTGGCACGTTTACGTATTGATCTTCGTACTGCAATCCGCTTCAGCAGCCTTTACACCAACTTTCCAGGCAACCATTCCTGACGTGCTACCAGAAGAGGAACGATATACCCGTGCGCTCTCACTTTCGAGGTTGGCCTATGATCTTGAAAATCTTTTAAGCCCCGCACTCGCCGCACTGCTCCTTGTGTTCTTCTCCTACAATGCACTCTTCATCGGCACAGTGATCGGTTTTATGGCCTCAGCGGCACTCGTCCTTTCCGTGATGCTGCCAACTCCTCGACCCTCCGAGCCACGCGGTATCTACGATGGGACAACGCGCGGCGGCTGGATCTATCTCTCAACACCCAGGCTGCGCGGGTTGCTCTCGTTGAATTTCGCTGCAGCTGCGGCGGGCGCCATGGTGTTGGTCAACACGGTCTTGCTGGTCCGCTCAGGGCTTAATCTCGCAGAGACAGAGGTCGCCATTGCACTAGGTTTTTTCGGTGCTGGTTCCATGCTGGCGGCCCTGCTCCTGCCGCGCGCGCTGGACTTCTTGCCGGATCGCTCAGTGATGCTGTGTGGGGCAGCATTGATGATTGCCGGACTCGCGATGCTAGCGGTCTGGATTTGGCTCGCCGGTTTGACGGTGGAAGGCCTGCTTTCGGCCTGGTTTCTGGTCGGGTTCGGATATTCCGCGGTTCTAACGCCCTCCGGCCGTCTTTTGCGGCGCTCTTCACATGAAGAGGATCGGCCTGCTGTATTCGCAGCGCAATTTGCCCTTTCGCACGCCTGTTGGCTCGTCACTTATCCACTCTCCGGATGGCTGATGACGACGCTCGGCGCCGTGCCTACCTTGGTGACGCTTGCGGCACTGGCAGTGGTCGGTGTCGTGACCGCTCTTATCCTCTGGCCTAACGCCGATCCATTGGAGCTTGAGCATACACATTCCGAACTGCCGACTGACCATCCACATATTCGTGATGGACGACATCATCGCCATGCGTACATGATAGATGACCAGCACCAGCGTTGGCCACGCTGACGGTTGCGACACGGCGGGATAATGGGTCGATGGTGGCTGTCTGCGAAGGCCCTGGAGCGTACTGCGTCACGGGCTTGTTAATACAAGCCAAGACTTGCCACTGCTACAGACCCAAATCTGGTCGTTGCCAAAACGGCAAATGTGGGGCGTTGCCCCCCCCAAGGCAAATGTCCGAAACGTGGACTGAACTTCTTCCGAAATGTCTCTCCTCAATGGAGGCGCTGGACCGCGCCGCCTGTCTGTTGCTTCGGGTGATGGATAATAGCGAACTCATCGAGTTCGAACTCGAGGATCTGCGAAAATATCACGGTAGCACGTCAATCTGCGGATTGACCGTTTCCTACGTTATCATGGAGGCCGCGTTTGATGCTCTGGCTGGTCCGCAGCCATTGGAAAGGGCAGGTTTGCATATCACGTCGGCATTTCCCGGTCCGGGGGGCCGCGATGGTTTTGAAGTCGTCACCCGAACGTCATCGCGTGGCGACGGGTCGTGCCTTTACGCCGCCGGGTCGGAC
>JBPCWA010000379.1:0-3459 GCA_051009975.1 Hyphomicrobiaceae bacterium
CTAAATCTGGAACCGGCCAGTTGGCTCATAGCCCTGGTCGCGGTCATCGGCGCGTCCATGTTTAACATTGTGTCTTGGTCTTGAGCCAGCGCAGAACCGCAAGCAGCGGCAAGAAAAGCGCAGACCAAGCCCCTAATGGCTCTAGCCATTATCCCCATCCCCCAATGCGAGTCAGCGACTAATGGTTGCTAAACTGCACCGCGTTCCTTCATGAATTGTTAACGACAAGTGCAGGTCAGGCATCGGACGTGGCAAATAGGGCACTGCTGACAATCAAACCGGCACGCATCGCCCAGGCGATCATAGGCAAGAGCAAAGCCTACCGGCCAAGCGTGCGCCGCGTTTACTTATGATTGGCTAGGCAATGGGCGCGCGCTGCACCGTCGGCATAGCGCTTCCGGCTGGCATCCGTTTCGTCCACAGGAATAGGGATGAGTTCTTGGCGCCTGATCGTCGTCGTCCCCGACACGAGTTCTTCATCCGACGTCGGTCGGTTCTGATCTTGTCAACTGACAGAGGCACTCTGGACGGCAGAAACCTCGTCGTCCAGGCATTACGCTTAGTGCTCAGTCACTCCGCCCCACCGCAATGCGAACCGGAGTTTAGATGATGAGAATTCGGCATTAGGCACGATGAAGGACAGCTGATAGTTCACGGACGCGGGGTTCACCGGACGCTTGCCGATCGGCGACTTAATTCCGATGATGTTCATAACGCGGGTCAGATTGTAGGCCCGCACGGCAAGCGACATCTCGGTTTTCACGTTGTGCAGTCGCTTCATCAGGAAGTGCGTTGCCCCCATGCGGGCTTTAGTCGTCCCAAACGGATGCTTGACCGTTTCCCGGCGCGTGCGCATTGGTATAGCGGTATGTCAACCGCCCACCGGCCGGGCAGATATAAACGTCCTCGTCCACCAAATAGCGGACGTCGGCTTTGACAAAGCGCCCCTTGCTGCTGTTGTTGGTGGTTTGTGGCACGATGCATTAACCGCCGGCGCAAGATTACCCCTTCCGATACGAATAAGACCGCCGGACAAATTCATTACTCCACTCGCCTTAAGCTCCACCTGTGGAGCATATTGACTCACTAAGAATGTTACCGGAGAACGGACTGCCGACTGGGACGGCGACACCGAATCGGATCGGTGTGGCCGATGGCGGGATAGATCAGCTTAGGCCCACGGCGCGAGATTAAACCGGCGGAGGCGGAACGCTGCCGGCAGACAAGGCGGCACGCGATCTAAACTAAGTCCATCGGCGGCTTTCGTGACCGAGGCGAGTGAGCCGGGCGTGACGGTCAACCAGATTGCATTTTGGGCTACTTTATCTAAGATACGCTATCGTCAACTATCGATTGAACCTGTCCCCCGACGGCCAACCAAATCCTTGGAGTAGAGAACTAGTGAACACCCTCATACTGTTGTTTTTGGCGTTTTCATCATTCCTCGCTCCAAGCGCCGTCGCACAGGACGGTATCCCGGACGACTGGGCACCTTGGAGAGATCCAAAGAACCCGAACGTCATTGTTCTCGATAAAAATGATCCGAGTAAGAATGTTTGGAATTTGCGCCGAGATACCTCTAAAGACGCCAAGCGGGAGCCTGGTTTGGTCAATGTGCAACGCTATGCCGCCGGATTTAGCTCGATGGGCGCATTTCCAACGTTTCTCGCGGCACCCATGGCGTTCAGCCCAAAGGACCTGAAAGCTGGAGGTGTGGAGGTCGCCATAGTTGGTCTCAACATAGACGACAATCTGATTGCTGGTGGAAGATACGCTGCAAATCAATTGCGAGCATTGACCGATGTGACCGGATTCGGCGGCCCGGCTTACGACCCTCATATGCATCTCGACTACATCAAAAGCCTAGTTATAGCCGATTACGGGAACGTAGCCTCTCACTATGGGCACAGTGAACGCTCAATCGAGGAAGTCCACAAGGTGATCAGCGAAATACTAAGCGCCGATGCGATGCCATTGGCGATGGGCGGATCACATCTCCAGATGTACCCCATGATTACCGCACTGGCCAAAAAATACGGGACCAAGAGCTTCGCGATAGTCCATGTCGACGCCCACTACGATGCCATGACAATCGGTTTCGGACGTTATGTGCACAATGGGCGTATGATCTCTCAAGCTGTCGAGCGAGGTATCATAAACGGTAGCGATATTATTCAAGTTGCCCTACGCAGCGCCAGCCCTGGTACAGACGATCTCAAATGGATGCAGAAAAACGGCCTCCGATTCCATTACTACTCGGAGATCCGAAACAAAGGCTTCAAGGCCGTGATGCAACGCGTTCTGGATGAAGTCAAAGGCAAGAAACTGTTTATATCTTTCGACATGGATGGCATTGACCCGGCGTATGCGGCGGCAGTCGGAACGCAAGAACCTGAAGGACTGACAGCATCCGATGCGATGCAATTGATGCGCGCTCTGGGGATCCAGAATGAATTGGTCGCTGTGGAAATAAACGAATGGAACCCGTTGTTAGACGATAAGCATCAAACGACAGGCATACTAATGGACCGCTTAATGCGTTCGGTGCTGGCCGGAATCGCGGCAAGAAAGAAAGGCATAAAAGACCCATTCTACGTCGCACCTACAGGACTGGACTACAAGAAGTAGTCCGCCTCGCTCAGGACGGAATTCGTTGTGAGCAGATGAGATGTCCGCAGGTTCAGAGAAACCCGTGACATTGACCTGGAGAAAAGAGAGTTCAGCTGTCGTGCTGCACCTTCGTGGAGGCCGTTGGGCTTGCATGAGCATCACTTCGGTGGTGGTTCGGACGGCCTCTATACACTGGTTCAGGACATGGCTTCTGCTTTTGACCGAACAAGATTGCGTGTCGGAGCATTCCTTCGGCACGAGCCTCTCGTCCATTTCGTGATTCTTGCTGCGCTCTTGTTCATCGCCAGCGCGATCTGGTCGGGTGCCGGTCGCGACGTCATCCGCATCGATCAAAAAACAGCTGATTTCCTTATCAAGCAGCGTGAGGACCTGGAGCTGCGGAAACTTAGCTCCGATGAGCGCAAACAAATCATCAATGCCTATATCGAGGACGAAATCCTTTACCGGGAAGCTTACAAACGTGGCCTCAACGTGGACGCACGTATGCGCCGCAATCTAGTGTTGAAGATGCGCGGGTTGGCGGTCGGAGCGATCGAAAGGCCCACCGAGGCTGATCTTAAGGCCCATTACGAGGCTAGTCGCAAGCGCTATTGGCAGCCAGCTACGCTGTCATTTGAGCACGTCTACTTTAAGGATCCATCGCAAGTGCCGGCAGATCTGCTTGGCAAGCTGCGTACGGGTCAAGATCCTGGGGATCTGGGAGATTTCCTGCTTGGCATGGGTCACTCAGTGCCGCACATGTCGAAGCGCCGGCTCGCGGGACTCGTCGGGCCGGATGCCGCGCGTAAAATACTGGCTAGCACCGATGATCTTTGGCGCGGCCCGATC
>JBPCWA010000380.1:0-3468 GCA_051009975.1 Hyphomicrobiaceae bacterium
CATATTGCCAACAATGGTCAGTGGAAACTTGAACGCGCCAACCATTATGGTTGCAGAAAAAGGCGCTGATCTACTCCGAGAGCAAATGTAGGCCTTCAAAAGGTATTGTGGCTGCCGTTTTGATCTCAAAGACCAGACATTGTGCGAACGCGGTGCGTTGTCCGGAAGCCCCCGCCTTAAAACGCAGCCAGCTGTCGTTGATGAATCGTCGGCGCACCTAAAACGCCACCTCTCGGTTTGCCGTTCTCCGTTTTATTGGCGAACGGCCACGCATCCAACCTCTCAACGATGTCGCTCATTCTTCCCCCGGAAGGGATGATCGAATGCCATTGCGGAAGTCCAGCTACATCCCGTCTCGATGTGTAAACTCACCATTGAGCAAGGTGCCCACGACAACGGCCTCCGCGATCATATTTGCCGGTGCGATGTCTCGCAGATTCTTCTTCCATATCGCAATATCTGCATATTTGCCAACGTCCAGCGATCCGATAACTTTTTCCATACGCATCTGCCACGCCGGAGCTACGGTATAGGCGTGAAGGACCTGGTCAATGGTCATCGTTGGACGCCAGTAAGGGAATGGCTTTGCGCCCGGAATGGACGGTTCTATCAGGGTCATTGCCTGCTGGAAGAGAGAAGCAGGGTAGGCCCGCTCGATTGGCGCACCGGGAGCATCGCCAGACAACGACAGGTTGTCATACATCTGTGCGAGTTCTGTATATTGACCGTGAGCTTCTATGGCAAATGCCCTCTGCATGATCTTGAACAATTCGGCGCCGTCGCGGCCCGAGTCCAGCTCATTGTAGAATAACGGGCTAGCGTTACTAGGTATGTTGTGAAGCACCATGCGGTCGCGGGTTTCGTTATCCATTGATGTAAGATGATCAAGGCGATTTCGGGCGGCCGGGTAGTGCCGCTTTGCCTCTACGATGATGTCCACCATACGCTTGATCAGGCGCGAGCCATCGGCGTGGGTAATCACGTCCAGGCCGTTCGTGTTTGCCCGGTTGATCATCTCAAAAAGTCTACCTGGCGAGACACCATAGGCTCCCCAGGTTGGCGCAGCTCCCGGATTGGCGGGCAGATAGGGCACCAGTTGCGTTGCTCCGCGGGACAGCCAGGCATTCTCCGGGTGGATTTTGATTTTGTCCGTCCGCAACATGTCGGTGTCATAGAGGGACCGCATTTCCAACGCGAAATCGACGATGTCCCGGGCATCGGCATCGGGCAATTTGAACCAGGGCATAACGTTCAGGCGCAACTTGGCCTTGCCAGCATCTTCACGTTTCTTCAACAAGGCCATGATTTGGCGCATGTCTTCCTCGATCTTGTACTTGCAGTCTTGTCGGTGTTTGGACATCATTTGCGTTGTGTTCTAGTCGGAGAACTAATGGATGCACCGAAATGACGAAGGGCCGCTTGTCAGTACCGAGTGGTTGGCCCAGAACCTGGACGATCCCGATCTTCGTATTGTGGACGTCCGTTGGCACTCCCGCTTTGAAAACGGCAAGGGGCTCAGTTTCGATGACTATGAAGGCTACCTTGACGGCCATATTCCAGGCGCTGCATTCATCGGCATGGCCAAAGATCTCTCTGATGCCAATCATCCTGTAGCCGATATGCTCGTTCCACCGGAGCCGTTTGCGGAACTCATGGGCCGTCTAGGGATCGGAAATGACACCCTTGTTGTGTCTTATGACAATATGGGTCTCCCCCTCGGCTCCGCGCGTTTCTGGTGGGCACTGTCTTACTACGGGCACGACCGTGTGAGGGTGCTCGATGGTGGTCTGCGTCAGTGGCAAACCGAAGGGCGGCCACTGACAAGCAAAGTGCCAAACGTTCAATCCACCAATTTCGAAGTTAGACCACGTACGGGCTGGATTGCAGACAAGCAGCGAGTGATCGAGGCAATCGACGACCCTGATGCTCTGATAGTTGACTGTCTATCACCAGAACAATACAGCGGCGAGCAGGGTGGTCATCAGTGGGGAACGCGCACAGGACATATTCCTGGCGCAGTGAACGTGCCAGCTCTGGCGAATATCGCACCCGAACTCGCAGAAGTGACGGCTGAAGAACGCGCCGAACTTCTGAAAGAAAGAAAATGTTTCACTTTCAGCCCGCAAGAGGTGCTTACCGAATTGTACGGCAGGGCAGGTGTGTCCCCTAATCAAGAGCTAATTACCTATTGTGGCCGAGGCTTCGCTGCCTCCTGTGGCTTGCTCGCGCTCAAAGTGATCGGACATGAGAACGTGCGGCTCTACGATGGGTCTTGGTCGGAGTGGAGCGCAGATCTGGAACTCCCCACAGAAGTGGGCAAGCGTAAAGGAAATTAAGCACTGCTTCCGGTCACGAGTTGGCTTCCGCGCTGCATAAGCTACGTCTGCTGCTGGTGGAAGCGGACGCGGCCGTGCTTCAACCGCGCCGACAAACGATGTCCCGTTCCTCTGCTGCACTGCCAATTGTGAATAGAGAACAAAATGAGGTTGGCTGGATCACTCGAAGTTGGCAAATTGGTTATCGCGGACTTCAGCGGTGTCAGGCACGCTATCAGCTTTTGATGGGTGGTAGAAGTGTGGGCCAGCTCCAAGTTGCGAACTCGCCACATGTCGACAAAGTGGACCTTTGAGACAAGTAACCGATCTGATGTCCCGCTGTGCGGGTGATCGCAGCGCAACACGGTCAGGAAACGAGCACCAAGTCCGTTGTGATCAAAATGTAAACTAGGGGCGCAGTGCGTTATTTGGTGAGATGAAACCTGTACTAACCGCTGCAGGCGACAAATCTCAGACATGTCAACGGCCCAGATCGTGTGTGGCGGTAACAATGCTCAAGATAGATCAGTTGATTCGCAAGTGCGGCGCCTGCGAGCGCTCAGTTGACCGCTTTTGAAGTTCTCGACCATCTGCAATATTGCGCAGGAGAACATGAGCAATGAGAGGAAAATTCTTGTGTCACAGTTACGAAAGCCCAAACGGGTTAGTAAAGCAGTACTGAACAAACTCAAGCAGGTCTCGACGCCGACGATCACTACGCAGCTGATGAGCAACCACGGCCTCAACAACGTATCGCTGCGTAACGTACTGCCGATCGACTCGAGTCTGGGTCGATTCGCCGGGCCGGCCTTCACGTTGCGCTACGTTCCGATACGTGAAGATCTTCACCCACAACAATATCTCAATCATCCGTCCAATCTGATGACGCCTATCGTCGAAGAGATACCGTCGGGCTCGGTCATGGTCATGGATGCCAATGCCCGTAATGATGTCGGCATTCTCGGCGGCAATATTCTGATGCGCCTCAAAGTGCGCGGCGTTGCAGCGGCGGTCACCGACGGCGGCATGCGTGATGTTCCGGAGATACGCGAACTTGGGATGCCGGTTTGCTGTACGGCCTATGCTGCACCTCCCAGCTTTACGAAGCTCATGCTGGTTGACAGCCAATGCGTAGTGACGTGTGGTGGGGTCC
>JBPCWA010000381.1:0-6174 GCA_051009975.1 Hyphomicrobiaceae bacterium
CGGTGCAGCAAGCGGACCAAGAGCCTTGGTAGCAGTTTGCTCATCTAAGCCAAGCATCGAGAAAAACGGAACGACCCAAACATCAGCCTCTTTGATTGCTTTTGCGGATTTCTCCGTCATCAACGTGGCATGGCCGATGCTGAGTACACCGGCTTTGATCGAGCGCAAAATCGTTTCGTCCGTGTAAACATGAACAAGGACATAGGTGTCCCAATCCTTTGCAGCCTTGACTGCTGCTTCCAATTCTTCCGGCAAATATTGGACGGTGTGGAGGGGATCGGTGGACGAAGAAACGCCCCCGCCGGCCATTACTTTGATCTGCGATGCGTCAAGCCTCAAAGCTTCTCGTGTTGCACGCAGGACCTCTGGAACACCGTCGGCCAGAAATTCCAGATGTTGATTGAAGAAGTGCGGTTTGTTTCCCGGCATGTTGGGGTGGGGTTGTGTGTAATGACGGTGTTCACCATGGCCGGAGGTTTGCGAGATCACCGGCCCCGACGGATAAACGCGTGGTCCAGGTATTTTGCCCTTATCGATCGCGCGGGCCAGTCC
Source organism: Hyphomicrobiaceae bacterium (assembly GCA_051009975.1). GTDB lineage: Bacteria > Pseudomonadota > Alphaproteobacteria > Rhizobiales > Hyphomicrobiaceae > Tectiglobus. The sequence continues at coordinate 553 of JBPCWA010000381.1, forward strand.
AATTGCCGGGCCGCCAGCATCACGCACTGTGGTAAAGCCACGCAAGAGCATTTTCTCGGCTTCCCTGCCGGCGACAGCTCCCCAAAACATCCAGTCCTGCTGATCGCGCAGCACGGCGACAGGTTCTGTGATGGCCAGATGAACATGCGCATCAATCAGTCCCGGCATTAGCGTGCGCCCAGCGCAGTCAATCACCTCGGCATGCTTTGCACCCTCGAGATTTGCATCACCGACCGCCTTGATCAGGTTACTTTCGACCAGAACGCGTCCACCTTTTGCCAGCTCGTCAGAGGTGCCGTCAAAGATGTTACAGTTGATGAAAAGGGTCTGAGGTTTTGGCTTGTCTTGCGCAACGGTAGCCCCAATTGCCAGCGAAGAGGTCAGAACGAACACCGAGAAAAACAACGACAGAGACTTCATACTTATCTGCTCCCAATACCGCACGACGCCGTTATTCTTGATCAGCTGGTGTCGTGCTACACCACATCAGCCAAAGCAATCAGAATTTCTTCTGTTAGCCCGAAAGATTTGAGCTCACAGCACATAAAAGGCGTCCGCTTTCTGGGGCATCTTCTGCCGTCTTGGAACGCTGATCGCCACTCACGCGGTATTTTGCAAATGTTTGTCGGTATTGCTGCACGTCGGTAACGCAGATATAGTTGTGTTGCAGAATGTTCTTCCAACCCACTATTGGTGATAGCGGCCGGCGCTTGGGCTGCATGACAGGAGTATGTGCAGTTGAACGCAGGCACGTTTCCCGCTGATGAACCCAAGTATAATCTGAATTTCGAAAGCTCCGTCATATATGACCTGCCAGCGGAGCGTTTCGACCTGCCCGGCTGGCTTCGAAATTTCTCCACCGAAGACTACGAGAGCTGCACGCCAGCCAGCGGTGCCCATAGGTACGCCAATGTCTACCGTGATGGGGACGGCGGGCTGGTGTACCGTAACGACGAATATGTCGGCGGCTTCATGATGACCCAGTTCTATCGTGAGCGGATAATGGAGCCGCAACGTGTAAGGCTCGTGAGCCTGACGCGCGCGCGGTTCTTGCACGTCTGGCCAATCGTATTTCCGCTCTACTGGGAAATGACGGTCGAACCGCGCGACGAAAAGAGCAGCACGTTTACCTGCAAGATCGGCGCCAAACTCAACCTGTTCTATTTCATCGCAAGCAAGCTTACCTTGTTGAATTTCTGGTCGCAGGCTCACGCCGACGAAGAGACGCCGCACTTCGCCGAACATGCGGCTCGCTGGGCGACACGTAACGACTGATCCAAACGACGAGACCCGCCGACGCTTCACCGATATGTGCCGTCGGGTTCCCGACGACATCAGCATGCCGCAAGGGACCTAATGCCATGAGCCAGACGTCGAACCCCATTGGCCTATACGGCAAACTTAACTGTGGGGTGCTGCTAGCTATTACGCCAGAATATTCCAAGATCCGGGCACAACGACAGTCGGGCGCGGGACGCCCGATAGAGAGGCCGGCGCAGTTCTCGATCAAGCCTGAGTACACAAATATTGCGGGCGTCAAAGTCCGCTATGCCTCGGCCGGAAAGTCGGACGGACCAACAGTGCTGCTGCTAAACCCGCTGCCACAGAGTATCCTTGCATTCGATCCCATTTGGGACCGGCTTGGAGAGCAGTTGCGAATTGTGGCGCTGGATTTGCCTGGTTTTGGACGCAGCGAAGGTGGGCTGGAATTCATGACCTTCGAGGCCCAGGGCAACTTTTTGCGGTCCTTCGTCGACGAATTCAACTTATCAGAGATTCACATTGTCGGACCAGACATTGGAATGGGGGCAGCGCTGCATTACGTAATCCACTCTCCACACAAGGCGGCCAGTCTTGTCATCGGAGATGGTCCCGGCATCGCTCCCTCAAGCAATGGCAGCGTGATCAACAAGATGATTGACTCTGCTTTTTGGCGAATGGTTTTTCGAGTAGCGGGTGCCGAGGCCTTTGTCGCCGCCGGCAATGCGCTGTGTTATCTGAACTATGCCCCCAGCTATGAGGAAGTTGCTGATTACGTTGCAAGTTACGCCGGTCGTATCGGCCCTGTGACCCAGTGGTTTGCAAAATATCCGCAAAGCCTTGCGAGTGTGGATCCATATTTGGCCGATATCGACCTACCAGTAAAGGTCTTTTGGGGTGATTTCGACCAACTCCTATTTGTCGACAACGGCGAGCGCCTGCACCAGCGTCTTAAGCGAAGCGACTTCACTGTGTTCAATCATTGCGGTCACTTCTCGTACCAGGACCAATCCGAGCAATTCGCGCGTATGGTAGTAGATTGGGTTTGTGCAGGTCACAAGACGGTTTGAGATTCGAGAAAGTTCTCGTTAGACAATCAAAGAACTTTATCGTTTGCATGGCGGCGGCCTCAACTGTTGAGGATGGTGAAAAGCGGTCGTGAGCGGGTGCGCCATGTGCGGCCAGCGTCAGACGCGAAATTGCCCCTCAACGGTTATCTCCTCTACTTCTTGGTTGTGAGCGCGACGACAACAACGGAGTCACTGGGGACCACGAACCATCCAGCTCAAGCTGGGCCGGCTGCGATTGCGAGACCCGACCGGCGCCTATGCGCTAGAAGGTTGCCAACCCAGCACACTTTTGTGCATTTTTTATGTGTGCATTTTTTATGCTTGGTCGACGACGCTGAGCCACGGACGGATCTAAAATGGAATATGCGGAAATCTACAGTGACACGAATGGAGTGTCCCATTTTCGGGATGTTGAGGTTTCGCTTAGTCCAAGTGATTTCGCGTCGAAAAACAACCCTGTTTTAAGGTCTGATTTTCTTTCAAATGATGCGGGCTTTGTTTCTGTCCCATCTGGCTGGAATAGCGGCTGGCATAACTCTCCGGGTGACGGCTTCGCAATTCTGCTTCGAGGTAACGTCGAGATTGAGGTTGGCAGTGGGGAGGTCAGAAGGTTTTCGCCTGGTGAGGTATGGCGTAGCACCGATGTCTCCGGTGGTGGACACATCAGTCGGATTGTCGGTGACGAAGATGCAACGGTCTATATGACCTACTTTATCCATACTGAGACCAAGCCTTAAGGTCAGCTGTGATCGAAGCCGGGCTGCCCGGCACAATCAAATGCACGTGCGGATGATGCGTCATGCGCGGCTCTCATATCAAATCGGCGACTATTGCTGCCAGCATCACGAAGGATAGCAGTACAGCGCATATTTTCATTGATTGAGCGGTTATGGTCGCCACGTCTGAACTTCGCCGTCTCATGAAAGAGCGCTGCTAGTTCGAAGAAGCCTCGGTCGTGTCTTGGCGATGGAAAATCTCACCATTCTTGATTTCCATTCTGTCATCGACAACGACACTGTAGGGATCCGGATCATCGCCAACATACAGGCTGCAGGAGGACTCGCAGATCTCGGTCAGCTCTTGCTGGCTGTCGATCGTAAGTTGCCGACTTGCATCACCTTCAACGACCTCTATCGCGTGAGCCGCATTGTCAAGGTTCTTGAGTGTTGCTGCTTGGACGCCAAGAGGCATCAAGAGCGCGATCGCTGCCGCAGCTGGCAGTGCAGCTGTCAAGATTTTTTTGATCATCGATGGCCTTCCTCGCAAATGGTGCTTCACTCCGCCTTCGCAGATCTCGTTCTCATTGGCGTTTCGTTCACGGATCAGCCGCATAAAATCCTGGTGCACAGAATTCTACTGATCGAAATAACTGCATTTGACAAACAAAATTATTTGGATTTTTGTATCAAAAAATTTCATCTATCGGTTAGCCAGCCGCGTTAGGGTGGCCTCGGGGCAACCGGAGTCACGCACAACCAACGACCACCCGGCATGCGACGATTGCACATCGCACGCCGCCCCCCGCTGGTCGTCGGAGTGTCCATGGCCTCTGGACACCGCGCCACCGGTTGAAGCTTCAACCAATTGAACGCGATCAGACTGAAACCAGCCCTATCCAACCGGCTCATTAATCCTCTAATCTGATGATCTATGCGCAATTGACAAACGAAAGTTTTTGGCCAGTTAGATCAAAAAATTGCATTGACGAGGCTGGAGATGGATGTCGATCTTGCGCGTACATTGGTGGCAATTGTGGAAACCGGAAGCTTTAAGGAAGCGGCCCAAAAGCTCAATCTGACCCAGTCAGCGGTCAGCGCCCGTGTCAAAATTCTGGAGGACGTAGTTGGCAAACGCCTTCTGGACCGCTCGAAGAGTGGCATACGACTCACTCCTTCCGGAGAGCACTTTTATCGTCACGCTACAACGCTGGTGCGTGTCTGGCGCCAAGCCCTGTTAGAGGTCGCTCTGTCCGAACAGCATGTCGATTATCTCGCTGTTGGCGCACAGATCAGCTTGTGGGAAGGATTCCTTCTCAAGTGGATTGCTTGGATACGCGATGCGCTACAAGACTTAGCAGTCAGTGCAAGCGTGGGTGGCTCCGTCGAGCTCATGGATCGACTTGCCGACGGTACATTAGATATTGCAGTTGTTTACCGAGCCGTACAGAGACCCGGCTTGGTCGTTGAGCATATTTTTGATGAAGAACTCGCTCTTGTTACAAGCGCGGGCAAGACGGACGGTATTCCGGGGCGCCGCTATGCGTTTGTCAATTGGGGGCCAGAGTTTGCTGGCGACCATGCTGAGACGTACCCCGCAACGCAACATGCCGGGCTACAACTCGACCTGGGCGCCATTGCAATCAACTACCTATTCGACACACAGGCTTCCGGGTACTTCCCTCTACGTGTAGCAGAACCTTACCTCGCTGATGGTCGGCTACAGCTCGTCAAACGCGCTCGACGGTTTGTCTATCCAGTCTATGCAGTTTATCCCGAAGACCGTGATGAAGAGTCGTTCGATCCAATTCTGGAGGGGCTGCGCGCGACCGCCGCGGAGACGGTGCAGGCGATAGAGAGTTGAGGGTATCAAGCGCATTGTGCACATTGCTTGATTGTGCGGTAGAGCAGTGAACTACATCCGGATCTCCTGCTGCGCACTTGGCAACGTGTCATCGTCTGGCTCTACCTCTATTGAGAAAAGTTCACCGTCTCGTATGACGACAAAATCGGTGGCATTGATTGTGTAGGCTGTTGGATTGTCATTGATGTAGGCAAGGCAGCTCTCATGGCACAAGCCTTCGAGACCGGTTTGCGCTTCCAGTGTCATTTCTTCAGGCACATCCTCGACCACAAGGACCAGAGTGTGCCCGATTGGATCTAGGTTGAGCAGTGTCGCAGTCTGTGCATTTGAGATGCCGACCGCAAACAACAGCGCAATCGCGAGTCCCGGAACCTTATTCATTCGTAGGTATTCCAACCACAAGCTCGATGAAGCCTTCGTCGCGACACGCATTCCAGAGACTCGCATTCCAGCAACTCGCATTCCAATGCCGCAAGTAAATCTCACGCGGCTTCTTTGCAGTCAATTCATTCCGAAGGGCGGTGCGCAATTCTGATTCGGAAGCAAATTAATCAAATGAGAATTTCGCGGGCGACTAACAAGCAAAAGCCTTTGATCGACCTGATCAATTTTTTGAACTGATTTAGATTAATTGCAAGGCTGCAAACAACATCACTTCGAAATTTTTGATTCCATGTATTGATTTATTTCGTTTGCGCCTCACGGCCAATCC
>JBPCWA010000382.1:0-6755 GCA_051009975.1 Hyphomicrobiaceae bacterium
GCTGATGGTCGTGTTCTACGTGCTCACCCACTACGTCGACATGATTATCGCACTGATGGTGGTCATCTTTGTGATGTGTATTGTGTGGGGAGAAAGGCGATACTGGCTCGCGGCGCTCGTCGCGATCGTGACGCCTGTTTCGATCTTTTTCCTGTTCGATCTTGTGCTCAGGGTCCGTTTTCCACGCGGCATCCTAACCGAACTCTATTACGGATAACCGATAGTGACCGAAGCACTCCTCGCCATGGCGTCGGTGGCGACTGACCCGTATCTGCTGTTTCTCATTCTGATCACAACGGTTGTGGGGGTTGTCATTGGTGCGTTGCCCGGTCTCGGCGCGACGACTGGAGCGGCTTTGCTCCTACCATTTACGCTAACGATGGATCCGGTGCACGCGATTGCAGTGCTGGCGACGATTTACGTCTCCGCGACCTTTGCGGGTTCAATTACCGCGATTCTTATCAACACGCCGGGAACCTCGGCTGCAGCAGCAACGTGTCTTGACGGTTACCCGATGGCACAACGCGGCGAAGCCGGTCGCGCGCTTGGCATTGCTGTCGTCTCCAGCACAATTGGTGGTATTTTTTCTGTCATCGCACTTTGCATTGCGGCTCCATTGCTGGCGCGCGTAGCTTACGAATTTCGGCCGCCGGAGTATTTCGCATTGACGTTGTTCGGCCTGTCGATGCTGGCAAGTATTTCAGCAGGTGGCGCTGTGAAGAACCTCATCGGCGGCCTGTTCGGTGTTTGGCTAGCAACGATTGGAGCGGATAAATCGACAAGCATTGAACGCTTCATGTTCGGCAACTATGAACTTTATGAAGGTTTGCATTTCGTGCCCGTCATGATCGGTTTATTCGCGATGTCAGAACTGCTCGTGCAGTCAACTCGGCTCAATATAATTGTCGAGACGATAGCTATGAAGGCTGTGCAATTGCCGACCATGGCCGACTATCGCAAGATCTGGAAGACCATATTGCGCTCTTGTGGGATCGGGACGTTCATCGGCGTGTTGCCCGCAGAAGGTGCGACAGTCGCTTCGATGATTGGCTATTCCGAGGCACGACGTTGGTCTAAGAATAAGGACGAATTTGGCAAGGGGGCCGTTGAAGGCATCGCGGGTGCCGAAGCGGCGAATAATGCGGCGACCGGAGGCGCTATGGTGCCAACGATGGTTCTGGGCATACCTGGAAGTGGAACAACTGCGGTTATCCTTGTTGGCCTGCTCGTGCATGGTCTGCGACCTGGTCCCTACCTATTCACCCAACAGGTCGAAAAAGTTTATGCGATCTTCGGCGCAATGTTTGTTGCTAACGTTATGTTTTTGGCGCTCGGCCTTTATGCTGCGAAATTGTTTGCGCGTGTTTCGCTAGTGCCGACTGCAATCCTATGGCCCATCGTTTTCGCCCTCTCCGTCATCGGAGCGTACGCGCTGAACCAGTCATTGCAAGATGTATGGATTGTCTTGATATTCGGCGTGCTGGGTTATTTTATGCGTCGATTTGGATTCGCGGTGGCACCAGTTGCAATCGGTTTAATTCTCGGAGAAATGGTCGAGACGAATTTGCAGAACTCGCTCAAGATGTTTGACGGCCAGTGGTGGATGATCGCAGCACAGCCACTCGCCGCCTTTTTTCTTATTTTGTCGTTTCTTGGCCTTTGCGGGCCGGCTCTCTTTGGCTGGCTCACGAAGCGAAGCTGATTGCCTCGAGATGAACTGAGAATATGTATCTGAGGACCCTCGATGGACTTTCGTAAATATTTGCAGGCGGCACCGCCATGGGCTATCTGACGTGCCGCTGAGATAGTGCGGTCCGTGCACGCCTCAGATTAATCGGGAATCTATCATCTGGAGAAGCGGGCGATATCCGTTATCCGCTCGTGTTGTTCTGACAATCGCGTTAGCTCTTGACCTACCCGTTCGTTTGAACGAACCATTACCCCCCGGCTGTCGGCTTCGAGAGGATTGAATAAGATGGCATGTCTTACGCGCGAAGAACGCCGTTGTTACGACGAGCAAGGGTTTGTCATCCCGTCTTTCCGGTTGTCGGATGAGCGGATCGACTACCTAAGGACCGTCCTCGACAAATTGATTGCCGACAACCCGGACGTGCGGCCCGAGAAACTGGTAAGTGCCCATATCGATGGTCAAAATGACGAGGGTGTTCGCGGCAATGCCGCATTTCTTGAGTTGGCGAAAGATGCAGATCTTTTGGATATGGTTGAGGACGCGATCGGTAGCAACATCATATTATGGGGATGCCATGTCTTCTGTAAGCCCGGAGGTGATGGGCTCGAAACACCATGGCATCAGGATGGTCATTATTGGCCGATACGTCCGCTTGCAACGTGTACGGTCTGGGTGGCGCTCGATCATTCTACTCGCGAGAACGGGTGTCTTCGGGTCATTCCCAGATCACATCGAGGGCGCCGACTCTTTACACACTTGATGGAGAATCGGGAGGATCTTGTTCTCACGCAGCGAACTGCGGAAGGCGCCTTCGACGAAGATTCGGCGGTAGATCTCGAACTAGAACCAGGGCAAATGTCTATGCACGATGTTTACCTAGTTCACGGTGCCGCCGCCAACGTGTCACCTAAACGACGGGCGGGCGTTGCACTTCGATATATGCCTGCAAGTTCTGTGTTCGATCGCGCAGTGCGACCTGCTTCTGATCAGAGTGGAATTCCGGTAAGTTTTGCGTCGCGACCGTTGTGGCTCCTGCGTGGGCATGACCAAACTGGTCAGAATGACTTTTCTGTTGGACACAAATGAGCAGATATCGGTGACTGGGTTTCGCCGGATTTGTGGTGCAAGAGCTTGGTGAGGCGCGATTAAAACCCCGAGCTGCAGCGTACAACTGTGGATTCTGGCCCAACCTATTGACTATCAAAAATGCGCTCCTGTTAGGCGCGAAAGTGATCTCGTCAATTGTGACGTCTATGGTGATTTGCGGAGTAACTTGGCGACTTTTCCGGATTGGGCATCGTAGAGGTTTGTAGCGAATTTGCAGATCAATTCGAGCCCAATTTGCTTGATCTGTTGGGTCACTATAGTGGCACCTCTGACGAAATCCGGAGAGACTAGGTCATCATTGTCGACGTCTACGAGGAGGGCGAGTTGAGGGCAATCTTGAGCCGCTTTGTGGGCATAGCCCAGATCGTACCGGGAGACGACACTGGAAATTCCCTGTGCACTTAGCGAAAACGCCATGACCAGGTAAAGCGTTGAACTGAGCGAAGCTTGAAGAATTATGCTTTTGTCAAATGCCATTTGCGCGGGTCCTCATGCAACAAACCCTCAACAGTACGATTTGATTGAGCCAGTCACCTCAGCGAGGTCGGGCTCTTTTTTGACGGTTTTATGACAGTTCTTAGTTCCGGCTCAATTGGCACTCCGGTGAACGGTCTGAATACTCATTGGATCGAGGCCAATGGTCTTAGATCAGCACAAGTAGATCTGTGTTTAGATGTCCGAGGCAGGTCGAGTGGAGGCGGTTTGTTATCTCAATCGGCGAATCTCTCATCGTCCATGTAACTATGAGAGAGGCGTGACGCGATAACCACTGCGCGGAAAGTGGACATGAAGTTCACCAGCGACCTCGTCGGATCTGCCAATGACAATCGTGTCTGCATCGGCGGTGATAACTCTACCTTCTACAGGTTGTTCGCCGGCATCAACGTCGGGCGCAACTGAAACGAATTGATTGGCCTGTAGTCCCTGGGGATCGTTTGTGTCAGTGTCTGAGATGGGCCTCGGGTCATTTGCAGTGGCTACAGCGATGGCATCGTCAGATGACATCGTATCAATGGCGCCATGTCCCAATTCTCGTACACTTGTCTCCCAGCGCTCCACATGAGCAAACTCTTTGAGAAATGTGGGTCCTTGGGCCCATCGGCCTCGCATAAACCATACGGCATAGTAGATCTGCGCATCGATCGCGGCGGGGCTGTCGCCGAGAAGGAAGGGACGACCGTCGGTCAATTGCTGGTCCAACCATGTCAAGGGCGCGCGGATCTGTGCGACTAAGTGAGGGAGCGTTGCGTTGGCTGCCCGAAGACCGGCGGCCCAATCAGGACCAAGATAGAGTCGTCCCCGATCTTCCGCGAAGTCGGTTGGCAAATCATCGCCGGCCGAGCCCAAGACCAGCTTTACCGTGAGATCAAACATTGCGCCGTCGGTCCAGCGGCTAAGGCACCACAGTAGACCGGCATCCTTTGTGGGAAAAAATGTTGGCGAAGGATGTCGGCGTTCGAGTTCGCGAATTATACATTGACTGTCACAATAGATATCCGCGCCGATCTGCATTACTGGTGTACGTCTGTATCCGCCGGTAAGTTGGGTCAACTTTGGCTTGGGCGGCAGGCGCGGTATTTCCACTGAGTTCCACGCAATATCCTTTATCCCCAGGGCTACCCGGACTTTCTCGGCGACGGGTGACTGCGGATAGTTGTGCAGGATGATGCTATCCTGGGTGCCTGACATGTCCACGGTCCTTTTCTGCATTGTGGGTTTCAATCGGGAATGGGGATCGATGGCAGCTGTTTCTGTAGTGGCTGCTTAAGGAGAAAAGTGGTCAATATTTTCCCCAATCGCACAATGTCTGGCTGTTTGCGCCTGGCGACGACACGGGAGGTGCTCCGAGGCGCTTTCACGCCCGGAGCTCGTGCCATCGGTACCACACGTCGGATGGACCTCTATATTGCGTCAAGCCGCGACCTGTCTGGCCGAAGCATTGACATGCTTAATAAGATCAGGGTCGAGCCCAAGCCGATGGCCGAGTACAGCCAAAAAATTACTTTCCGCAGCGGTGTCCGGATCAATGGCCAGTCGCGCCGCCGTATAGAGTTGGACGCGTTCCTCTGGCGTTCTAGTTGCCTCCACAAGAGCATCGATGCTGGCGGGATTGTTGAGTTGTTGGGCAAGGAATGCCTCGGCCTCGGCATCAACGCCTTGCTCCTTCAAGCTACCGATGATCCGCTCCTGTTCAGCCGAATCTAAACGCCCGTCCGCTGCTGCTGCGGCGATCATCGCGCGAATGTAGTTGACCGCTGCTTCATCGCTGACCGAATCCGCATCAAATCCTGATCCTGACGGCGCTGCCTCAGTATCGTCAGGGCCATTTGCTATCGGCGGTCTGCCGGCGCGGTAGTTTTGGTAGGCTTTGTAAGCCAGGCCACCAATGAGTGCCAGAGCGCCAATTTTGGCTGCACTCGTCGCAAGTGAACGGCCAGTTTGCGTGCCAAGAATAATTGCGCCAAGTCCACCCAGTACGGCGCCCGTCGTTAGTTGATTTTCGCGCATGTAGTTTTGGACTTGTTCAATTACCTCTCCGGCTGACCGTCCTCCACTCAGTTTTTCTAGAATATCTTCTATCCCAGTGGCTTGCCCGATTTTGTCGGCTCCTTCCCGCATGCCGTCGCGTGCTTGTCCGAGGACGTCGCCGGCCGATTTACCTGCATCCCCAGTTCTTCGCTGCAGCTCGGACAGTATATCATCGAGACCAAAACTACCTGTTTCTCGTCCACTGTCCGCTTCTGCAGTTCCGGATTGCGACGGTTTCTGTTGCGCTGTTGCGCCTCCGCGTCCTCCCTGGGTGAACTCCCGCAGAATGTCGCTGATGTCATTGCCTCCCGGCGAAGAGTGAGGCGGTTGAGGGCGCTGACTACTGCCTCGCACTAGCGCGTCTAGCAGATCTTTAGCATTAAACATGAATGGCTCCATATACTTGGCAACACGTTGCGTTTCAGGGGATCTTTTGATCGCATGCTCCCCAACCGGATCTCTCGGCACTATTACCCCCTTTCTTAGAGGGCTCTTGGCTCCGTTTCTCTCGGCTCTATTGTCACTCGGCGGGCAGTTTCTTGGTCATGCGACAACGCATAGCATCTGGCAAGTCAAATCGTGCAAACGAAGTAACCGCGCTCCTGTCAGACATGGCGAATAATTGCTTGGCTTTCGCACTAGAAATCGGATTGATCAGTAGCTTTATGGTGGGGATCTCGAGACGGACTAAATTCTGTCGCATCGGGACTGCTATCGTGCCTGTTAGGCAGACCGTTACGCTCGATTGTTGTGAGCAGTGCGCCAACCCCCCAGTTCTGATTTTTTAGTGCCTGCATGATTGCGACGAGATTGTCGTCGCGGATACGTTCGAGCTCGCAAACGCGAAATTCTCCGGATTGATCGTCAGACTGACTTGTGATTTTTGAGACGAGATCTTCGGTCAGGTGGGGAACGTCGGTAAGACGGGACCAAGGCCACTGTAGTGCGGGACCGAACTGGCGTAGGAAGTGAGCCATACCCGCCTCACCTCCAGCGACACGGTAAGTCTCGAAGAGGCCCATTTGCGCCCATCTAAGGCCGAAACCAAAACGGATGGCATCGTCGATATCAGCGGTGGAAGCCACCCCGTCTTTGACTAACCATAACGCCTCACGCCACACAGCCTCGAGCAAACGATCAGCGATGTGCGCGTCGATTTCGCGGCGGACGTGGAGCGGCCTCATCCCGAGCGCACTGATGACAGCTTGAGCCACGACGATCGATTTTCTAGGCCCTACCAGCTCGACAAGTGGTAGCAGGTACACAGGATTGAACGGATGAGCGACAATGATGCGGTGAGGTCGTCTCGTGCCTGCGCTGAGGTCCGTTGGCTTAAAGCCTGACGTCGATGAGGCGATTATTGAGTCTGGTGGGCAGGCTGCCTCGACAGAATGCAGTGTGTCACGCTTAAGAGCGAGCCGTTCGGGAA
>JBPCWA010000383.1:0-6261 GCA_051009975.1 Hyphomicrobiaceae bacterium
CTCGCCGGCTATGCGGCAGACAAGCTTCGAGCGGATGGCAACTCGCACGGCGGTAACAACTCAGGCGAGCCAGAGACCTGAGCGCACGCGCCGGCGCGTGTCGTCTAGTCACGACAGGTCCGCCGGCCATGGCGCTTCCAGTCAGCCATCACACTGGCCGCAAGCTGAACGTATCTCGCCGGCTCCAGCTCCTTCAGTCGATGACCTCGAAGCGGCCGCCGCCGGCGGAAATCACTGCAGCAACGGCGCCGGGCTCTTGTCCTAACGCATCCATGCTGGCAACAGCTACCGTTGCCGTTGCCGTTGCCGTTGCCGTTGCCGTTGCCGTTGCCGTTGCCGTTGCCGAACCGGCGCCGGCGACGCCGCCGTCAGCACATTGTCCGTACGCTACTTTGCGCTTAGTTGGCCCTGCCGTCGATAACAGCGCCGGCACCTATGGCCTTTCGCAGGACGACAGCCTCGTCTTCCGGCAGCTTAGCAATGATGCCGGCTACCTCATGGCCATGCTCCGTATCGTGTTGGTTCCTGGCCATGGCCGCATTATGCAGTCGTTCGATGAGTTCGATGTGTTGGCGCTGATCGTCATCGGTCTTCACGGACACGCTCTGTAATCGTGGTGACTGGTACGGCGCACACAACGCCGCTAGCCGAATGAACGTGTCGAGTTTCAACGGATATTCGACCTCGACGCATTCCGGCGGATTGCCGTTTAATACCGCACTAGCCAGATCGATGGCCTTGCGATCGCCCTGGGCATCCCATGATTGCAGGTCGGCATCAACATCGGCTGCCGCCAACGCAATCTCCGCCTGACTTCGCCTCACGCGCGGCTTCAGGTCCTTGCTGCCCTTCCTGCGCCCGGCATTCGGTCGCGGTCCACCGCCACCTGGCATGACGTCCTCCTGTATGCAGTGGATTGTCGACTGAATTCTTAGTGTGCTAAATAAAGTGCGTCAACGAATAATTCGATTAAGGTCGAAGTATTTACGGTTGAGCTGGATCAATGCAGCTAACAGCCCTTGCAGCTTGTTTGGAAGCGCTGGGGCCGCGTTTCCTCAACTGAGGCCAGCACAGGGCGATGAGCATCTGCTTACAAGGGTCACATGGGCTCGTCGCCTCTGTTTCACCAGACTGGATGCGTGTCGAGCTGCCCACTGTGGCGCTCAGATTGACGTCTCAGCGCTCCTCTTGTGCAGGCAAGCCTCTCAATTCTCTGAGCAGAGATATTGCCGGCCGCTTAGGCGCCGCTCCTTCTGTTTATAGGTGACTTGAGAACATGCTTATGAACTATCACCGCACACTTGGCTGGCTACTCTTCCTTGCATTCATCTCTTTCGTTGCGAGCAGTCCAGCATTCGCATCCTCTACATTGGTTCGAGAGGTTCAAACTAAACTGTATGCCGGGCAAACGGCAGAGGCCGCTTCGAATGCGCGATCTCGTCTTAACGAAGCGCCAGGCGACGATAATGCTCGTTTTTACCTGGGTGCCATACAGTTCCTGCAACCCGTTGAACAGCTCGGCCAGGGCCTGCATCGATACGGTCTTCAATCGACCTACGAGGACGAACATGTTTATCATCGAGCGGTCCTGACTGGCTTACCAATCCTACGACTTCCCGTTCCGGAAAATCCAAAACCCGACGAACTGACATATGAAGCCTTCCGCGGCATCCTGATAACGTTTGCGGGCAATCTAAAAACTGCCGAAGCTACACTCGGTGAGGCCAAGTCCCGCAACGTCCATCTGCCGCTTAACATTGGGCACATCCGGCTTGATCTTGACGGTGATGGGACGGGCGCAAAGGACGAGGCCCTTTGGCGCATATTCGCAGTCCTGACGAATGCGGGCGTTGGTTAGACGACGGGGCGGCCCAAAAGCTCCTCACGCATTTCGATGCCAGTGATGTTGTCTGGTTGCGGGCTTATTGCCACCTACTGATGGCGATCGCAGAGTTTCCCTTGGCACATGACTGGCAACGCGCCTTCGATATCACGTTCCCGAGCATTTTTCACATGCCCAAGTCGGCAGAACAGCGCAAAATCAGAAATGCCACTGCGGAAGCACGAGCACGGCTCGAAGAGCTCGGACCAACGCCACCCTATCCCAAAAAGCCATATGACATACCCTGGTCGGAGTGGGACACCACTCCCCAGGTTAAGGAATTGCGTCGTCAGCGGAAGCTCAGAGCTCCCTATGAATTTAGACCGATTGGGTCTCCCTTCGCGGAGATGATAGCGTTCATCCATCTCACCCAGTGGCCCGTCATTGAGCCCCACCGAATGGCCAATGTGTTGAGGCACTTTGAGGGCATGGTTGTCCTCAGCCGAGAGAACTGGAAACGCATTCTGGCGGAGACCGACAACCGCAATGAGTGGATCCCCAACCCGGCTCAAACAGGCGTCTTGTCCGGCATTGAAGTGGATAAAGAGCGTGTCGATGGTTGGCAAAGGTTCCTCAATGAATTTGAAGCCATGCTGAAGGGCAACAAACTCATTCCACACTGGTGGTTCGATGAAGGGATCAACCTGCGCCGAATGTTCCTCGAACCGCACACGTTTGACATAGTGCTTCTAATCCATGGATTTGCGGCGGTCCCATATCTTGAGAAGGGGCCGGTCACTGACCAAGAGACTTGGCGTGAGATCACGCAGGTCTTTGGCGGAGACTTTCTGCGCTACTTCATTTGGTTTAACTAACGATACCAGCTTATCAACCCAGCTTGATCCAAATCAAACCATGTCGGCTAGTCATTGCTAGCATAGCCTTCTGATCCGGCCTTACCCCCGCCGCCTCTCATCCCCGCCGGATCCAGGAACTGCGACCGCGCACCGTATCCTCCCATCCGAAATGCGCGGTCTCTTTTTGCCTAAATGACGACTTCAGGAAAGCGTTCGCGTCTCACGCGGCGTGCGTCTCGTCCATTTCTTGAAAGACGCCGAGAAGGCAGCATGGCTCGAAAAACCGAGCAAGAACGCTAGCTCTTGAGCTTGACCTCATCTCCGTCGAGGTGCCGCATGGCGAGGGCATTGCGGATGTCACTCGTCAGCTCACCGCACTTCTTGTCATGCTCCGCTAAGCGGCGACGTGCAGGTTTTGCTAACCGATGTGCAGGCTCGCATCGCCGACCACAAAACCAATAGGATCGATGCACTGCTTCTATGGCGATACGTTCAGATTGGCTGAGCCAACTCCGGCGTCAGACGCGAACGTTGATCCAGGACAATGATCACTTCGAAGCTTGGCCCCAGGATCCGGATTTATAAACCAGAATGACGCCCTGGCTTCCACTCAGAAATTGCCATGATCAGGCTCATAATTCTCTTAGCGGGAGCAATCCCGCTGCTCTTTGCTCAGCTCGTCGCGCAATCACTGGGCGTCGCAACCTTTTCCGACGGCAGCAGATACGAGGGCGAATTGAAGGATGGAAAGCCTCACGGCAGTGGCGTTCTACGGTGGCCAAATGGCGATCGATACCAGGGACAATGGAAGGACGCTAAGTTTCATGGCCGAGGAGATTACATTTATGCGAATGGGAAGCGCTATGTGGGAGAATGGCGCAATGGCAAGAAGTACGGGAGCGGTGTCTTAACTTGGCCCAACGGCAACCGTTACGATGGTGAATTCAAAGACAATAAGCGGACAGGTCGCGGCGTCTTCACCTAGGCTAACGGCGATCTCTACGAAGGTGACTGGACCCACGGCTGGCCTGATGGCGCTGGGGTCGTTATGTGGCAAACCGGCAGCCGATACAAAGGGATATTTAAATCTGGGGCTCTAGTCGGAGCACTCCGGAACGCTAAGGGTCCAGCCGGTATCATTGGGAAAAATGATCGCACGTAGCGCATTCCAGATATCTATCGGCAATTGCTACCCGCGATCGGGTCTTTGAGGATCGGCAGACGATCTTGTGCCGCGTTCTGCATTGCGCCCGATGCGATTGCTACGTCTCAGCATTGCGTCCAGTCGAAGGGTGAACGCTGGCATGCTTCATCTCTGAATTACCGATATTCAGTTGAGCATGAAGGCCGACGTCGGAGTACCAGCGTAAGAGGCAACACGGCTGCCACGCGTCGCCTCAATGTCGCCTACGGGCTAAAGAAAGACTTAAGCTATCTTCCATCGGACGAGGCCCAAAGTGGCAATCGGACCGAAAGTGATTGGGCCATAATTCGGCTACGCGACAGCATCTGCCGCACTTCTCTCAAAATTCAAGCATGGCTCAGAATACGATTAAGGACACGGCTGGGCAGGAGTAAAGCGGCGATCATATCTGCTGAGCGCTTCGCGAGACGCGCGCGCGGAAAACGGTGGACGTACTCAGGCGTGTGCAATTTCCCGTTCATCGCAGTCAAGCTTGGACCTGGCTTTGCGGCTCACACATGCGATGGCGTTCGAGGCACCTCCGGTGCTCCAATCTTGCTTCGAAACGACGATGATCAATTTGTTGCCGTCGCAATTCAGTCAGGTTGGAGGAGGCTCAAGCTCCGTAAATCGAAGAAGAAACTCGTGCTCGGCCGCGCGGCAATGGTAGAGCAGTTCGCGGATGCCATTCCGCACTTCCTAGCGCACGCCAAGATCGTCAACTCTGATTAGCTCAAAGAGATACAGACAGAACTCAAGACCAGGCGTTTCCTTGACGACAAAGTTGACGGCGTATTCGGTCGAAAGACCCGTTTTGCGATTGCAGCATGGGAGCACTCCGTCGGCCTCCCCTCACGCTTGGTTTGCGATGTGCTCACGGGCGTCCGAACAATGCCGGCAAAATGCGATCGAGGCAGGTTTCTCCTGAAAAAAATTGTTCCCAGTTACTGCAAGACATTTGGATTGGAAGGCCTGACGTCATTAGGTGATCCGACATAGTTCTCGATCTAACGCATTCCACTGGCAAATTTGCATTTACGCGAAAGGCTCAGAATTGATTGGGTCCTTATAGCTTTTTTTGATTTAGGTCATAGCGGCGTAAGTTATAACCGTTCGTAATTACAAATAATCGGCTCGGCATCGCCGCATAAGAAAATAAAAAGGCGCGCGGAACGATATGGCGAAGTTATCTGTACTAGTCCTGACCACCGTAGGCTTGGCATTCTCGTGTAAGATTGCGACTGCGCAAACTCCATCAGGGTTGCCACCCTGCTGGGGTATGGCTATGCCAACGAGAGGCGAAAAATGTATACACAATGGTAGGGTCTGCATAGTCGTACGTAACGCGTATGGAGAGGATTTCATTCACCTCCGTTGTCAGCGCAAGAAGCCTCGCCGCCGCAAGAAGAGCAAAGTCCAACCCGTTATATCTAAGCAATTCGTAAAGGCTGACTGAAAGTGCATCGCTCGGGTAATCCAACGCGAGGTTATCGGACTGGAGCTAAGCGGAATTGGCTGCGCATCGGTCCGAAGGCGTCCACTCGGTGCGATCGGTAGCAGGTCGCGAAATTTGGTAGCAGCCGCAAACGTCCGGAAACAAGGCGATGTAGCAAAGTAGCAGAGTTAGCAGGGGGTGCTTTTTTCGCAATTTGCTCATCCCTTATCTGCCTTTTTATTATAATCAGTTAACGTGTTAGCATACGTAGGGGCTGCTAAATTGCGAGGTCCAAGGTTGCCCCCTTGCTAACTCTGCTACCTTGCTATCTTTCCCATGAAAAAGGGTTTTGAGCTGCTACCTAGGTTTGCAAATTTGCTACTTCATTACTCGACGACCTTCCAGGCGGTAGCGGCCTTCATGCCACGCCGGTGAGCATGCTTTATTTCCGCGACCAGCCCGGCCTCGGTCAGGCGTTCGATCTCTTGCCGCCAACGTTGGCCAGCCCGCAAACGGCCCGGTCCGCGCTGGGCGATATCTCTCGACGTCGCGACCTTGCCGAGCTGATTGGATAACCACTCCACGAGTAGCTCATCGTCGGTAACCTCATCATCGCTGCTGGGCGCCGATAATCATGACACACATCAAAGAAATGAACGACCGCTGCTGGCCCGCCTCGGACGTTCAATGCTGTACCTGCTCACGTCCGCTTCCGGGGGCAAACCGGCCATAGGGTGCTGCACGTGCTCAGGTCCGCTCATGACCCACTCCGGCCCTGAGCTGGTGCAGCATCATTGATCATCGCCACGACCGCTAAGATCAAACGACGGAAGTTCTCGACGCTATGACTAAGGCCGAATTTGCTTCCGGTTCTCGGGCGCGCAGCAGACTACGGCGCGGGCTGCGAGTTAAGGGCTTATAACGTCAATTCTGGAACGAACCTGAACGAGCGTTGATGCTTGAA
>JBPCWA010000384.1:0-15637 GCA_051009975.1 Hyphomicrobiaceae bacterium
TGGCTGTATTTCAGATTTCCCCTCAGCTTTCGCAATGTCGAAGATCTGCTCGCTGAGCGAGGAATTGAGCTGTCCTACGAAACAATCCGGCGCGGGGCTCTGAAGTTTGGTCAGGCCTACGCGTACAAACTAAGGCAATCGCGCCCTCGACCAGATGCGCGATGGCATTTGGATGAAGTGTTCGTCTCCATTAACGGGTAGCTGATGTACCTGTGGCGGGCGGTGGACAGCGAAGGCGAAGTCCTGGATATTCTGGTTCAGGCGCGCAGAAACAGAAAAGCCGCGCTCAAATTAATGCGCAAATTGTTGAAGAAACAAGGCTTCGTTCCTGATGCCTTCTTTACCGACAAACTGCCATCATATGGCTCTGCGCTGAGGGAGCTAAGGCTATCAAGAAAGCACAATTTTGGCGGCAGAAAGAACAATAGGGCGGAGAATTCTCACCTGCCAGTCCGGCAACGCGAACGACGAATGCAACGGTTCAAATCACCTGGATCAGCACAACGATTTCTCTCCACTCACGCCGCCGTCTACAACATCTTCAACGTCCAACGTCATCTTATTTCCCGAAGAACACTACGCCAATTTCGCAGCGAAGCATTGAGCATGTCGAAGGCCGTGACGGCAGCAGAGTGAACAGAAATTTCCTGTATATTTGTGCGACGACCGTTCGATAGCGTGACAGAACCCACTAGGGTATATATATGGAGCGGGTTCGCACGTCTTCGGGGGCTTCAAACAGCACTCAAGGAGCGACGATAATGATCCAGAGACAGATTAGGACCTCAGCTTTTGCCACGGTAAGCAGCTTGCTAATGTTGTTAACCACGGGCGCGGCCTCGGCGCAGGAAAAGATCCCTAACCTTGTAGGGGCCTGGAAGGGCGAAGCTACTGGTGGAGCGATATTTGGCCAACTCGATCATGAAAAACCCACGAAGGAGCCTGAGTTCAAGGATCGGACGATGCCGTGGACTTTGACGGTTAATAAACAGGACGGACGAGGTTTGATTGGAACTTGGGCGTCTTCCAATAAATCCGAACGACTAATCGGGGCGATAAGCATCGACAACGAAACCGTCTATTTCGTAGATGAGGACACCCATTTCATTGGGCGACTTCAGTCGGAAAACCGAATGGAACTCTGTGCGCGAGAGACCGGCAAAGATTCGATGGTGGCGGCCTGCTTCATTATCGACAAGCAGTGATGCAACACCTTCAATCCGAAAGGAGAAAATCACTCCACAGCCTTCAGCTGACCGATCCGGGATAGTTCGGGGCCAAGGTGGCCGCTGCCTATCAAGCCGCTGAAGTTGACGGCTGTTCACGCGTGAGACTCACGGTTTCCGTTGACCAAGGTTGACAATCCCTGTCGTCATTGCATCGGTCCCCTAAGTACCAAGGCCTGTGGATGTAGAGCCCTTATTCGATGCTGTTTCCGTTGCGATGGCTGCAACATCACATGCCGGTTGCTCAGCTATGTGGATCGTCGATGAGCGGTGATGAGCGGGCGAGCTTCTGCAAATCCGGTATGTTATCGAGTGCTATGTCGCGGCCTTCTACACGGACGCCGTAGGGCTTGAGCGTTGCGAACGAGCGAGAAAGGTTCTCCGGTGTCATGCCAAGTAAGCTGGCAAGAGTGCGTTTGTCGATGTCGAGCTGAACAGATCCATTGCCGCCGAATTCCGAGTGCCGCCGCAGGATATAGTTTGCAAGGCGTTCGGTTCCGGATCGCAGTTTATGGTTCTTCAAAGACTTGACGACGTTGCGATAGCAGGTTGCGAGTTCCGCTATCATGCAGCACCCGAACGCCGGGTCAGTAGCAACCATCATCCTGATATTTTCGGACGGCACCAGCAACAAGCGGGATTTGTGCGTCGTACGTGCCGACATCAGGTACCGGGCATCCTTGAGTACCGCTGCTAGAATGAAAGTAGAAACAGGCCTGACCATCGCAATTGTCGTCTCACGGCCATTGGCTTGCCCGAACAACTCCACACATCCCTCTGTAACGACATAGAGGAAATCCGATGGATCTCCCTCTGTGATCAGCTGGACTTGCGGTGGGAAATGCTGGAAGTAGGCGAGTTGCATCAAATCGGCGAAATTGTCCTCGCCCATGTCAGCAAACAGAGACAGCTCGCGGATCAAACTCAGTTCGTCTGGGCGCATGATCTAGATGATCGTCCAAGCGACACACAGCTTCATCATTAATGCTTGAGAATTGATAAATGTCAAGAAATGGACCAGCTCAAATCAAAAGCGCGGCACCAATCCATCATCGCGATCATTGAGCATTGTATCACCTTGATTTATTTCTCCATGCCGAGCTGAGAATTTGATCTCGATCAAGTGACCTCGGAGCCCCACGGGCATTCTCCCTCGCACACGACATGTCGGCAGACGCTTGGCTATCAGCACGAGGGAATTGAGATGAACCACCTCCAGGGTGTCACGTCATCCGATCAACACCGCGCATTGGGCATGAGCACATTCGCGTTTAGCGTCTGCTTTGCCGCCTGGACGATATTTGCCATCATTGGTGTCAAGATAAAGCAGGACCTGGGGCTTTCCGACACGCAATTCGGCCTGTTGGTCGCGACGCCAATCCTGACAGGATCGCTAAGTCGTATTTTTCTTGGCATCTGGACCGACCAATACGGCGGTCGACTGGTCTTCTCCTTGGTGATGATTGCCGCTGGGGTCGCGACATACCTACTCTCCACCGTCTCAACCTATTCCATGTTCCTGGTTGCAGCGCTGGGCGTTGGATTGGCCGGTGGTTCATTCGCAGTTGGCATCGCTTACATCTCGAAGTGGTATCCGCAGGAACGCCAGGGTACCGCGCTTGGCATCTTTGGGGTCGGTAACGTCGGTGCAGCAGTGACCAGCTTTGGCGCGCCTTTCCTGTTAGTTGCATTCGGTTGGGCACAAACGGCCCAAATCTACTCCATCGTGCTCATCCTCACCGCACTTGTGTTCTATTTCACGAGCAAGGATGACCCTGCCATTGTCGCGCGCAGAGCCAAGGGCGAAAGTCCGCGTAGCACGTTGCTTGAACTGGATCCTCTGCGCAAATTGCAGGTTTGGCGCTTTGCGCTCTACTACTTTTTTGTATTCGGAGCCTTCGTTGCTTTGGCATTGTGGTTGCCTCGATATCTCATTGGCGTCTACGGCCTCGACATAAGGACCGCCGGCATACTTGCTGCTTTCTATGCCGTACCAGCAAGCCTATTTCGTGCCTATGGCGGGCATCTTTCCGATAAATTCGGCGCGCGCGCTATCATGTATGCCACTTTCGGCGTATCGGCCGTATGCTGCTTCCTACTCTCATACCCGCAAACCGACTACATCATTCATGGTATTGAAGGCCCAATTCAGTTCTCGACACAGATGGGTTTGGTGCCATTTGTCGTTATCATTTTCGTGCTTGGCTTCTTCATGAGCCTGGGTAAGGCGGCAGTCTACAAGCACATCCCGGTTTACTATCCAGATCACGTCGGATCTGTCGGCGGCCTCGTCGGCATGATTGGCGGGTTGGGAGGCTTTGTTCTCCCAATTGCCTTTGGTGTGATGAGCGACCTGTCAGGCATCTGGACGAGTTGCTTCATGCTGCTGTTCGCTATTGTACTGGCGTCGCTTGTTTGGATGCATTTTTCCATCATCGCCATGGAGCGTGAAGCCGGTGCCGCGATTGACGTGCAATCGATGCCACAATTGCCGGAGATGCAGCCAATCCACATACCTGAACAACATGCGGTGATGGCGGGTGTGATAGAGGATTGGCGGCCCGACGACCAGGAGTTCTGGGAGACCAAGGGGCGGGCCATCGCGCGGCGCAACCTGTGGATTTCGATCCCTGCCCTTCTGCTCGCCTTCTCGGTATGGCTCGTCTGGAGCGTTGTCGTCGCCAAGCTTCCGGCGATCGGCTTCAACTATACAACGGATCAGCTCTTCTGGCTGGCGGCGCTGCCGGGGCTTTCCGGGGCGACACTCAGGATCTTCTATTCCTTCATGGTGCCGATCTTCGGTGGTCGACTGTGGACGACGATGACGACCGCGTCACTGATGATCCCGGCGTTCGGTATCGGCTACGCGGTACAGAACCCGGAAACGCCATACTTGATCTTTCTGGTGCTCGCCCTTCTCTGCGGACTGGGTGGTGGTAACTTCGCTTCGTCCATGGCCAACATAAGCTTTTTCTTCCCCAAATCGCAAAAGGGTCACGCACTCGCACTCAACGCGGGCCTCGGCAACGCCGGCGTCAGCGTCATGCAGTTCCTGGTGCCGATTGTCATCACGACAGGCGTCTTCGGGGTGCTTGGGGGCGAACCTCAAGTGGTCGATGAGACAACCAAACTGTGGCTGCAGAACGCGGGCTTCGTCTGGATCCCGTTCCTGATGATCGCCACCATCGCCGCCTGGTTCGGCATGAACGATATCGCCTCTGCAAAGGCGTCCTTCAAGGAGCAGTCGATCATTTTCCAACGCAAGCACAACTGGATCATGTGTTGGCTGTATACCGGAACCTTCGGTTCGTTCATTGGGTATTCGGCGGGCTTCCCGCTGTTGGCCAAGACGCAGTTTCCCGACGTTGATTCATTACAATTCGTCTTCCTCGGGCCCCTCGTCGGCGCGCTGTCCCGGGCAGCCACCGGTTGGGTGTCGGACAAGTATGGCGGCGGGCGCGTCACATTCTGGACGTTCGTCGCGATGATCGCGGCGGTGGCTGGTGTCCTCTACTTCCTTAGCGTAGGGTCATTCTGGGGCTTCTTCGCGATGTTCATGGTGCTGTTCTTTGCCACTGGTGTTGGCAATGCTTCCACCTTCCAGATGATCCCGGTGATGATGCGGTCAGAGGTCGGTCGGCTGATGCCGGACCTGCAACCCACGGTGGGCGTCCGACAGGCTGAAAAGGAAGCCGCTGCTATCATTGGCTTTACGTCAGCCGTGGCGGCGTATGGAGCCTTCTTCATCCCCAAGAGCTACGGCAGTTCGATCGCCATGACCGGCGGACCATCCGCGGCGCTTTGGGCCTTCCTGATCTTCTATGTCAGCTGCGCGGCCGTGACCTGGTGGTTCTATACCCGGCCCGCCGGCCTCCTACATGACATCGAACGCGGTCTCTCCAACACACCCTCAAGCGCCCAACCGGCAGAATAAGGGAGCGAAATCATGAGTCATTTTCTGGATCGCCTCACCTTCTTCCAACGAACCCCGGAATATTTCTCCGACGGCCATGGGATCACAACGAGCGAAGACCGCCGGTGGGAAGACGGTTACCGAAAACGCTGGCAGCACGATAAGATCGTTCGCTCGACGCATGGCGCAAACTGCACTGGTTCCTGCTCCTGGAAGATCTACGTCAAGGGAGGTATAGTCACTTGGGAGACCCAACAAACTGACTATCCCCGGACCCGGCCGGATCTGCCGAACCATGAGCCACGTGGCTGCTCTCGCGGCGCAAGTTTTAGTTGGTATCTCTATTCCAATAATCGTGTGAAATATCCACTCGTGCGCAAGCGACTTATCAAGTTATGGCGTGATGCCCATTTAACAATGTCGCCGGTCGCGGCCTGGGCCTCTATCGTCGAGGATCCTGCCAAGCGCGCTACCTACACAAAGAAACGCGGTCATGGTGGATTTGTGCGCGCGTCCTGGGACGAGGTGAATGAACTCATCGCTGCGGCCAACGCCTACACGGCCAAGACATACGGCCCCGACCGCGTATTCGGTTTCTCGCCGATCCCGGCCATGTCGATGGTCTCCTATGCGGCTGGATCGCGTTATCTGTCACTGCTGGGCGGCGTCTGCATGTCGTTCTACGATTGGTATTGCGATCTGCCGCCTGCCTCGCCGCAAACCTGGGGCGAGCAGACAGACGTCCCGGAATCGGCGGATTGGTACAACGCGGGTTTTCTGATCCTTTGGGGGTCGAATGTGCCGCAAACCCGCACGCCTGACGCGCACTTTTATACCGAGGTGCGGTACAGGGGTGCAAAGAGCGCCGTGATTTGTCCAGACTATTCGGAAGCCTCAAAGTTTGCGGATATGTGGCTAGCCGTCAAACAGGGCACCGACTCAGCTTTAGCGATGGCCATGGGACACGTGATTCTGAGCGAGTTCCACGTCAATCGCAAGGTTCCCTATTTCGAGGACTACGCCCGCAAATACACCGACATGCCGATGCTGGTGCGGCTGGTGAAACAGGGCGAAAACTATGTGCCAGAACGCCTTCTGCGCGCTTCCGATTTTGATGGCGCGTTGGATGAGAATAACAACCCCGAATGGAAGACCGTCGCTTACGACGAAGCAGCTGGCGATAAGATCGTCATTCCTAATGGGTCCGTTGGTTTCCGCTGGGGCGAACAGGGTAAGTGGAACCTGGAGGAAAAGGAAACGGGTGGGAATAATACTCAGCTGCGGCTGTCACTCGCTGACATCAAGGACGACGTAGCCGCTGTCGGATTTCCATATTTCGGCAATCGTGAGCACGATCATTTCGCGGGCACCCAACATCCGAGCGTGCTTTCCCGCAATGTGCCGGTCAAGAAACTCAAGCTCGCGCAAGGCGACACTCTCGTTGCTTCCGTCTACGACCTCTTCGTCGCAAACTACGGTGTTGATCGCGGCTTTGGTGGCAACCACACCACAAGCAGTTACGATGACGTTGAGCCTTACACGCCGGCTTGGGCCGAGCAGATCACGGGCGTGCCACGCGACCAGATCATCCAGGTTGCGCGTGAGTTTGCGTTGAACGCAGAAAAGACCAATGGCCGATCGATGGTCATCATCGGAGCAGCCATGAACCATTGGTACCATTGCGATATGAATTATCGCGGCGTCATCAACATGTTGGTGATGTGTGGTTGCGTCGGGCAATCCGGGGGTGGCTGGTCGCACTATGTCGGTCAGGAAAAACTGCGGCCGCAATCCGGTTGGTTGCCACTTGCCTTTGCGCTCGATTGGGGGCGCCCACCGCGTCAGCAAAACTCCACCTCGTCGTTCTATGCTCATTCGGATCAGTGGCGTTACGAAACGCTTGATGTGAAGGACATCCTCTCTCCGACGGCACCCGTAGGGCCATGGGATGGTGCGTTCATCGACTACAATGCGCGTGCCGAGCGCATGGGCTGGTTGCCATCAGCGCCACAGCTCCAAACCAATCCATTGAACGTTGGAAAACAGGTTGCGG
The DNA here is from genome assembly GCA_051009975.1 of Hyphomicrobiaceae bacterium. Classification (GTDB taxonomy): domain Bacteria; phylum Pseudomonadota; class Alphaproteobacteria; order Rhizobiales; family Hyphomicrobiaceae; genus Tectiglobus. The sequence goes on from JBPCWA010000384.1 coordinate 7,193, forward strand.
CATCGGGCGACGAGGCGAAAGACTTCGTTGCCAATGCCCTCAAATCTGGCAGTCTTGAATTGTCGTGCCATGATCCCGATAACCCAAAGAATTGGCCACGCAATATGTTCGTATGGCGATCCAACCTTCTTGGCTCGTCAGGCAAGGGGCATGAATATTTCCTCAAGCATCTGCTTGGCACAAGCCATGGCGTAATGGGCAAAGATCTGGGCGAGACAGGCCTCACCAAGCCGGTCGATGTAGTTTGGCATGAAGACGCTCCGGAAGGAAAACTCGATCTTCTCGTCACGCTCGACTTCCGCATGTCGACGACCTGCGTTTTATCCGACATCGTTCTGCCGACGGCGACCTGGTATGAGAAGGACGACCTCAACACGTCCGACATGCACCCATTCATTCACCCTCTCACTGGCGCCGTTGACCCGTCGTGGGAAGCACGGTCTGACTGGGAGATCTACAAGGGAATTGCAAAGAAATTCTCAGAGGTCGCGCCAGAAGTCTTGGGCGTAGAGCAGGACGTTGTACTGACGCCAATCATGCACGACACGCCGCTTGAGATCGCACAAGCTCTCGATGTCAAGGATTGGAAGAAAGGCGAATGCGACCCTGTCCCTGGAAAGACCATGCCTGCTGTGACGGTTGTGGAGCGCGACTACCCCAATTTGTACAAACGATTCACATCCGTTGGCCCGCTAATGAGCAAGCTCGGCAACGGCACTAAGGGCATAAGTTGGAATACGGATCACGAGGTCGATTTCCTGAAGAAGCTAAATGGCGAGGTCTTGGAGGACGGGCCAACCAAGGGCCTTGCCCGGATCGAAACGGCCATTGACGCATGCGAGGTGATTCTGTCACTGGCACCGGAGACAAATGGCGAAGTTGCGGTTAAGGCCTGGGAGTCGCTCGGTAAGTTCACAGGTCGCGAACATGCGCATCTTGCGATCCCGAAGGAAGATGAAAAGATTCGCTTCCGCGACATCGTCGCGCAACCGCGCAAGATCATCTCTTCACCAATCTGGTCAGGGCTTGAGTCAGAGAAGGTCTGCTACAACGCCGGCTACACGAATGTACATGAGCTGATCCCATGGCGCACGCTCACCGGTCGCCAACAGCTCTATCAGGACCACCTATGGATGCGCGCCTTCGGTGAGGGGCTTTGTGTTTATCGCCCACCGATCGATACACGCACCATCAAACCAATCATCGACATCAAGCCCAACGGTGAAAAACAAATCGTTTTGAATTTCATTACACCACACCAGAAGTGGGGCATCCATTCGACATATACCGACAATCTCCTGATGCTCACATTGTCTCGCGGCGGACCGATTGTCTGGCTCTGCGAAACGGACGCCGCCAAGGCTGGCATCGTCGATAACGACTGGGTCGAGGCCTACAACACCAACGGCGCCTTGGTTGCACGCGCGGTGGTCTCTCAGCGCATCAAAGAGGGGACGTTGTTCATGTATCACGCACAGGAGAAAATCGTAAATGTCCCAGGTTCGCAGACGACGGGGCAGCGCGGCGGTATTCACAACTCAGTGACGCGTGCGGTGATAAAGCCGACACACATGATTGGCGGCTATGCACAACAATCCTACGGTTTCAATTACTACGGCACGATCGGCACGAACCGCGATGAGTTTGTCATCGTGCGGAAGATGTCGGAAGTGGATTGGCTCGACCGCGAAGACAACGCGCCCCCGGCACCGGCGAGCCCGATAAGGGAGGCTGCAGAATGAAGATTCGTGCGCAAATCGCAATGGTGCTGAACCTAGACAAATGTATCGGCTGCCATACCTGTTCCGTGACATGCAAGAACGTTTGGACGAACCGTGAAGGCATGGAATACGCCTGGTTCAACAACGTCGAGACGAAACCAGGCATCGGGTACCCAAAAGAATGGGAAAATCAGGAGCGCTGGAACGGCGGGTGGAAACGTAAATCAAACGGCAAGATTGAGCCAAAGATCGGTGGCAAATGGCGGGTTTTGGCCAATATCTTCGCCAACCCCGATCTGCCGGAAATCGACGACTACTACGAGCCCTTCACGTTCGACTATGACCATCTGCAGAAGGCGCCTGAACTTGAAGCCACGCCGACCGCGCGGCCGCGTTCGCTGATAACAGGTGAGCGCATGGAGAAGATCGAATGGGGGCCGAATTGGGAGGAAATTCTGGGTGGCGAATTTTCCAAGCGATCGAAGGACACTAATTTTGAAGGCGTCCAGAAGGAAATATACGGTCAGTTTGAAAATACGTTCATGATGTACCTGCCCAGGCTGTGTGAGCACTGCCTCAACCCCGCCTGTGTCGCTGCCTGCCCCTCGGGCGCCATTTACAAGCGCTCTGAGGACGGCATTGTTCTGATTGACCAGGACAAATGCCGCGGCTGGCGCATGTGTGTATCCGGGTGCCCCTACAAAAAGATCTATTACAATTGGTCGAGTGGCAAATCAGAGAAGTGCATTTTCTGCTATCCGCGCATTGAAGCCGGCCAGCCAACGGTTTGTTCTGAGACATGTGTCGGGCGCATAAGATATCTGGGCGTTGTTCTCTATGATGCCGACCAAATCGAGGAGGCGGCAAGCGTAAAGAACGATGAGGATCTTTATGACGCTCAACTAAAGCTCTTTCTTGATCCTAACAATCCCAACGTGTTGGAACAGGCACACGCGGACGGCGTACCTGATGCCTGGCTTGAAGCTGCGAAACGGTCCCCGGTTTGGAAGATGGCGATGGAATGGAAGATCGCTTTCCCGCTACATCCCGAGTACCGAACCCTGCCGATGGTCTGGTACGTACCGCCCTTGTCGCCCATCCAATCGGCAGCCGAAGCCGGCAAGATGGGTACAGATGGCGCTATGCCTGATGTGCGCTCGCTTCGCATCCCGCTCAAGTATCTCGCCAACCTCCTCACTGCCGGCGATGAGGAACCCGTGGCACGTGCGCTTGAACGCATGCTCGCCATGCGCGCCTACATGCGGGCGAAGACCATCGAGGGTGTCATCGATGAAGCGACACCAAGCCGTGTCGGGCTAACGCCGCAGCAAATTGAGCAGATGTACCAGATCATGGCGATCGCCAATTTCGAAGACCGCTTTGTGATCCCGACGGTGCATCGTGAGCTGGGCGAGGACGCTTTTGACCTACGGGGATCCTGTGGATTCTCCTTCGGCAACGGCTGCTCAGATGGGCAAACTGGGACAGGATTGTTTGCCGGCGTGGGCAAAGTGAAAACTCCGATGGAGGTCGAATAATGCAGAAAACACTGAAGGTATTGTCGACAATCCTCTCCTATCCGACGGCAGAGATCGTGGCGGCGGTGCCCGAAATGCGGAACGCACTCGATACTGAAAACCTGTTGCCGCAGAAAAATCGGGACCGCCTGGACCGTATCTTGGAGGAACTGGCCACACGCGACTTGTACGATCTCCAAGAACGCTATGTCCATTTGTTTGATCGCACGCAGTCGCTTTCGCTGAATCTGTTCGAACATGTGCATGGCGAAAGCCGTGATCGTGGTCAGGCGATGGTCGATCTCCGGCAGCTTTACGAAAATCATGAGCTGTTCCCTGCCAGGCATGAATTGCCAGACTATCTGCCGCTGTTTCTGGAGTTCGCTTCGATGATTCCCGAAAAGGAAGCGGGTGCGTTACTTTCAGAGCCCATGCACATCCTTGAGGCAATCAGACTGCGGCTGAAAAAGCGCAAGGCGCCTTATTCATCAGTGTTCTCATGTCTGCAGATCCTTGCCGGGGGAAAGCCGAGTGAGGCTGCCGTCAGTGCCATGCTCTCGGAGCCCGATCCAGATGCCGATGACCTCGAAGCGCTTGATGCCGCCTGGGAGGAGGAGGAAGTTCAATTCGGTCCGGATGCGGCACAATGCGGTCGCGACAATCTAACGGCGAAACTGCGTGCGGGCACACGTCCAGCGCCCGGCATCACCCTGCCCGAACGCCGGCGCACGATCGTAACCCATTCCACACCAACACGTGCCTGAGGAGGACGGTATTATGCGCGACGTCTTCAATCATATCGTCTTCGGCTGGTATCCCTACATGGCGATTACCGTGTTCTTGCTCGGCAGCCTCATCAGGTTTGACCGCGAGCAGTACACATGGAAGACGGGCTCCAGCCAGCTTCTACGTCGGCGCCAGTTCATGTGGGGTTCGAACCTGTTCCACGTTGGCATCCTGGTGATTTTCTTCGGCCATCTTGTGGGTCTTCTGACGCCGATCACATTTTTCGATGCCATCGGCATGTCTCACGGGTTCAAGCAGATTATGGCCATCGTGATCGGCGGTATTGCAGGCATCGCTTGCCTGGTCGGAATTGCGCTCCTGACCCATCGGCGCCTGTTCGATGCGCGCATTCGCGCGACGTCGTCCTTCGCTGATATCGCCATCCTGTTGCTGCTGTTCGCGCAGCTGCTGCTGGGCCTTGCGACCATACCGATCTCGATGCAGCACCTGGACGGCCACGAAATGGTGAAGTTCATGAGCTGGGCGCAAGGCATAGTGACGTTGCAGGCCGGAGCTTGGACACTTGTTGTCGACGTCCATCCGATCTTCAAAGCGCATCTGTTCCTCGGCATGACAATCTTTCTTGTGTTCCCCTTTACACGGCTTGTGCATGTTTGGAGCGCGCCGATCTGGTATTTGGGTCGACGCGGTTATCAGGTTGTTCGCTCGAACGGAGTCACCACTAGCGGATCGAGCCGTCGCCCGCCGCTGACGCCCGCGGAGTAAAATGATGACCTGCTTGCCAAACGAAATAGTGCGGCAGGTGCCGCGTACGCCGGTTACAGTCAACGGTCAAGAAATAGCCTACGAGACGATTGCCCAGGAGGTGCAATTCCACTCTGCGCCCTCACTGGTCCAAGCTTGGCAGACGGCAGCACGCGCTCTGGTCGTGCGTGCATTGCTGCTCCAGGAAGCACAACGCCTTAATCTCAAACCTAATCCGGCAACCGATGGAACCTGTTTGCTTGAGACAAACGATGAGGCCCTGATCCGCCAACTCATCGAACGGGCCGTTGCCACGCCGGAGCCCGACGAGACTGCGTGCCGCCGTTACTACAAGCAGAACCACGCGCGTTTTCGCTCACCAACAATCGTTGAGGCGTCGCACATCTTGTTGGCGGCTTCGCGCAATGACGCGGACACCTATGCCACCCGCTGCGCCGAGGCCCAGACATTGATCGACACGCTGTTACAGCATCCGTCTGAGTTTTCCGCCATGGCAGGGCAGGTCTCCGATTGCCCCTCGGCAGCACAAGGCGGCAATCTCGGTCAGCTCTCGCCGGGGCAGACGACTCGGGACTTCGAGGCGGCGCTGGCGAAGATGGCCCCTGGCGAAATCAGCTCCGAGCCTGTCGAAAGCCCCTATGGCATTCACATCATTCAACTGAAGCGCCGTATCGACGGCGATCTGCTGCCTTTCCAAGCTGTCAAGTCCCGCATCGCGGCTTACCTGCAGGAGCGCGTCACCCGAATGGCAACGGCACAATACCTGGCACGCCTCGTATCGTCGGCGCGGATTGTAGGCGTTGCCATGCCTGAGCCCCAAGACCTGCGGGTGTTCTGAGAGGAGAGCGCAATGTTACTCGGCATAGTGTTGGAGAAAATATCCAACGAAGCGTTCGCTCTGGAAACAGTGATGGGACTGGGTGACTTGACGTTGCTTGCCCGTCTCCGCAGTACAGCAGAAGCGCATGATCTGACGCTCGGACAGGCCGTCACTGCCGCAATCAACGGCTTCAACGCACGGGCCGATGCCGATAGCTGGTTACAACTCATGAGCACCATAAACCGCGCCGATGATCCCGGTGGGGCTGCACTGAAACTGATGCTTGAGGTTTCGCTTCCTCGGCAGTGAGGTCCAGAGCATGACCAGGACAGACCAACAGAAGATTCGCGGACCTGGTGTCTTGGGCAGGTTGTCGCCGCAGTTGCTCAAGACACCCCTTGCATATATCCTCGCCGACCATCGTCGTCAGCGCGCATTGTTTGATCTGTGCGATGACCTGGCAGACGCCTTGGCATATGAACCCACCATAGCCAAGGAAGTGGCGGATTTTATCGCCGATGCTATGTCGCTACACGTACAGGATGAAGAGGAGGATCTATTCCCATTGCTGCGTCTCCGCGCATTGGATGAGGATAAAATTGAACCCACCATCGGCCTGCTCCGCGGAGACCATGCCGCAGATCAGACGTTCGCTAGTCAGATAGAAAGGGATCTGCGGACCTGCGTTGCCCGGAATTGTGAGACATTGGAGCAACCGCTGCGCAATGCGCTGCGCACCTTCGCCGATCGCCAGCGCCGTCATCTTGCGATCGAGAATGCAATTGTCCTGCCATTGGCCCAGCGACGGTTGACGGCAAGCGATCTCGAATGCCTAGGCAATCGCATGGCAGCCCGCCGCGGCATTGCTTTGTGAATTCGAAGCCTCGTTGGTCGCAACGCCTCTTTGAGCCCAATCAAATCGAGCACGAAAGAGTCAACTCTCGGGGGTTTCGCGCCCCCGCAACCAAATCAAGTTTTTGATTTTATTCAATAAAACTAAAAACGTTGCCGAAATGCCAACACATTCGATGCGGTTTGGTACGGCAGTGGTACGCTTTAACGGCACCTTGCGTAGTCTTGCTACTGGTCTGTATGCTCTAACTTGGACCTGAGATAGGCCTTATTCCGGTTTAAAAGCCCATAAGTGATGGTGACGCCCTAATGACTGAAAGCATTCGCGCATCACTCTCGCATCCGACATCCGCCTTAATTGGTGAGGATGGCATGATTGTTTCATGTTTGACGGGCTGCTTCATCGAACCATAGGCCAATTCCCGTGGTCGCTTGGTCCACGATTGATCGCATTGGTAATCAAAACTACACAGCTCAAGTTGGGCGACTTAACAATCCTCTAAACGATGTAAACTTGATCGCGGGTGCCTTGCGCAAAATTGGCTTTTCTGACGGTGATATTCGCATCGTGACGAATGCTAGTCGTTCGACCATCCTGCGCGCCGTTGACGACTATGCCGAGGACTTGAGCGCAGCCGGCTCAGATGCAATTGGTTTCTTTTACTTCTCCGGACATGGAGTTGCAAACAAGCGCAATCGGGTCAACTATCTCATTCCTGTTGGTGTCAAACGCTTGGACCGTGACGTCTGGTATAAGGCGATTGCGCTAGATCGTGTCGTGTCGACTTTGTCCGCGATTGTCTATTGGCCTTGCTGCTGGAAAAATTTCTTACTGCACCGCCAGTCTGATCGCAGATGACCTTGTCCTAACCAACCATCATTGCATCCCGGGCGCCGGGAATGTGCAAGAAGTAATGCTTTGGATGGGATATCTGCGACCTAGCTCCATGCGAGGCGTGGCCCAGTATCCAGTGAACAGTGTGCCTTTTGAGGCTAATAAGAAGTTGGACTACGCAATACTCCGCGTGCGTGTAAATCCCGGTAGAGTCTGGGGGACAGTGCGCCTAAGTACCGCACGGCCAGAGCCTGGTCAGAGCCTATTTATCATCCATCATCCAGCCGGAATGACAAAGCATATCACTCGTGGGGGATGTCAGGCCGATGATCCGGCAGTCGTGGCCGATAATCTCATGCACATGTGCGATACGCTACCGGGCAGCTCCGGCGCTCCGGTTTTTGACAATAATTCGAGAACGGTAGTTGGGCTTCACAATCGAGCAGCGGGTCCGCGGGTGAATGCTGGCAAGCAAATTGCTAGTATCGCGGAGAACTCGACATTGATCGGTAGATTAGTCCGGCGCAACAAGAGCATTCCCATATCGAGCTCTACAGCAGCGCCAGCGAGTCCAGCAGCTACAGCGTGGAAAATCATCCAGAACTCGTCCAGTACAGCGGTTATAAAGGCCTTTGTTCAGCAATATCCTGACAGTGTCTTTGCTACTTTTGCGCGTGCACGGTTAGCAGAGATTCAACAGCAGAGATCGTCAAGCATGGATGCTTTACCTGTCCGTAAAAAACCTGCGAACATCACCAATCGGTCGCGCTCAAAAAGCACAAGAAAGAAGGTGGCGGCTAAGCCGAAGAAGAAAAGGAAGCTTCCGGCCAGCTGCTATGTGCAAACGATTGGTCATTGGGGCGCCGATTGTGACATGGGGCGGCACTATGGTGGCGAATAATCCCGAGTCCATCATCTCGCACGGACGATTGTTCGGAATGTGCGATCCACAGCTAGGCAGGTTCGGTAGTGATTGCCGTTTGGCGAAGGGTTTGAAAATAATATCCCGAATTTTTAAAACGGCGCGTCGATAGGTATGCGGGCCTTCGATATATGCGCTTTACCACGCGCTAACTCCTAAGTCATGGGGGTCGTCGACGCCTTGCCAACACGTTCGCCGGCGGCATGTTGGAGACGCGCTCCAGGCCTGGCACGCCGCGCAAATGCTAGCTTAGGTTGCGACCGAAT
>JBPCWA010000385.1:0-21308 GCA_051009975.1 Hyphomicrobiaceae bacterium
GGGGGCGTTCGCAACATGAGAGAACGCATGAACTCCGACGCCAACTGCAGTGCAGCGTCGTAGGCTTCCAAGTTGTCAGCATCGCGCTGAGAAAAATGAGCGATAGCGTCTCGTCGCTGCTGCGAACAATAGGGCAAGATCAGACCCGGACCGTCCTGCATCGGCCAAAAATTTGCGATCGGCCGCTCAACAATCTCCAGTCCGCCCTCCTTCAACGCCATATCCGCGATAATTTGTTCGTTCAGCAATCCTACAGTGTAGCTTGCAACAGAGTTGCGAAATCCAGGCAAAAATTCCTCAGTAACAGCCGCGCCACCGACGATAGAGTTCTTCTCGAGGACGACAACCCGGTGGCCAGCCTGACTAAGGTAAAATGCGCACGCGAGCCCGTTGTGGCCGCCTCCGACAACAATCACGTCATAATCAAATTGGGTTAGTGCCTGAGCGCACATGATCAATCCGTTCCGCCTGTGGCAGGATCGCTGCAAGTTAGTCAAACGACTACATCTTCAAACGGCAACGTTGCTGGCTGTCCAATCTCAATGCTAGAGAGATAGCGAAGTCAAGTGACCCGGAGAACGTGATGAACAAGCCCCCGCTTCTACTAACGTCGGAACTCATGGAAATGAAGCGTGAGGCGCTGGAGGAGGCATTCGAAGTGCACCGCTACTACTGTGCAACTGATCCGGCTGCGCTTCTTGGCAATGTTGCTCAGCGCGTCGAGGTCATTGCCGCAGGTGGTCACGGGGTCGGCATAGACTCAAATCTCATATCCACGCTCCCCAGACTGCGCATTATTGCCAACTTCGGTGTCGGATATGATCCCATTGATACAGAAGCAGCAAAAGCGCGTGGGATCATCGTTACGAACACACCGGATGTTCTGACCGAAGAAGTGGCAGATACGGCCTTGGGCCTACTTCTCATGACCGTGCGCGAACTCGGACGGGCAGAACAGTACTTGCGAGCGGGAAACTGGAAGAGAAGTGGTGACTACCATCTGACACCAGCGACGTTACGTGATCGCAGCATTGGGATTGTCGGCCTCGGACGAATAGGAAAGGCTATCGCACGTCGCTGCACAGCGTTTGGATTGCCTATTGCCTACTATGGCCGGGCAGCGCAAACCGGCGTGGGTTATACTTACTATGCCGATCTCATCGAATTAGCCCAAAATACAGACACGCTCATTGTGGTTACACCAGGTACGGAAGAGACACGCAACCTAGTCAACGACAAAGTCTTGGATGCTCTTGGTGAGCGCGGTGTTCTCATCAACGTTTCTCGCGGGTCGGTTGTTGATGAGACTGCACTCATTGCGGCATTGCGCGATCGCACGATTTTTGCTGCCGGACTCGATGTAATGGTAGGTGAGCCCGATATCGATCCACGGCTCGTGGAATCCGAGCATCTTGTCTTGCTACCGCACGTAGGCTCAGCTTCCGTCTATACGAGAAACGCTATGGCACAGCTCGTCGTCGACAATTTACTTGCCTACCGGGCGCGCACCGCGCCGCTAACCCCCGTCCCCGAAACACCGTTCAGCGGTTGGTGATCGCTCAACGATCTGCAAATAACCGCATCACTCAGCCGCAGCAGCCGCTTTGGCGGGTTGGACTTCGTCCATATAGTCGCGAAGCAAAGTTTCACAAACCTCGCCCGGCACGAAAGTATAAGATCCAATTTCCTTAATGGGCGTCACCTCGGCCGCGGTGCCAACCATGAAACATTCGTCGAATTCGGACAGCTCTTCGGGCATGATTGTGCGATCGATAGTGACGTAACCACGCTTTTTTGCAAGATCGATGATGGTGCGACGGGTGATGCCATCTAGGAAACAATCAGGCGTCGGTGAATGCAATTCCTTGCCCTTGACGAAAAAAATGTTGCCACTTGTACATTCGGACACACGACCTCTCCAATCCAACATCAGGGCTTCTGCATAGCCGTTTTGCTCCGCCAGATGCTTATCCAGAGTACCAATCATATAGAGCCCGGCGGCTTTCGTCTTCGCGGGCGCTGTCATTGGGTCGGGTCGGCGGTATCGCGCCCAGGCCACACGAATGCCCTTTAGGCGTTCTTCCATTGGGAAATACGAACCCCAATTCCATGCCGCAATAGCCAGATTGATTTTAGTGGCCTGCGCCGAAACGCCCATCATCTCGCTTCCACGCCACGCGATTGGGCGGACATAACAGTCCCGTAAATTGTTGGCTGCAACGATCTGCCGACAGGCCTCGTCTATCTCGGCGACCGAATACGGAATCTCAAAATCTAAAGTCCGGGCCCCTTCGACAAGACGCTCTGTATGCTCGGTGAGCTTGAAGATGACACCATCATAGGCTCGCTCGCCCTCAAACACAGCACTAGCGTAATGAAGACCGTGACTAAGCACATGCAGTTTGGCATCGCGCCAAGGAATCAATTCACCGTTCCACCAAACAAATCCATCGCGATCATCATATGGAGTCAATTCTGCCATAGACTTCATCCTTCCGTCGCGGCTGACGGCGACTAGCCGCATCGCTTGTGGCACGATCCTATCGTTCCGGATCCCAACGGGCCTGTAAAGCTTGAGTATTCGTGTCAAACAATGCCAAATGCAGAATCGGCACTTTTATCGACTATCAAAAAACTGCGTAGCAATACAGGGCAAATATGTCAACATGGCTGACATAAATTCGAATCGTGTTGACCGCGAGAGCGGATCGGTCAGTGGACGGTCGACAAGTGGTGACAAGAGCGCCGACTCCAACTCGCAAAAAACGCGGCATCTCGTCGAATACGTTGAGCTCCTTTTTTTTGCCTACCGAGATTTCACCGGTGAACCCGATGCCATTCTAGATGAATACGGCTTCGGCCGCGCACATCATCGGGTCATGCACTTTGTTTATCGCAACCCAGGGCTGCGCGTTGCGGACTTACTCGAAATACTCAACATCACAAAACAAAGTTTGGCGCGTGTGCTGAAACAACTGATAGACGATGAATTTATCGTCCAACACTCAGGACTTTCAGATCGTCGAGAACGTCGGCTGTATGTTACAAAGAGGGGACAGAACCTTGCAGAGCGATTGATATCCCTGCAGTGCAAACGGATCGAAGATGCGCTAGCCGTAGCAGGCGCGGACTCGAAAGATACGATTGCGGCGTTCTTGCTTGCCGTTGTTTCGCCAGAGGATCGAGCTATGGTAACGCAGTTGGTATCTCGCGCGCAGCATAAATCGATGGACGAGCGAGATTGACCGTTGAGGTGGCCCTGATGTCGTCCAATCAATCGATACCGACACTTCCGGATAACGCACCTCACGCGTTGATCGTGGACGATGACCAGCGCATTCGAGACCTGCTGTCGCGGTATCTTCTCAACAATGGTTTTCGCGTTACTCCGGCCGCTAATGCGGCGGCTGCCCGCGCCGCGATGCGCGGCCTGGCCTTCGACATCATTATTCTAGATGTCATGATGCCGGGAGAGAATGGTATGGAGTTGGCGCGGTGTCTCAAGTCAAGCTCAGACATCCCAATATGCATGCTGACGGCGCAATCAGACCCGGATGCCCGCATTCAAGGTCTGGAGGCCGGCGTGGATGATTATCTCCCTAAACCTTTTGAGCCGCGAGAACTGTTACTTCGAATTCGGAATATCTTGAAGCGGGGCAACCTAACTCAGGTCGGGGGTGACGAGATACGATTGGGGGATCTTGTTTTCTATTGTGAAAGAGGTGAACTCCGTCGTGGTGATGAAACCTTAAAGCTTACTGAGCGTGAGCGCGACCTCCTAAAGTTGTTTGCCCAGCGCCCCGGATCTCCGATTGCACGCCATGAATTGGCAAACGACGACTCGACCGGGAGCGAACGGGCAATCGATGTGCAAATCAACCGATTACGGCGTAAAATTGAAGCGGATCCATCCAATCCGATTTATCTACAAACGGTGCGCGGCAAAGGATACATCCTCTACACGGATTGAGTCTGCCACCTTTATGCTCGCGGGCGTGCTTTTGCTCGCCGGCAATCGAAGCGCTGGGGTCATTTGATGGTTGTCATGGACTCGCCGGCCATGCGTCGGAGGCGACGGATTTGGCGAGCGCTGCGCGCACCGGCCAAAAATTTGCCCGCGCCTTGGTACGGGATTTTCGCGCGGACCCTACGAGCGACGCAACGCGCTGCCGCACATATCCTACCCAAAGGCCTCTACACGCGCGCTCTGATCATCATCATTGCGCCGATTGTACTACTCGAGGGCGTCATTGCATTCGTTTTTATGGAGCGCCACTGGCAAGCCGTGACGCGGCGTCTGTCTGAAGCAACGGCACGCGACATCGCAGCTGTTGTAGAACTATATGAAGGATATCAGAAGAATGACAATTATGGCTCACTAGTGAGTTTGGCGCGCGATCGCTTAAACATCCAGGTGCAAGTCCTGCCGTCAGGTGATTTGCCGTCGGTGCGACCTAAACCATTTTTTTCTCTTTTGGACAAAACATTGTCAAATGAGATCAGGCTGCGTTTGCGCGGAAAGCCATTTTGGATAGATACCGTCGGCGATTCTGATCATGTTGAGATAAAAATTGGTCTCGAGAATGCCATCTTAAATTTTGTTGCCCAGCGAAGCCAAACATACGCATCGAATTCACATATTTTTTTGATCTGGATGGTCGTGACCTCTGTGGTTCTTTTAACCGTCGCAATTCTGTTCCTTAGGAACCAAATCCGTCCGATCCTCCGGCTGGCAGACGCAGCCGATGCCTTTGGCAAGGGTCGACCAGTTCCAGAGGACTTTCAGCCGCGCGGCGCAAGAGAAGTGCGTCAAGCAGCCATTGCGTTTTTGGAAATGCGAGACCGCATTCGTCAGCACGTGGATCAGCGCACCGCGATGCTTGCCGGTGTGAGCCACGACTTACGTACGATTTTGACACGATTCAAGTTGGAGCTGGCACTCCTGGGCGACAGCCCAGAAATTAGGGCCCTTGACCATGATGTCCAGGAAATGCAGGTAATGCTAGAAGAGTACTTGGCATTTGCAAAGGGAGATGGTGGCGAAGTCGCACAACCCACCCCGCTGCGCGAACTCATCGAGGAAGTCTGCGACAAACAACGCAGACCTGAGGTTCAAATTACCTTCAAGCAAAGTAGCCGACGTCGAGAAATTTACCTACCGCTTAAGCGCCAAGCATTTAAGCGCGCTCTGACCAATCTCGTAAGTAACGCAAGTAGATACGGTAGCAACGTAGTGCTGCGCGCTGCCAAGGCTCGACGCTGGGTCATCGTCGAAGTTGAAGATGACGGACCTGGCATTCCGAAATCAGAACGCGAAAACGTATTTCGCCCATTCTATCGGCTAGATGATGCGCGCAATCAAGATCGTGGCAACACAGGTCTCGGCCTTGCTATCACACGAGACATAGCCCGGAGTCACGGGGGCGACGTAACGCTTGGATCAAGTTCTCTGGGTGGTCTGCGCGCGGTTATTCGCGTTCCGCTTTAAAGTTCAAAGTCGAATCCGTGATAACATATAAAACAGCACATGAGTGCAACAGTACTCATGTCGTGGCGGGCTTCATGCCCTCAATGGAACGACCATTGGCAAAATCTGCCAATGGTCTTGCGATTGGAGGTGCAGACTTCAGAGCGTTCCTGCGGCCATGCGCTCTTTAATATGGTTCGCCTGCCGTAACGCCAAGGAAACTATCGTGAGCGTCGGATTTTCGGCGGCACCAGTTGTGAAAACACTCCCATCTGAGACGAACAAATTCTTGATGTCGTGGGTCTGACCCCACTTGTTCACGACACCGTCTTTAGCATCTTCACTCATGCGATTTGTTCCCAAGTTATGAGTGGACGGATAGGGCGGTGTGGGGAAAGTCCGCGTGGCTCCGACTGCATCATAAACAGCAGCACCTTGCTTATAGGCATGGTTCCTCATCGCGATGTCATTCTTGTGATCGTCAAAGTGGACATTCGGTATTGGCAAACCATGCTGATCCTTTTCAGTCGGGTGTAGCGTAACGGCATTCCCTGCTTGAGGCATGTCTTCGCCTACAATCCACATCCCGGCCATGTTTGCGTACATGTCCATCGCTGCAGAGAAATCACGCCCCCAAGCACCAGGATTAAGAAACGCAGCTAAGAATGGAACGCCGAGAGACAGCGTTTCCAGTTCATAACCGGCAGCAAATCCGCGAGACGTGTCGTGTCGGGACTCATCTGTGATGATACCAGCCATGGTAGTGCCGCGATACATATGAACGGGCTTATCAAAAATTGCGTAGACAGAACCTGTCATGTGCCGCATGTAGTTCTTGCCCACTTGGCCGGATGAGTTTGCAAGGCCATCTGGAAACATGCTGGTGGCGGAGTTTAAGAGTAGCCTTGGACTTTCTATGGAGTTGCCTGCGACGCAGATGGCTCTTGCCAGCTGTCTCTGTTGCTTGCCGTCTTTATCGACGTAAACAACACCGGTAACTTTGCCTGATTTGTCATGGTCGATCTTCAATACTTGAGAATTCGGCCGCACTTCTAGTTTGCCAGTCTCCTCTCCTTTCGGAATTTCGGCGACCAACGTCGACCATTTGGCTGCAGTCTTGCAACCTTGGAAGCAGAAACCGAGTTGCTGGCATGCGCCGCGCCCGTCACGCGACTTAGAGTTGATTGCCATCCTGCCGGTATGACAATTCTTGTATCCAAGTTTGTCGGCACCGGCTTTCATGATCTTGAAGTTATTGTTGCCGGGTAACCCCGGAATGTCATTTGTGCGTGTCACTCCCAACCTTGCTTCAGCTTTCGCGTACCACGGTTCCATATCTTGAAGGTTCAGCGGCCAGTCGAGCAAAGTTGCTCCGGCGACGTTGCCGTAGGTCGTGCGTGCTCTAAATTCGTGCTCTTGAAAGCGCAAGGACGCACCTGCCCAATGAACAGTCGAGCCTCCAACCGCTTTGACTATCCAAGCGGGCAAGCCGGAAAAATCTTTCGCGACACGCCAAGATCCGGATGTGGTGCGTTTATCTAACCAGGAAATTTTCGAGAACATAGGCCATTCGTCATTCTCGAAGTCTTGGGTTTCATGTCTGCCGCCGGCCTCAAGTATGACTGTATCTATGCCATTGAGCGCGAGTTCCGTCCCGAGCGTTCCCCCGCCGGCACCTGAGCCAATAACAACGACGACTGTATTATCATTCAAATCGTATGGTGCTGCCATATCCGGTCTCCCTAGATCCAGTCCAGATCATCAAAGCCGCGATTGATGTAACCACCTTTGGAGGCAGATTCACCTTCGTAACCCAGCAACTCCCAAACTCTTGGTTTGTTATAGATGCCAGTGATGAGGGCCCCTCTGATCTTCTGAAAAAACGGACCAGTTTCGATGGCGCGCAACAGCGCTACTCTATCACTCTCCCATTCCACCGCATTGTAGGCGGACCCGTGCGCACCTTGAGCAGCAGAGTTGAGAGCGGCTACACCGTCTTCAAGCAATTTGGTCGTCTTGTCATCGCCCGCTGCCGAAGCATCAATTTCTTTTACTGCTTCTGCGTAAATGGAATCAGCAAACCGATCATGCGGGTAGATATCCCTCGACACCTGCACCAGTGTCGCAAATGTTTCGGGCGTAACCGCAGCCGGCTGGGCGGCCCAAGCTCGACCACTCACGAGCCCATCGGGACCGATCGAAACGGCAAGCACAGCGGCTCCACTTCCGGTCAATAACGCTCGACGCGATACTTTTGGGCGTCGATCCAGAGTCCGCATGATGTTCCTCCTTTTCGTTTTTCATCCTGCTTGTTCGATATTGCTTTGATTATCGGATAATTGATAAACGTCCTATTTCAACTACTGCTACAGATATCGCCCGTGGCGCTGGAGAATCTCGATCTGATAGCCATCGGGGTCCTGAACGAAAAAGAACTTGGCTAACAGGGCACCATCACGATTGAATTCCACAACATCTCTAGGGTTCAGCCCTTCAGTCTTAAAGCGCGCATGCTCTGCATCGATGTTTTCAACCGAAAGTGCGAGGTGGCCGTAGCCATCTCCGAGATCATATGGTTCGTTTCGACCTTTATTCACGGTGAGTTCCAGCTCGAATTCAGTTTCTGGATTGCGCATGTAGACGAGCGTGAAATTGTCAAAGTCAAATCTTTCTGCCACCTCGAGACCGAATGCTTTGCGGTAGAATCGGATCGAGCGATCTTCATCAAGTACTCGGATCATAGAATGTATTGCTTTGGCCATGGTTGGATGTCCTCACATATCGCCTCTAAGGTGTTTAAACACGCGGCTTACCCGGATCGACGATTTCGGCGGATCGCTTAGCGACCTGGCAACGCTAATAAGATCGTTTGACTTCGCGATTGAACTGATGAGCGCCAGCGACTTTTGTTCTCCCCGCATACGTCTCATCGGACGTGTCGCCTCCAGTGTTCCTGCCTTCGTCTCCTGCCGATAGTTTCCGCGTCCGCCGATGCTCAATCTTTGAAGCGCCCGTCGGAGACGACAACACGCGTGCGGATACAACAATGTGGACACCGGGCGGCGGCGCGATTTCGATTGACCGTCAAAAGACTGAGGTATGTCAGCAAAGTGCTACGTCCTTTAGGAACGGGCGTCGACTCTAACCAAACCTGATATGCTTCACCGGCATTTCCCTAAGACCACAACTTTAGCGAGACCATTGTTAGGAGTGTAGTCGCGGCGCCCAGCCCTTAGGTAGTATTGATATACTACATCCATAAAATCGAGAGCACACAGTTTCACCAACTCAGATCATTGCGCGTTCAGCTTCTGATTTGAGCTCTGCCTCGCGGGTAGCGTCATCTCGCACTTGCTCAACATACGTCAAACACGCACACCGCAATAGAGAAGTGAAATTCCGAGCCTCCCCACGCAGTTCAAGCACCTCTTCGTACAGAGTAGTCAGGAAGCGTGCCAAGGGAACGCGCTGCTGCTCAGCGATATCCTCCAGTATATCCCAGTAAGCTTTTTCGAGCCTGATACTGGTCACATGCCCCCTGAGGCGTACTGAACGCGTCTCATAGGCGTAGCGTTCCGCGGCTTGCCCGGCAAAAATATGGCACATCTCCTCACCTATTCATCGCAACTGCACGGTATAGCGTATCGTAGCACGGACTGATGCGATAGATAGGAAGCCGATGCGAAGCATTGGTCGCTGTATCACTGGTCTGATGACGCTGCTGCACTCATCTCACGAATTTCGCTATGTGATAGCCCTTGATGGCCTTGTTAGTGGAGATGGCCTTAATAGTGGAGACGCCCTCTTTGCGAACTCCTCCAAAACGATTGGTCCCAGAATACTGTTCAACACCGCCCGTTGTAAAATCGCGGCTCCAACCCGGCTGTCGCCGTCTATGTGTGATTAGTCGATACGCCTCAATACTTCGCCGATGACAATACCTCTAGACCTCACCTCTAGACCTCTAGTGCATGCGCTTTCCATTGGGAACCGGTCGCTCCGGCTGCAAAAGCACGACATCCCCGGATTCATCAGCAAATCCGAGAGTGAGGACCTCTGACATGAACTTTCCAATTTGTCTCGCTGGAAAGTTCACCACCGCCGCCACTTGGCGACCGATCAGATCCCCAGGTGCATAGTGCACTGTTATTTGTGCCGAACTCTTTTTCAATCCCAACGTGTCGCCAAAATCAATCTTAAGCTTGTAGGCCGGTTTGCGCGCCTCCGGATAGGGTTCTGCCTCGATAATCGTCCCGACCCGAATATCGACGCGCAGGAAATCCTCGAAGGAGATTGCGGGCACTGCAGGCGATTCTTCGTCCACGACGTTTCTCCTCGACGGGCATGATTGCGTGCCCTCAAATTGTTCGCTGCCCACTTTTGAGAGGCCAAGTGTTGCGAACTTGCTTTTCGACCAGTTGAAGGCACGGAGCGGAGTATCCAACTAGGAGCGTCATCCAAGGTCGGCTATTAAATGAATGTCGCTCTAGTCGTGAATGAACGAATGTCACACGTCAGATCAGCGATCAAGTCACTAATCGAGCCCAACAACACCCGGAGGCGGGTAAAAATACTTCGCCCATATTCAGGTCGTCTTCACCTCGTCCGAGCTGAGCCGGTTTCCTTCAAATGAATCAGTCTTTTGTTCAGAAGAGCTTCGACACAGATGCCTGCCAACTAGATCAACCAGATGTTCACACCAGACACGATCAAACTGATCAGCCTAGTTGGCCGCCACCAGGAGACGGTAGATCTGTGAACTTTCACCCGACTTGCGCCCAAACGTCGTCGGTGGTGAACTGCTATCCAATGCACCATTGCATAAACATACCATCGCAAAGGGGTAGAGCGCTATGAAACTGGGCCTGCTGATCCGTTACAAGGGAGAACCGGGTGGACCCAACATGTCGTTGGTGAAAGAGGCTGAAAACCTCGGATACGATAGCGTGTGGACAAGCGAAGCATGGGGATCTGATGCGGTTACTCCAGCTGCATGGATGTTGGCTCAAACAAGTAACATCAAGGTGGGGACGGGCATCATGCAAATGTCGGCCCGCACACCATCTTGCGCGGCAATGACAGCAATCTCATTGCAAGCAATGTCCGGTGGGCGTTTTTTGCTCGGTATTGGTCCGTCAGGGCCGCAAGTTGTCGAAGGCTGGCATGGGGAAGTCTTCGGCAAGCCCCTGAAACGAACCCGCGAATATATTGCTATCATTCGGCAAATCTTCGCTCGCGAAGCACCGTTGGAGTTCCAAGGGGAATTCTACCAAATCCCTAATATGGGCGCTGGCACAACAGGGCTTGGAAAGGCGCTGAAGACAATTGCCAAACCAGATCGAAACCTCAAGATTTACACCGCTTCATTTTCACCCGCAGGTTTGCGGACAGCCGGAGAAGTTGCGGACGGCGTGCAACCAATCTTCATGATCCCCGAACGGGCCCATCTGGTTCGCGATTACGTTGAAGAGGGTCGCAAGAGAGCCAACAAGAGCTCCGACCTCAGAGATTTTGATATTGCGCCATTCATTCGTGTTCAAATGGGAGATGACCTCCAAGCATGCCGGGATAGCGTCAAAGCGGAAATGGCTTTCTATATCGGGGGCATGGGTGCACGCGACAAAAACTTTTACAATGATTACACAAAACGCTTGGGTTACGAAGAGGCAGCAGTAAAGATCCAAAACGCGTTCTTGGAGGGCCGGAGAAATGAGGCCGTTGCCGCCGTCCCTGATTCACTGATTGATGACACGGCTTTGGTAGGTCCGCCAGCGCGCATCCGACAACGCATCCAGGAATGGATGACCGCAGCTGCGAGCAATAGCATCGGTTCTATGCTGTTGGGTATCTCCGATAAGCAAACTTTGCGCGTTGTTGCAGAATCGGTGGAACCGTCATAGGCACCGTAGCGCAGGGCAGCATTAGATGATACCGATTAGCGCTCGTAACATTGGCGAAGTCATCGACGAGGCAGCAAGGCGCTATGCGCCAAACCCATTTCTAATGGTACCGCGAGATCCTTCCCGCCACTATGACCCCGAAGGCCGCACCGAATCCTTTGCGACATTTGCACAGAAAGTGAACTCCACAGTAGAGGACCTCCGGGCTACTGGCTACGGACACGGCCACCGTATCGCTGTTCTCTTGGAAAACCGCGTTGAATGCGCTGTCGCAAAGTTCGCATGTGCAACGTGCGGGATAACATGGGTGCCAATCAATCCAGACTATCGGCCGGCGGAAATCGCGTATATTCTGCAAGACAGCCAAATTGATATGGCGATGGCCGTACCGGAGCGTGAGACAGTCCTGCGCGAGGCCGTGTCTTTGAGTGGGGCTGATGTTGCACAGGCGATCTTTGATGAACAAGGCCAGTGCGTCTTTCCCGCTGCAAGAAGCACTCCCCCTTTGGCTGGCATGCCACACCCGCAATCGCAAGCTAGTGTGCTCTATACATCGGGCACTACCGGTCAACCAAAGGGCTGCATTCTCAGTCATGAATATGAGCTTTTCCTAGGCCAATGGTATGCCACGCGGGGGGGGCTGATGGCCTTGAGCGAAGGCTGCGAGAGACTGTACAACCCACTCCCATTGTTTCACGTCAATGCCGGTGTCGTTTCACTTTATGCCATGATGCTCCTCGGTGGCTGCCAGGTTCTTCCAGAACGGTTCAGCAAGAGGCGTTGGTGGCGTGAAATTCGCGAAACTCAATCCACCATCATTCATTATCTCGGGGTCGTAGTCCCGGCTTTGTTAAATGCTCCGCCGGAGCAGGATGAGCGAAATCATCGCGTGCGATTTGGGTTTGGTGCTGGCCTCGAGCCAACACTGCACCACATTTTTGAAGAACGTTTTGGCTTCCCACTTATCGAAGGTTGGGGAATGACGGAAATGTGTCGCATACTAGTAGACAACTATGAACCGAGGCTCATCAATACCCGTGCAATGGGGCGACCGCAGCCTGGTCTAGAAGTCCGGGTTGTGGATGAAAATGACCACGATGTCCCTATCGGTCAACCGGGTGAGATGATCGTTAGGCACTCGCCAGAGACGCCCCGATTTGGCGCGTTCTCAGGCTACTTGAACCAAGCCGATGCAACCGAGCAAGCTTGGCGCGGCGGCTGGTTTCACACTGGAGATACTGTCCGCCAGGACGCGACGGGCACCTTGTTCTTTATCGAACGAAAGAAAAACATTATACGTAGGTCCGGAGAAAACATTGCAGCTGCAGAAGTTGAGGCCGCTCTGCAAGGACATGATCGCGTCGCTCAGGTTGCCGTTGTCGCAGTATCAGATGTCACACGGGATGAAGAGGTGCTCGCTTGCGTTGTGCTGGCGACCGGCCCAGCTGACGCTGCATCAGCCCGACTGCTTTTTGAACATTGCTATACAGAACTGGCATATTACAAAGCGCCTGGCTGGATAATTTTTGTCGATACTTTGCCCGTGACCGGAACGCAAAAAGTGCTCAAGCATAAAATTTTTGACGAGGCCGAAGATCCGTTATCGCGGCCGGACGCTTTTGACCTTCGCTACTTGAAACGTCGGACACGATAGAGGGCATCGCTACAATGTTTAGACCGACACTTTACCTAGCTGGCCCCGAAGTTTTCTTGTCAAATGCTCTCGAGATTTCCAACCAAAAGAAACAAATTTGTACGAAGTATGGATTTCATGGCCTCTTTCCATTGGACGGCGCACTGGAAAACCTGACGCAGCTTCCAATCGAGGAACAATCGCAAAAGATCAGCGAAGCGAACGAGCGTTTGATAACGGAGGCTGATGGTGTTATCGCGAACTGCACGCCATTTCGAGGTGTGAGCATGGATGTTGGTACTGGTTACGAAATCGGTTTTGCACGGGCCCTTGGTAAACCGGTTTTCGGCTATACCAATGTGGACGCCACCTACGAGCATCGAGCTAACCGATACAACGCAACCCTAACAAGCGACTCCCTGGATCCCTATACCAGAGATACGGAAATTGAACGCTTTGGTCTTTTTGAAAATCTTATGATCGCGGTAGCACTGCGCAGCTTTGGGGCAGAAGCAGATGTGGTCCGGACCAATGTCGACGCAGGTCGCGAGTTGACCGATCTTTCAGGCTTTGAAACTTGTCTGTGTCAGGCGAGAACCGTTTTCGCCGCCGCATTCAAGCGGAAATAGATTCAGAGGACAAGCATGCGAGGTTCGCCCATTCGGCGTACGCGAACCGCAAACACAAACACGAATATCTCAGCACCTAAAGGTCACCGGCCGGCGGCATTAATGTGACTCGGTCCATTGGCTCGCCTCAACAGTATGACATGTAAAGCCCCCATCCTACCCAGCGACTGAACGAACCAAGGGGCTTTGCAGAAATCAACAAACCAGGCTCTCGCCGACCTCCAAGACCTTGACGGAAGAACATTGCATCTCTGAGACAAATTTGTCGGCAGTAGAATCGATGATAGGAAAAGTGCCGTAATGACAGGGAACAACTGTCTCAAACTCAAAATAGGATTTACAAGCAAACGCAGCATTTTTTGCCCCCATCGTGAACCGGTCACCGACGGGTACCAATCCTATTTTAGGGCTGTAGAGCTCATTGATTAACGCCATTCCAGGAAAGACATCTGTGTCGCCCATGTGGTAGAGTACCCCCCCATTTGTCGGCGAAATAATCAATCCACAAGCTGTCCCAAGATAGACGCCATTTGATGACGACGAATGCTGGGCATGCGTAAGTGTGACCGCGAAATCATCTGAACCAACACGTCCCCCTTGTCCCATGGGCTCGAGGCGCTCGACACCATTAGAACCCATAAAGTTAGCCAGTTCATAGTTTGCGAACAAAGTGGCTTGGTATTTCTTTGCTATGTCGGCAGCATCACCAATATGGTCATCATGGCCATGTGTAAGTGCGATATGGGTTGTTCCACTCGCTGCGTCGTCCCAAGATATGCCAGATGCCTCGAATGTGGGATTACCTTTGAGAAAAGGATCGATGAGAAGTATGCTGTTTCCTGTTTCGACACGAAATGTCGAGTGACCAAACCAAGTAATCTTCATATTTTGTCTCCCAAGAATTCGATGTTGGTAGTTAGGTCTTCTCGCGCGATGCCAGCACGATCGCTCAGATAACCAAGAGGCGTCGAACAACAGACAATGGACCAATATTTTCCAAATGACAGGTGACAACTTAAAGAACCAATCGCGGAAAGATGCAATCTTTGATGACCTTTACGACTTCAGCAATAACGTTGGTCATGGCAGGCTTCTGGGTATCGATTTGGGCACAAAAACGATCGGCATCGCACTCTCAGATGAGTTGCAGATGATCGCCTCGCCTCTGTTGACGATCAAAAGACAAAAGCTTTCGAGAGATGTTGAGGCCCTGGAGGCTCTGATAGCAAAACACACTGCCGTTGGCATCATCCTGGGGCTGCCACGTCATCTCGACGGACGGGAAGGATCGCGCGCCCAATCCACACGGGCATTCGCACGCAACGTCCGACGGACCATAACCTTGCCTATCATGCTTTGGGATGAGCGCCTGACGACAACGGCTGCGGAACGTGCACTTCTTGAAGCGGATGCGTCACGTTCAAAGCGTACAAAAGTCATAGACCAAGTGGCAGCGACCCTGATTCTTCAAATGGTACTTGATGCATTAGTGGGCACCGTAGAGCGAGATCGTTGATCCTACAGGAGCTCTCAAGTGGCTACGAAACGCGCTAGGCGACATACCAAAGGCCTGTTTCGACCATCGCGTAAAAGCGCTACTCTCTGAGAAACCAATCTCGCGACTGATGACATTTAAGGGTTTCGAACTGTCGCGCAAAAGGTTGATAACAAGTCGTTTTCGCACCTCGGTCAACACAGCATCGAATGTAGTTTGCTGCGTTTCGAGGCGCCATTGAAGTGCGCGCGGTGATAATCCTAAACTTGAAGCGACTGACGTCAATTTCACTTGATCACCTGAACGAAGATTTGCGATGAGAATAGAAGCAACTTGACCGACGACACTTCTTTCGTCGTGCGCGGCGGAAATCGTCTTCTCAGCAGCTGCAACAACAGTCTCGCTGAGCATCGGCCAAGCCGCAGGCATTGGGAGTTGAGCAACGTCCTGATGAACGGAAAAATGGAATGTCGATGTTTCAAAAGTGACTGAGCGACCTAACCTGTCGTTGTATTCAGTAACATCTGTGGGCTCGCCGCGAGGTAGCGCCAGTCGATCCGCTCGCCAGTCACCACCTGCTGCCATGCGAATACGTGCGAGCAAGCTTGCGACAAAAAAATCTACAAACTGGCCAGGTGGCGCTACGAAAGCTGGCGGAAATTGCCCGGAGAGCATGGTGTAACGATTGCCAACGCGACAGCTCAACTGAAGTTGAGTGAGCGTCGCCTCTTCATACTTAGCGATCAACTGGAGACCATCGTTCACGCTTCGCGCGGTTAACATCAAATGATCCATCAAGCCCAAATGACCAGCTTGAAGCCAATCGGCGAAATGCAAGCCAAAGTATGGATTCTTCGTTTCTTGCGAGGCAATCTCAAAAAGCTCTGCGATTGCATTGAGTTGTAATGTCGCACAAGGCTCGTTGATCAGATCGTTGGCGAACCCAGCGCGGCGGAACGTTTGCGTCGCATCTGCACTGCAAACACGGAGATAATCTCGCATTGGGCTCAGAAAACTCGCCCTCAATCGTGGCTCCCGGAGCACGACGCCTCCTTGGATTTTCATTCTCAACTGTCAGTTGATAGTTCTGTACCCCTTCTAAAGCGGCAGCACACAACGTATCTAAGGTCAACAACTATGCGCCTATCGTCAATGCCAAAGCTTCTGAAATGCTTAGTCATGGCGACCATCAGTAAACCGCCTGCCGGCGTATGAAAGCAAGAAGCAAGATCTAAATTGGGCCTTCAATACCTGAGTTGATCATCGACTGGGCCCAGCAATAGGAGGATATGAACTCCATGACAGAAACCACAACACCACAATCCGCTATCCACCTGCTACACCGGGCGGGTCAATGCGCCGATGATTTGTTTTCGGCAGAAATTGATAGCTCTCGATTAACGCCACGTCAGTACATCGTTTTGAAGAGCGCCTCGGACGCTCACGAGGCCAGCCAAACGGCATTGGTAGAAGCAACGGGGATTGATCGTTCGACAGTCGCAGATATCGTGCGTCGACTTGTAGAACGTGGATTGCTTCAGAGAGAAAGAACTAAGCACGACGCTCGCATGTATGCTGTTTCCCTTACGCCATCTGGTCACGACGCGCTCAAAGCCGCAGATCCCACTCGACAGGCTTGCGAGAACCGATTGTTAGAGGCAGTCCCAGCCAAGGACCGCGAATCATTCTTGCGCGCATTGCAGAATATAATCGAGACTTTTGGTCCGATCAGCAGCGCTCAAGTGAAACCACGCCGAGAAACGCGAAGCGCGGTTGCAGCACCTGCATCAACTGTAACACCGACACCCGCGACCTCGGCGCCTGCGACCTCGGCACCCGCGACCTCGGCGCCTGCGACCTCGGCACCTGCAACCTCGGCACCCACGCATGCGCCAACAGCCCCCACATCCACGCATGGACATACGCATACGCCGACGCCAACCCCCACGCCGACGGCCACCACCGGCACGACGGGGATACCCGAAAGCGGACCGCACACTTGAGGTTTGTCGTGTCGTCGATTACCTACCGGTAATATTAGGAACAGGAACGAGGCGACAAGCTCGAAATGAATTCGCCTCCGATCGCTGTGGCACGCTGGCACACTTGCTGCAAACTACGCAACTTTGAGCCAACGAGAACTGCCAGCGATCGGCCGGTATCATTGTGAGCTACTGCTGTGACTGGAGAATCTGCGGCGCTTCTTTTGTCGCGTCGCAGACGATGACATCCGACGTCAAAGATGCAATGGCCTCGCCACTAATCGCGCCAAGCACGGGAGCGACAGCATCTGCATCTAGTCCGGCAGACAATCGGACATACCTATCGGTCGGACAAATCGCATGAGTTGGATCAAAACCTACCCAACCAAGGTTCGGGATGTGCACTTCAGTCCAAGCATGCGTTGACGTCGGTCGCGGTCCAATTTCCGGACGTGAGGTCTCGAACTTCATTTCATTGGCCCCGGGACCACCGGAACTGGATTCACTACTTCCCCTTAAAGGCCTCATCTGGTCAGTATGATTGGTCTGTGTAACGCTTGACATCGATTCGGAAGCAATCGAGGCGCCATCACCAGATTGCGGACTGCTAATCTCATCTTCCGTCAAGATATAACCGGAAACGTATCGCGCCGGGATACCCAAACACCGCACTGCCGCAATGAAGACATGCGAGTGGTCTTGGCAAACGCCCTTACCAAGTTCAAATGCGGTTGTAGCCGGGGTCAATGCGTGCGTTGCACCAGGTGTGTATGCTATGGCTTGGCGCACTGCATGGGACAATGCATGCATCCTCGCAAGCGGCGTATCTGCCCTGATCCGATTTGCAAATTCTGCAATGGCGCAATTTGAAGCCGTTAGGTGGGTTTCACGAAGAAACAAGTTCGGTGGTGGTCGCCGCAGCAGACCGGTTAGCACCCCTGCAGCATCTGCGGTATCCACCACACCTTCCGCAATGATTTCCACATGTTCACATTCTGTGTTGGTCGCCCAAAGACAGATCCGATCACCAAAACCGTCTGTGAAAATCGGATCGACCCCCTCTCCATTAACACGAACAGACCATTGCTTGACCGACTGACCGTCACATTCAGATGGAAATAGGCGGAGACGCAAGACCACACGCAATGCTGCTGGTGCGTAGTCATAGGTGGTTCGGTGAACAATTTTGAGCAGCATCTGTGTGAACCCGTGCCAGTTTAGAAATGATATGCGCGCCCAATTTCAGTCGATAGCTTTGCATTCGTTGCTAGCGCATCTTGGACAAATTCATGCAACCCGCGCTGAAAAATTTCACCAATGCCCAAATGCGCGAGGAGGGCGATCATATCGTTTGCGACCATATGGCATGCATGTCTCCGCCCATAGCGCCGCGCCAATCGATCCAAATGTTCTCCGATCCGATCATAGCTAAATGCAAGCGATCGGGGAAAATCTGGATTGAGGATGAGGAAGTCCGAAATCTTCCAAGGGCTGCAATCGCCGCGGTAGAGATGATGATAGGCACGTATGGCCGAATTCGCATGCAAAACGGACATCCACTGATAATGATCGCGACCGCCACCCACGACCTCCGTCTCTGGCAAGAGGGCGTAGTATTTCACATCCAGTAGACGCAACATCATATCCGCCCGCTCGACATACCTCCCAAGACGCAAAAAATCAAAACCGTCGTTCCGCAGCATTCCCGTTTCAGATGCCCCGTTCAGGGCAGATGTGCGGCGTTTGACCCACTCCAAGAGTTGCGGCAAATCACGGCACGCCTCTTCCTCACCGATCATCTCAAGCCGCCGCCAACCGTCGTTCAACGCCTCCCACATATCCTGTGTAAGAGCTGTTCGAATTGCTCTGCCGTTCGCACGCGCGCGTGTCAAACAGGCGCGGATTGACGACGGTTCATCCGGTGCCAGCAGAAGACTACGGATAGCATCGCGTTCGGTGAGCTGCACTCCTTCGCGTTCCGGTTGTGTCGCACCGGAGGCCTTAATGACAGAACGCCATTCGTCATGATCTGACGCGCTTGGTAGCATCACCATTCGCCTGCCCATCTCAACTAGTCGGGACGTGCTTTCTGCTCGTTCAACGTAGCGTCCTAACCAATAGAGGTTCTCGGCTGTTCTGCTGAGCAAATGACTACTCCGTCAAGACCCAAGTATCTTTCACACCACCACCCTGGCTCGAATTGACTATCAATGAGCCCGGCTTCAGTGCGACTCGAGTAAGACCACCAGGCGTCAATCGAATACGACGGCCGACCAAACAAAAGGGGCGGAAGTCTACATGACGAGCGGTGATTTCTGTTCGCCCCAAAGTGGGGGCAACTGACAACTCAAGGGTCGGCTGGGCAATGAATGACTCTGGTCTCGCCACGACACGTTTCGCGTACTCTTCGCGTTCCACCTTGGTTGTGTTTGGACCAATCAGCATGCCGTAACCACCGGATCCGTGCACTTCTTTGATGACCATATCTGCGATGTTTTCGAGAACATACTTACGTTCTTCTTCAATTGCGCATTGCCACGTAGGTACATTCTGCAAGATTGGTCGCTCTCCAAGATAAAATCGAATCATCTCTGGCACGAAAGTATAGATCGCCTTGTCATCCGCGACTCCAGCTCCTGGCGCCGAACACAAAGTCACCCCCCCCGCCCGGTATACGTCGAACAGGCCTGGCACTCCGAGCAGACTGTCTGGGCGAAATGACAAAGGATCAATGTAGGCGTCGTCGATTCTGCGGTAAATGACATCAACGATCTGTGGACCACGGGTCGTACGCATCCAAACTTTGCTGTCATCGACGAAAAGGTCCTGAGCTTCGACAAGTTCAATCCCCATAAGGTCGGCTAAATATGAATGTTCATAGTAAGCGCTGTTCAGGGAACCTGGGGTGAGAAGGACGACGGTGGGATCGGACTTGCAAGCCGGCGGGGCTACCTCTTCCAGAGTTGCTCGCAACTGTTCCGGGTATATGTCGACATGCTCTACCGCTCCTGCCGAAAACAGTTCCGGAAACATACGCATCATAATTTCACGGTTTTCCAGCATATAGCTGACACCGGATGGCGTGCGACAATTGTCCTCAAGTACAAGAAACGCATCCGGTCCTGTCCTAACAATATCAACACCGACGATATGGCTATAAACGCGACCTGGCGGTGGCATTCCGACCATTTCGGGCAGAAAGGCCTCATTACAATAGACGAGCCTTCCAGGAACGATGCCCGCTCGAATGATCTCCCCCCGATGATAGACGTCGTAGAGAAAGGCATTCAACGCGCGTGCGCGCTGTTCAATCCCCCTCGACATCCGTCTCCATTCAGCCGCGCTGAATACACGCGGAATGAGGTCGAATGGTATTAACCGCTCCGGATCACCACCTTCACCATATACTGCAAATGTAATCCCGATACGCCGGAACAACGCCTCAGCATCTGCTCGACGCTGATTTAAGAGCTCGATGCTGTAGTGCTCGACCCAGTTCTCCACTGCCCTGTAGGCGGCTCGCACATCGTTGTGCTCGTCGAGCATTTCGTTAAACATTTAGATCCCGCACGTCGACGATTAGCAAAAATTGGCGATGAGCCGTGGTCGCGGCAATGCTCTGCGATTGCCATCCCGCAAACTCTCTCAAGCCGTCTATTCTTCGCTCAAATGAAAACCGATGACAAACGAACTTTGCGCATAAATCGGGAGAAAGTACCAAAACGAGTGTGGCTGTTGAAAGCATACATCTGCTGCATCAGTTGCCTAGAGGGTGTTGGTCATCGCGATGGGGTATTCATTGACCTTATACGCTGCCGTTAGAACAAGCGCGCCTCCTCCATCAGTCACGGGGCAGATGAGCTTCCCTTTGTTCGCTCCCTCCCAAAAGTGATTTGTCTCTGGTGTGGGCTTCGGAATCACCCAACCATCACTTTCGACCACCAGTCAGTTTTCCTTTGACACTCTTGCCCAAGCGTCGATTCATGCAAATTAGGATTGATTTGAAATTGTGGAGGAAGATGTAGAGAAGGGTCGTATGGGTAAATTCCAAAGAGTAGACCGAACTGGGGCCAGCAGGCGCACTGCACTCACGTGCCACTTCTAATGTCACTCCCAGAAGGACACTCCCAAAACGCCCCCCCCGCTCCGGCCAGAGCTGTTTTGTTAGTTTCGAGCCCCTGTCACCCCGCCGAGAGGCGTAT
>JBPCWA010000386.1:0-9776 GCA_051009975.1 Hyphomicrobiaceae bacterium
CTCCGCCAACCAATTGGTCAGCTTGGCAGGATTGTCGAGCCAGCGCAGCAAGCCGTCATAGAGGTTGAGGCGGACTGCGACGCGGCCGACGTCGAACACCGCGTGTGGGTCAAGCGTGTCATAGGCACTCGCATTTGCGAACACAAACTTGTTTTGAGCAGTCGCAGGTTCGCCCGCTGCATGCAAACCAATTACAGCAATTCCCGCGACGGCAGTAATGGCAGCTCGTTTCAGTCGAAACCAAGCCTTCGTTCGTGCCCGTGTAGATATGGCCATACCCTTACTCCTTCATATGACATCCCGAAACGGGATCGCTTTTTCGTCAGACCATTGCTTTCGTCACTTTAAACCTTGTCCAATCCATTAAACCTTGAACTGGAAACCATCGATGATGAAGTCCTGGCCGGTGATAAAGCAGGGCTCCGATGTGGTCAAAAACGCGACTAACTCACCGACTTCCTGCGGCGTCCCACAACGCTGAAGCGCAATCCCCTTGACGAGTTCCGCCTCACGTTCTCGGATGATCACATTGTTGACGACCTCTGTTTTGATCAAGCCAGGACAGATCGCATTGACCAGAATGTGCGGTGCCAGTTCTTTTGCCAAGGCACGGGTCATGCCGATGATGCCAGCTTTGGCCGCAGCATAAGAGAACTTGCTCACAGCGGCTGTAACGCCGCCTGAATGCGCGTTAAGCGATGACATTGAAACGATGCGCCCACGACGGGCATCGAGCATCGCCGGGGCCACAGCCTGGCACCAGTTAAAACAGCTCTTGAGATTGACGTCGATCGCGTCATCCCATTCCTGCTCGCTGATTTCAATGAGCCCTTTCGGACTTGAACGTCCGGCGTTGTTGACTAGGATATCGATCCGCCCAAATTGGTCGAGAACCCCTCCGGCAACTTCCTTAGCTAGCCGATGCTCTTTTACGTCGGCTACAAAGGTCGCGCAATTGACGCCCAAAGCCTCGATTTCCTTGCCAGTCTCGGGAAGCTTATCTTCTAATACATCAACAAGGACGATGTCTGTACCTTTACCAGCAATAGCAAGCGCGCACCCGCGCCCAATTCCCCTCGCACCACCCGTCACGATGGCGACTGGTCGATCACCTCGCGACATCGGGATCTGACCTCTTCTAAAATGACACGATACATCAGTGTTGATATTGACGAACAGCCTGATAAAGGTCAATGAGCAATTTGCAGACGTAAACAGGCGTTCATATTTATGAACACGCAGGTTAAATCGGCCGTCCGCGTACTCGACGTGTTGGAATTCATCGCGTCGCAGAACAAACCGATGTTCCTTCGTGACATCACAACCGCGCTCGCGATTCCGAAGAGTTCGGCGCACATGCTGCTATCAACGCTAAGCACGCGGGGTTACGTGACTGGCACCGCGACCTCGGGCTTCAGGCTGGCGAGTGAGCTCGCGGCATCACCCGGTTGGGTTGGCGGACATCTACGTCTCGCCTCACGACAGGCCCAACCGATCATGGACGCTCTCGCTAACGACCTGCAGGAGACCGTCGCCCTTGGCGTACAAAAGTCGGACTTCGATGTGCGGGTTGTGATGTACAAGAACAGTCCCGTCGACGTGCGCTACGACATGACGGACACGGTCGTCCTGCCGGGATACTGCTCTGCAATGGGCTATTTGTTGCTTGCGTACTCGGATCCAGCGACCGTAGGCGATTATCTCGATTCTATCGCACTCGAAGCGTTTACGTCAAAGACCGTCACTTGCAAGAAGTCCATCATGCGCCGCCTGCGCCAGGTCGCGGCGCGTGGTTATTCGATCCACATTGACGAGCGGTTGATGGGTGCGAGCGGTGCCGCCGCGCCGATATTGGCCCCCAACGGCAACGTTGTTGCAGCTTTGAACATCTCGACAGTGACGCCACGCTTTCACGCAAAACGCAGCATCATCATCGACCATCTGGTGGCTGCGGCTGCGCGCATCGAGCAGAAAGCATTTGGCTCCGCCCTGTCGCGACAAAGATCAGATTTGAGGTAGGTGATGAGTCTTCGTGTCGGCGTAGACATTGGTGGAACTTTTACTGACTTTTTTGTCTTTAATGACAAGAATCGCTCGACACAAACGCTAAAAGTGCTGTCGACTCCGAATATGCCGGGCGCGGAGGTTATGACCGGCCTCCAACAACTCGATAAGCGCTTTCACATATCAAGCACAGACATTGCATACTTCACCCACGGCACCACAGTCGGTGTGAACACCGTCATTCAACGCAGAGGCGCGACGCTCGCGCTAGTGACAACAGCCGGTTTCGAAGACGTTCTCGAAGTTGCTCGCCTGAAAATGCCAGATCCCTATGATTTATTCTCTCGTCGGCCCGCGCCGCTGGTCGCGCGCGAGCGCGTCTTCGGCGTCACCGAACGGATCCTGGCAGACGGCAATGTTGAAACTCCGATCGATGAGAAGAGCGTGCGCCGGGCCATCGAAGATGCACGCGCTTGTGGCGCAGAGGCCATCGTCATCGCATTACTGCATTCCTACGCCAATGCCGCGCATGAACAACAGGTGGCAGGTCTCGCGCGGTCCATAGTACCAGACATGGAAATCGTCCTATCGAGCGACGTGTGGCCAGTGATCCGTGAGTACGAGCGCACGGTAACGGCGACAGTCTCAGGCTATGTCCAGCGGCGCATCGAAGGGTATTTGACATCGCTGCAAGCGACACTGTGCGAAGCCGGGGTCGCTGCCGAGCCGATGATCACCAAGTCGAACGGTGGTGTCATGCGCGCCGAACTCGGCAAATCGGCACCTATACAGATGCTACTGTCGGGCACGGCATCGGGCGTAATTGGTGCCAGCCATGTTGCTGCGCTTGCCGGCGAAGAAAATGTGTTGAGTTATGATGTTGGCGGCACCAGTGCCGACGTCGCCGTCATACAAAGCGGCAAGCCGGCCTACGGCACCGGCGAACTCGTTGGTGAGTTTCCCATTTACACGCCGACCGTGGCGGTCACCTCCATCGGCGCCGGCGGCGGCTCGATCGCCCATGTCGACAACTTGGATGTCCTCAAGGTCGGCCCCGCTAGCGCCGGTTCAAATCCGGGTCCCGCTTGCTACAGTCGTGGCGGTCATCAGGCAACGATAACTGACGCCTACGCGGTGTGTGGTTGGCTTGGAGGCGGCGGTCTCGGCTATGGCTCCGTCCAGATCGATATGGCCGGTGCGAAACGTGCGGTCGGTGACATTTCCAACCGTCTCGGCCGCAACCTCGAGCAAAGCGCAGAGGCGATCATCAACGTGTCGATCTCCGGCGTCTTTCTCGAAGTATCGAAACTGCTTTCACGACGAGGTGCCGATCCCCGGCAGTTCGCGCTCCTCCCGTTCGGAGGTGCCGGCCCGATGATGGCTTGTCTACTTGCCCGAGATCTCGGTTTCCGGAAGATCATCGTACCACCCGCACCGGGCGTTCTGGCAGCATTTGGCGGATTAATTGCCGATGTTCGCAATGACTTTATTCAAACGGCTTTCGTTGATCTCGATGAAACGAGTGCCAAGCCACTTAATACCTTGACAGAGACCCTGCGCGAGAGAGCATTGACCTGGCTGCGCGGCGCGCAGGAGTTCCGAGGCGAAGCGCGGCTGATGTTCTCAGGTGACATGCGTTACCGTGGGCAATCCTATGAGATCGAGGTTCCACTCGATGCTGATTGGCTTGACAGCGGTGCACTCGGGCCAATAGAGGCCGCCTTTCACCGCGAGCACGAACGCATCTACGAGTACTCTGATCGTAATGCCAACATTCAGTTGATCAATCTCCGCCTCGTCGTTTCGGGTGTCGCCGACCGTCCGCAATTCGAAGTCAAGAAGGCGCAGCACCGCACTGCGCAAGCCACCGAGATAACGGAAGTCTTCTACGACGGGGTCTGGCGCAAGGCGAATGTCTACTTGCGAAAGCACCTCCGACCTGGCGAAACGTTCTCAGGTCCAGCAATCGTGCGCCAGGACGATTGCACAACATGCCTTGTCGAAGGTTTTGAAGCCGAGATCGACGGCCACGGAAACATCATTATTTCAGCGCGAGGGTGAAGGCATGCAAATCGACAACGTCACTCTCGAAATCCTTAAGAACCATTCTCGCGCTGCTGCCGAGAGTATGGCCTACACGCTCTACCGCACGGCTCACTCCACCTTCGTAAAAGAAACAGAGGACTTCACGACAGGTTTGACGACACCCGCTGGTGAAACCTTTGCAACACCGACCGAACTCGGCGCGACATGGTTCGTCGGTCTCAATTATGGCCCGGCGATCGATGCAATCGAGAACTATGAGGAAGGCGATATTGGCATGACCAATGATCCCTACTCCGGGTTCGTGTGCACGCATTCTCCGGACATGCACATCTGGAAGCCAATTTTTCACGAGGGAGAGATCGTCGCCTATTCGGTTGGCCATATCCACAACACCGACGTTGGCGGCGCGGTTCCCGCATCGTTGTCTCGGTCGCTGACCGAGGTACACCAGGAAGGCATACGCCTTCCGCCGACAAAGGTCTTGCAGCGTGGCGAATTGAACCGACAAGTTCTCGATATTTACTTTACCAATGTCCGAGCTCCGGAACAGAGCTGGGGTGATCTTAAGGCGCAAATTGCGGCATGCAATACGGGCGCGAGCAAAGTGCGGGAGATGATTGCCAAGTTTGGCATAACTACTTTCAAGTATGGCATCGAGCGGTTGCTCGATTATGCCGAGGCGCAGGCTCGTGAGATTGTGCGCGAGATCCCTGACGGGTTTTATGATTTTGCCGACTATATGGATGAGGACTCCGTTGACGGCAAGCCATGCCGTTTACGCTTACGCCTAATCGTCGACGGCGATACGCTCCGTTTCGACTTCACCGGCACTGATCCGCAGCTCGAGTCATCCCTAAACATTCCCACCGGTGGCGACGAACGCCACACCCTGCTCTGTGTTGGTATGGTATACACGCTCTATTCGATCGACCCAACGCTGTTCTTGAATTCCGGGATCGCAAGGATCCTGTCATCTGTCCTGCCCACCGGCACGATGATCAATCCCCAGTTCCCGGCAGCCGTTGGCATGCGGACTCTGTCGGCGAAACGCCTGCAGGGTGTAATCCTCGGCGCCTTTGCACGAGCCTTGCCCGGGACCATGCCAGCCGCCGCCGCGTCGGGCGGGCCAATCATGAACATCAACACAACCGATAATCGCACCGGCCGCAGGGTCATGGCTGCAATCAATCCGATGGTTGGCGGTGCCGGCGGGCGTGAATTCGAGGATGGTGCTGACGGCTCCGGTGCCAATCAGGGTTTCCTAAAGAACACACCCGTGGAAATCACAGAAGCCGAAGTGCCGATGCGGTTTAGCCGCTATGGCCTCAAGTGCAATTCCGCCGGTGCGGGCAAACATCGCGGCGGTCTGGCGACTGAAATGGCGTTCCGGGTGTTTGCACCGAATACCCGCATAACTGCGCGCAACCGCGATCGCTCCGTTTTTTCTGGGTGGGGTATTCGAGGCGGCAAGCCAGGCGCCAACTCAGCTTTCGTCCTCAACGCTGGCACCGAACGCGAAGTCAATCTGCACAATACCGACATCGTAAAGATTGGCCCTGGCGACACGATTTATGTCGCTTGCGGCGGCGCAGCTGGATATGGCGATCCACTGAAACGTGATCCAGGCGCTGTACTGCTAGACTTCAAACGCCACTTCATCACGCGAGCTGGAGCACGCGAGGACTACGGGGTGATCATCGTGAACGGAGCAGTTGATGCGCGGGCAACGCAAGAGGAGAGAAAAGCGAGAACGTCGAATGGGGCGGTAGAAACTAGAGCCTCACGAGAGATGAGCGAGTCGAAAGAACGCTGCGGCAGTGATGCGTGCACCAACAGCGATGCGTGCAGAGATCGGTTCTTCGACTACGGCGAGGCGCGGGACGCTCACGAAAGCTTATGGACCGAGGCGAACTATGCGACGTTGAGCGAACTATTGGCGCAAGCTCCGGTGCATTGGCGTTTCTATTTGAAACACCGGATATTCGATGCACTCTCAGGCTTGCCGGAGGGGCGCCGGCGTGGTGACGGTTCGGAGGTTAGGCAGATCTTCGCAGAATTGCTAGTTGAACATCCACAGCTCGCTATAGACAGGGCTGGCGGCTATTGTGGATCCGCTCCATGAAGATCACCTTCGAGGATCGCCGCATTCTTGTCAGTGGTGCCGCTCGCGGCATTGGCCAGGCTATCGTTCGGGGTTTTCTAGAGAATGGTGCTCGGGTGCACGCTATCGACTGCTTGGGCGATGAACTAGAAGCCTTTGCGCAAGCGATCAGAGTGGACAGCGACGAGGGGGACCGGTTGACACATCAAACGATCGATCTCGCCGACTCATCCAAGGTTCTGTCGCTTATTGACCATGACGGTGGCGACCGATTTGAGATCCTCGTTCATGCGGCAGGCGGCATTCGGGGACGTCATCCGGTGCCGATCGAATCCGTGAGCGATGACGACTGGCACGCCATAATAGATGCCAATGTCACCAGCAGCTTCAACCTGGCGCGTCTTGTCGTACCGGGAATGAAGGCTGCCGGCGGCGGCCGCATCATTCTGATTTCATCGCCGGCGGGGCTAGGTGTCAGTCTCACTGGCA
The DNA here is from genome assembly GCA_051009975.1 of Hyphomicrobiaceae bacterium. GTDB lineage: Bacteria > Pseudomonadota > Alphaproteobacteria > Rhizobiales > Hyphomicrobiaceae > Tectiglobus. The sequence goes on from JBPCWA010000386.1 coordinate 6,641, forward strand.
TTCAGGCCTACGGCACAGCCAAGGCTGCCGAGATCGGGTTTACCCGGCAGTTGGCGGCGGAACTTGGCCGGTATGACATCACGGTCAACTCGGTGGCGCCGGGCTTCATGCCGACCAGTCCCGATTATGTTCGCCAATGGCAAAGCTATTCACCAGACCGACAGCAGTCGATCATCGATGGCATCGCGCTCAAGCGGCTCGGTGATCCGGCGGACATTGCTAATGCGGTAATGTTTCTTGCCTCCGACTATGCTGGCTATATCACCGGTCAGGTTCTTTTGGTCAAAGGTGGTCCGTAATGCGCGAGGTTGCTTGATGCCCTATGTGATGGCGTTGGATGTTGGAGGAACTTTCACAGACGTCATCTTGGCTGCGGATCAGGGTGATCAGTTCTGGATAACGAAGTCTGCTTCAGTGCCGGCAGAACCTGCACGCGGTTTTTTCGGTGGCGTCGACAAAGTTTTAGAGTCTGCCGGCATCGCTCCAGTCGAACTGGCAAGCGTTCTACATGGATCGACGGTCGCCACAAACGCAATCCTGGAGAGCAAATCGGCGCGCACCGGTCTTGTCACAACTGCTGGATTTCGCCACGTGCTCGAAATCGGTCGCGCTGACATTCCAAGACATGCCAACCTCTACTCCTGGGTTAAACCAACGCGTCCGGTCCGCCCGCGCCACATATATGAGATCGGCGAGCGTACATGTGCCAATGGGAGCGTCGTCGAAGAACCTGATGAGAACGCTCTCAAGGTGATTGCGCGTGAGATCAAGCGCGATGGCCTGGCCGCTATCGCGATACTTTTTCTGCACAGCTATGCAAATCCTGCGAATGAAAAGCGCGCTGCAAAGGTCCTGAGAGATCTTCTTCCGGACGTTGCGTTCTCTCTATCATCAGATGTTCTTCCGGTTTTCCGGGAATACGAGCGCGGCATGGCAACGGTCCTGAACGCCGGCGTGCAGCCCATCGTTGGGCCATATATCGGCGAACTGAAGTTGGGGCTCGGCGAGCGAGGGATCGAAGCACCTCTACTCGTCATGAAATCCAATGGCGGCGTGTTTCCGCCCGAGATTGCCGCCCGCCAACCCATTCACCTTGCGCTTTCGGGGCCAGCCGCAGGCGCAAAGGGTGCTGCCTATGTCGGCAAGACTGCTGGTTTCAACGACCTCATCACGATCGACATGGGGGGAACCAGCACCGATGTTGCGCTTATTCGCGATGGGGAAGTGGCAACCTCAAGCACGAGCCAAGTGGCTGAGTTTCCTCTTGCATTGCCGATCATCGATATCCACACCTTGGGCGCTGGCGGTGGTTCAATTGCGCGGATCAGTGCGACAAATGCCCTTGTGGTCGGACCAGAGAGCGCCGGTGCTCGACCCGGTCCAGCGGCCTACGCCCTTGGCGGGACGCGCCCGACCGTTACTGACGCCAATCTGGTCCTTGGGCGCATTCCGCCGTCATTGCTCGACGGCGAGATCGCGCTCGACAGCAGGTGCGCCGCCGAAGCGATCCAGCGTGATGTCGCACAACCACTCGGGATATCTGTCGAAGAGGCCGCTCGTGGGATCGTCGAGATCGTGGACAACAACATGATTGGCGCGCTGAAGGTGATGTCTGTCGAACGCGGCCTCAATCCCCGCGAATTTGCACTGTGTGCCTTTGGCGGTGCAGGGCCAGTCCACGCTACGCGCTTGATGCGTCTTCTCGGGACACCGCGCCTGCTGGTGCCTCGCCACCCTGGAATTCTTTGCGCTATCGGTTTGACGTCAGCGGATTTCCGCTATGACTTCGTGCTGACCTGTATGCAGCGCGCCGGTGACTATGACACAAGCATCATTGCCGACACCTACCAGAAGCTACTGGCGCAAGCGGACGGCAAGCTGGCCGAGGACGGCATTGCGCTGTGCCGGCGTCGTTTTAGCATTGCCGCCGATCTACGGTACGCCCAACAAGGCATGGAACTTACGGTCGATCTCGGAACAACCAACGTTTCCGATGAGACAATCGATGCACTCTGTGCCTCGTTTCACAGGCGCCACGCCGAACTCTATACATTTGCCGATGAAAGCGCTGCGGTCGAAATCGTCAATCTTCGCGTTGTTGCAACCGGTGCAATAGATCGCATTCAACCTGCGACCATTGAACGTGCACCGGAAGGTGACGAACCACTCTTCGAGTGCGCGAGGTGGGCAGCCCTGGATTGTGGAGAGTTGCAGGAGGTGCCTGTGTTTCGACGCGAAGCACTACTCTCCGGGCATGCTATCTCCGGACCTGCAATCGTCGACCAGCTCGATTCAACCGTTTGCATTCTCGCTGGGCAGCACGCCTTTGTTGATGACTATGCCAACCTGATCGTCGAGGAGGCAGCAGCATGACAGACCAAATCCATAAATTCGAGAAGACAGCGGTTTCGGCGCCAGAGGCGTCGGCACTCATTGCACAGGAGCTCATTAAGGGTAGTTTAAACGCCGCCCGGCGGGAGATGGAAGCGCTTATCGCACGCACGGCAATGTCTCCATTCATTCGCGAAAAGAAAGACTACTTTACTGCATTTCTTGACCGCCGCGGTCAACTTGTTGTCTCGACTAGCATCACACTTGCAGGTAATCTGGTCGACGCCGTCCTCGAGGTCTATCCCGCAGAGACAATGCGAGATGGCGACCTTTATTGGTACAATGACGTCTATGGTACTAACGGCGCCGTTACCCAAACCAATGATACGGTCTTCCTAATGCCAGTTTTCGACGGGGGCAGGCTTGTCGCGTTCGCGGAGGCCTGGGGGCATCTCTGGGACGTCGGCGGGACGTTTGCCGGCTCAGTCAGTCCAAACACAACCAGTATCTTTCACGAAGGAATTATAATCCCACCCGTCCGAGTTTTGCGCGATGGCGTTATCAATGAAGAAGTCGTACGGATCTACGCACGAAATTCACGCTTTCCGGATATCATGAAGGGCGATCTCAACGCATTGATGGCCGCGTGCAAACTCGGCAAGCGGCGCCTGGAACAACTCCTGGCGCATTTTGGCGCGCGTGCCGTGGAAGATAGTTTTGAGAACATGCTGTGGGAGTCGGAAACAATCCTACGCAACAAGATTGCCGAAATCCCGAACGGGACATGGCAGTTCCAGGATTGGAT
>JBPCWA010000387.1:0-2643 GCA_051009975.1 Hyphomicrobiaceae bacterium
GAATGCGATCATAAGGATTGACTATGGTTACGGTTGTTACCGTTTCGTATGAGCCATCTGAGCCATCACTTCTGATCTTCGCGCTGGGGTAAGGTTCCAGATTTATAGCAGAAGCACTTCCTGCAGCGAGCATCAGTGCTGCAGCCGACGCAATTACTCTACGCATGACATTGTACCCGCTAAAAAACGTCCACAATCTATGGACTACCCGCTTACGAGGGGTTGGATATCATCCCGTCTCGTCGCCAAACAACGGGCGGGAGGGGGGATATCCACGTAGGTTAGTGAATTGGGTCGCGAATCACTCCACGTTAGTTGCGAAATCGGCACACTCGCAATGGACCGTGTCGGCGCATCCTTCCAATGAATCGATTATTCACCAATCGCTGAGCGATAATTAGAAGCCATGATATCAAGGACTTGACGGTAGAGGTGGGGGGGCATCTGAATTGTTGCTGTTAAATATGAATACACCGACACCGATGCCAACAAGACCCAATCCGACCGCAAGCTCTATCGGGAATACAGCCGCCTGATCGCAGTTGACCTCCTCCTGCACTGGGTAGACCGTGCCGGGCGGGACCTGCACCGCGCAGCCATTGTCGTAGGTAACAATACCGGGTTGAGGTTGATTGACTGCGACCGACACCAGATCACCCGGCGCGACAGTGGTTGGAACACTGGTTACAGGGTTAAAACCCGTTGTGCCCGCTCCTTGGACGGTAAGTGCGCCCTGTGGCCCCGTCAATGTCGCACTCGAAGCGGCAAACGTCGTAAATATCGGGATCAGAAACATTGAGAGGTAGATGATCGTTGAGCGCATCATGATCTTTCACCAACCTAAACGAAGCTTCCCAGTGAGGGACGCCTTCAGGTCTCTTGTTGAGCCAACTCGTATTCCGATTCTCGTCATCGTGTGAATTGGGTCACGAGCACTGTCCCGAGCGCTACCTTATTTGGTCGGCTGCCATAACATTCGGATGTTGATGAGAAAAATATATTCTCGTCGGCGTGGTGGAGGAGACGTCAATCCATGCACGTCACGGCCGCGACAAATATGCACCGAAAACGGCCGACTTCCGATCGCCATAATGCTCATCTAGAGGCCCTCGATATGGTGGGGCTTTCGCTATTGAACCGGAGCGTTTGTCGTCGTTTCTGCTCGCAATGGTGTGCCGTTGAACTCGACAGATGATGAGGTGTTGTTGGCGTGATCGATCTGCATAGTCATATCCTGCCGAGCCTTGATGACGGTGCCGCTGATCTCAACGAGGCGCTTGCGATGGCGCAGGCGTATGTGGCCGACGGCGTCGAGGTCGTCGCCTGCACACCTCATATTTTGCCTGGCCTTTATCACAACACTGGAACAGAGATCCGCAAGGCGGTGGGACAATTGCAAGCCCAGATCATTGAGGCCGGTATTGATCTGACGCTTGTAACAGGCGCCGACAATCATGTGGTGCCGGACTTTGCGCAGGCCATAGCTGCAGGCCATCTTCTGACGTTGGCGGACTCGCGCTACGTGCTGGTTGAGCCGCCGCACCACGTCGCGCCACCGGGATTGGATAAATTCTTCTTCGACTTGATCGTGGCGGGTTATACGCCAATTCTCACGCACCCCGAGCGTCTAACATGGATCCGCCAACATTACGCCTTGATAGCGGAGCTGGTTGGCGGAGGCGTTTGGATGCAAATCACGTCGGGATCGCTGATCGGTCGGTTTGGCAAAGGGCCACGCTACTGGGGCGAGCGGATGCTGGATGATGGTCTGGTGCATATCCTGGCGTCGGATGCGCACAATACGGAGCGTCGCAAGCCAGATTTAGGGCGCGGCCGAGATGCCGCGGCAAAACGCGTTGGTGTGCAAGAGTCGGAGAACCTGGTCGCGACACGACCGAAGGGTGTGCTAGAGAATATCGACCCGGCGGAACTGGCACCTCCGCCGGGAACGGGTATGCCTCTTGGAGGGGTGCATGAGGGCGGCGATAACGAGAGTGGTGCTCGCAGCGCTCGCGGCGGTTTTTCTGGCTGCTTGCGGCGCCTCATTGGATAGCGCTACGCCGAATGGTTTGTTAGAATCCGCGCAGGTGAACGGCGACAGCATGACCACGTCCGGCATCGTGCCTGCGTCTGATGATGCGCAAGCGCGGGCGGCCCAGAAGATTGCGAGCGAGTTCACCGCCGCCAGCACGCCTGGCAGTATGGCCTACAAGATTGGTCCCCAGGACGTCTTGGATGTGTCGGTGTTCAAAGTGCCCGAGCTTTCGAAGACGGTTCAGGTGGCAGAAGTCGGCACGGTCAATCTGCCACTTGTTGGTGAAATCCCCGCCGCCGGGCGCACCGCCCGTGACGTCGAGCAGGATCTGACCCAAAAACTCGGCGCTAAGTATTTGCAGAACCCACAAGTCACCGTACTCCTGAAGGAGTACAATAGCCAAAGGGCAACGATCGGTGGTCAAGTCCGCAAACCAGGGGTTTTTGAGATACGCGGACGTCTTACCTTGATTCAGCTGATTGCTAAGGGCGGAGGCCTGACCCCAGCCTCCGATTCCACTGTAGTGGTCTTTCGGACCACGAATGGCAAGCGATCGGTTGCGCGCTTTGACTTAAGCGAAATTCGCGACGGCAAGACCCCTGATCCGC
>JBPCWA010000388.1:0-6718 GCA_051009975.1 Hyphomicrobiaceae bacterium
CTTGGGATGTATGCGAAGGCGATCGTGTCCTTGAGGGCATCCGGAATTTCGAGCGCGTCCGCAGTAAACATCGTCTCCTGCGTCGTCACCGCGGCTTTGGCAGAGACCTTCTTCTCGCGCAACTTGACGTTACCGAACATGTCCTTGAATTCTTCGCGACCCATCGTTGTAACGAGTCGGTTCAAGGGCGTGCGTTTCGCAGCAATACGGCGATCCATGAGGGCTCGGCGGCCCTTTTCTGTTTCTGCCTTAGAAGGCGCAACCATGCCGACCAGGGATTCTGGAGGGGCAGACGCCATTTCGTCGAAACTGATCGGGGCGCGTCCACGCGGGACGAATCGAACGGGAATATCAGTCATTGCGGCAAACTCTCAAAAAACAATTTTTGAGAGTTTGCCGCAACCTGACAAGTCGCGCAACCGGGCCTCAAAAATAATCAGGCCGGCTCGGAACGTAAGCTTCGCTCGGTTTGACGACGCTCTCGGTTGAACTGTCCTCGGGCACCAGGCTCACCTGGCCAGCGGCGAGGCGGACGTCGAGACCAAGTGCTTCGCGAACAATTCGGACGTCCACCTCAGCATCTATGCCGAAACGACCAGCGTGTACGGAGGTTGCACCGGCAGCCCGCAAGCGGTCCACGAGTTGAGCCTGCCGCGCACCGGCACCGACTCGGATGCGGATCGATCCGTGCCAACTTGCTTCATTGTCCGGTTCCATCGGTTGCTCCAGACCAGTAACGTGACAACCAACGATCTATACCATCCATCAAGCTCTTGCGCATGATCTAACTTGCAAAGCAACCGTGAAGCTTTGCTCGCGTGCACGTTCTTCACTACGTACCCCAACTGTGGCACGCAATCGAAACACCAAGACAGCAGGAGCTGTGACAGCGGAGGGAGAAGGAAGTCGCATCGCAAACGGATGCTGCTCATGATATGTCCCCCGCGTTTATTGCAGACGCTGTAATTGGCAATTGGAATATGTCCGACGCTCATTCCGCAACCTAAGGCACAGACTGTGGCATGTTCTGGTAGTTGATCACTGCGACCATCGCCCGAGCTAACGATGCTGCATCCGCTCAGGGCAGCTTGGGGTCATAAGCGTCGCCAATGTCGCTGAGATCAACACACTGGTCTCAGACGTGCTCGCCGCCTTCGGACGGATCGATATTCTCGTCAATTCTGCAGGCGTCTTCTACCCGCCCCTGATTGGAGACACCGATGAAGCGATGTTCGACCAAATGTGCGGGGACGATGGTGCTGATGGATGAGGGCATCACCGCTGGCCACTGAAGATAATTGGCCAACACTCCCAAACCGCTCAGAGATGAGTCTTGGGCGGAGCCTCCTGACCGATTGAACCACATCCTAAATCAGTTTTGGATCCTTGAAGTTGCAAATGACCGCAGAGCGGACAAAGCCCTTATTCCTTGAACGGGGCATATGGCACCGGTACGGTAGGCTCGACGAACCGCAAAGTGAATGGAGCCTCAATGCCACAACACCCAAGGACGTTTTCCCACATCGGACTTTCCGTGCCTGATGTCGAAGCAGCCGTGAAATTTTATTCTGAGGTGCTCGGGTTTTACGTCATCATGCCACCCACTGACGTGACAGAAGACGATAGTGACATCGGCGCGATGTGTTCGGATGTTTTTGGACCCAACTGGAAAAAACTCCGCATTGCACATCTTGCAACAGCAGACAGGGTGGGTATCGAAATCTTTGAGTTCGACGGCAATTATGCCCCTGAGAACAACATCGATTTCCGCCGAAACGGCACGTTCCATTTCTGCATCCAAGACCCAGATGTTGAGGGGCTCGTAAAAAAAATCGTGAGCGCTGGTGGCAAGCAAAGGATGCCGATCCGGTACTATTATCCAGACGAAAAACCATATCGGATGGTCTATGTGGCAGATCCCTTTGGCATTGTATTCGAACTCTACAGTCACTCTTATGAGTTGACCTACTCGTCAGGGGCCTACACCTGATACTTTGACCAACGGATTGCGTTCGGCAAGGGCTCGAAGCGGTCATTGCAGATGACCGGATTGATGGGTCTTAACCCTAAGGAGAATGGATCGTCGCGAGTGGGGCGAATGCCTCTGTAGGCGCTGTCACGTCTTGCCATGTAGCCCGCACCTGCATCTGGACTGTATCATGGTGGCGTTCAGCACATGGGGATGCATCCTGAGCGAAGACATCGTCGGCGGTTGCGAGGGGTTGCCTGAAGCGTTGTCCGTCGCTTCTTCTGGCTTCAGCTCGATCCACGTCTTCTTTTGCAGCGGCGACTCACCGCCGCAACACAGGTCCGATTTATAGGGAAAGTTAGTGAAACCTATAACGCACCCTTGCCTAGCAAGCATCACTTTCGGTGGTCATCTCCGCCACGACCGAAGGGTAACTTCGCGATTCTTGATTGGCGTCGTACTGAGCGCGAGCGGCAGGACCTAAAGATGGACCGACGGAGCGTGTCGTGGTGCTTCTTACGACCGACACAAACGATCGGGGACCACACCGTGACTTGATCGAAATTCCACCACTTCAGGAGGCTCAGTTGATAACGTTCAATTTTTCCAATCACGTAGCCGTCGTGACAGGTGCCGGCGGGGGCATAGGCTGCGAAATTGCACGTATGATCCTTGAAGCTGGTGGTTCCGTTATCATGATAGACGTAAAGCCAGAGCCTGCCGATTTGCCGGGAGGTTCGGAACGCCGTCTCTACGCGCAAGGCGACATCACGGATACCGGATTTGTTATCAAAACGATCGAGGATGGAGCAAAACACTTCGGCCGCATCGATTATCTTGCCAACGTTGCCGGCGTTTTATGGTTCGGCAAGGATGCCTCCCTGCTCGATTTGGATCTGGATGTCTGGGATCAGGTTTTCGACATCAATCTGAAGTCGATGGTACGCGTGGTGCGGGCTGTAGTACCACACATAAGAAAAGCGGGCGGCGGTGCGATGGTGCACTATTCAACGGTACAGTGTTTACGTGGTGATCCTGCCCCGCAAGATGCATACTCGACCTCCAAAGCTGGCGTGGGCGCCCTGTCACGTTCCCTCGCAATGCAACTCGCGGACGATGGCATCAGATCGAATGCGATCTATCCCGGTCCTTCACATACGCCGATGCAAGAACGCTGGGACACAGATGAAAAAGTCGCCAATGTTGCGAACCATATCCCGCTTGGACGGGTCGGTAGTTCAAAAGATCTCGCGAACGCTACACTGTTCCTGCTGTCCGATGGTGCATCCTACATCACAGGGATAGACTTGATCGTCGACGGCGGCTTGCTTTTGCGCTAGTCGGAATGTGTTTGTAGCCCGCAAAATGGGAGACGATATCAGCTTTACGCGCATCTACCAGATCAACCGGAGTTGCTCGATTTGGTTTGACTCGGTTGTTCAGGGCATTAAGCGGAAACTTATTGCCCAACGGAACGTAGGCCAGGCGCGCCGCAGTTGGGGAATCGAACTGGAGGTTTTTTGACTTTCACCTCCTCCTGTCCAACCGCCCTAGATTGAACCACAATGTGGAAGTGGGTGAATGTCCGCTTAGCCCTCAGTTTCGTGCATGCTGAGCTCCCAACGAGCTGAAAACCTGCGGGCCAGCCTCTGCCGTAGCCGCCATGCATGGTGCTGCAACGCACAAACGACGCGAGGTCTATGGCCGGATCCGGCTAGTGCCCAAGCTCAGGAAACCAAACAGCGGCCCGCCAGGCGAGCTGCAGAAAAGGTTGCCTTCCTAATCACGGAAGCTGTCAGTCCAATCAAAATACCTGGTGGTAGCGGCATGCCCCAGACCAAACGTACTCGCTATTGAGAAGCCCCCGACCACGCTCTTCATCGTTCAAAAAGCCATTCTGGCGGTACAAGATCCTCCAGGTGTTTTCGCAGATTCTGTGGCAGCCGCGCGAGCCCGACCTGATAGGAAGCGTTCACCCAACCGAAGCCCTCTCTCGTGATGTAGGAAAATTTGGTTCCCACGTTACCGTATTCTGCAAAAACCTTGTGAGAGCGTGCGACGACGTCTAGCTTTTCCGGGACAGTGCCGTTGTAGTCTACCGCGTTCCTGGCGATAGTATAGAGCCAGCGGTAGATTAAGCGGTGAGCGATCTCGTCGAAACCGTGGTTGAGAAGGCCCCGCCAAACCAACATCTGGTGAGGTGCCCAACCGTTGGGATAATCCCATTGGCGAGCAGGGCGTTCATCCGTTAGCGGCCCGCGAGACTGTTCGTTCGACGCGACTATGCCGCCAGCTTCCTCCAGTCGCGGCAGCACGTTCGAGACGAGCATCTTGGCTTGGTCGGAATTAGCCAGCCATGTCTCCGGTTCGCCTTCATAGCCGGCCCACAGCGGATACAACGAGGTCGCGCTGACGTAGTTGTACCGATCTTGTCTCTCCAGATCGTAGTCGAAGTACGAAGAACGCTTTTCATCCCAGAGATAGGTGTTGATCAGATCCTTACGCCTTATTGCGCGCTCGAACCACGTCACACTCGATTCTTCATGACCAGCCGAATGTGCCATCTTACCGCCGAACTCCCGATCGATGGTTCGTGCGATGTCCAGTTCAAACTTGTAGAGAAGTGAATTCAGGTCAACTGTCACAAAGTCCGCACATCGATCCCCTCCTCTTTCCCAGCGGTAAGTTGTGTCATGACCCGACTCTCGAACGCATCGGTCATGCACAAAAAAGCGGGTAAGTTGGGGCACCTTGATCTCGCCGGTCTTGAACATTCTCTCAAACGTACTGATGTCCATGCCACCTGCAGTCGCATGCGGCGCGTAGATGGCGTCGAAGTGCCCCGGCTCAACCTCAGGAGGGGGACCGAGCCCACTGCCATAATAGCGGCTTAGCCCGATCGCCGTGAGACGTTCATGATGCGTCCAAACATTCTTGTATTCGCTGATCGCCGCCGAGAATACGCGATTCAACCACGTCTTCGTTTGATCGTTTCGTGGAAGGTGCGTGTGGACCGCGAGCGCCATCGAGGTCAGAAAAGGCGGTTGCGAGCGGGTGAGATAGTACGTCCGATTGGCGTTGAGTATCTTTCCATAATGGGTGATCTGGTAAACAAAGTTATCTACCATCGCCTTGGCGAGGTCGACACGCCCATCAGCGAGCAGACCCAGAGCCTCGAAGTAGCTGTCCCAGCCATACATCTCGTTGAAACGCCCGCCCGGGACTACGAATGGCACTCCGGCGTAATCCCCTTCGGAATTTCGGTCCAAAGCCAGGGCGAGAAGTCCATGCCTGCCAGCGAGGCTCCTGACGAATTCCGGAGTAACCGATTGGGGTAGACGCTCCACCACGAGCTTCAAGGCAGGGTATCGCGCTGCGACATCGGAAAAGTATTGGAAAGCCTCAGGGTGTGAGTGCGGCACGTACAAGTAACGAACCCCGCCCGTGGCCATTTTCTCATCGAAGAGGACTTTGCGGAGGCCCGCTTCGTCGATACGCCTCGTCAGCGCATCCCAATAGATCTCTCGAATTGAGCGTGAGATTCTTGGAACTGGATTCTCGAACACCCTACTGATGTCGATCGGGACGGCGGCTTGTCCCGTATCCTGGGCGAGCTTCAACTCCTGAAGGAGGTTGGAGAGGTAGTAGGTCCCGACAACTTGGTAGCGTTTGCCGTTCCTCGCAACCAGCCAAAATCGTTGATCGCCCTGCCTGCCATTCTGGGCGCGTGTGTCCTCAACCGTAATTTTCTTATCACCGTCGGTATCTTCCTCCTGGATAAGGCGCCCGAGGCTCTTGGTCACATCAACCCAAACGCGTTCTTGCGAGATCGCATGTGTCTGAGCGCTGCCGTTTCCCGACAGGGCAGAAATGAGCAGAATCGATATTGCGATACAGGTGCACTTGGCACTCGTGGACCTCTCTAGTGACATCGTCGTGTTCCCTTCCTGTCGCGTCAGAAACTGACCAAAGGTGGCGCCGATACGTGCATCGAGCGGTGTGATGCAGGCTCTTTATTGATCTCTCCTCCAGCAAATTTTCGGCCACCGTTCTCGAAATTGAGTAATGGAATCCTCCACATCGCTATTGGGGTCCACGATCATCTCGAACAGGTTCTCGTAAAATTGCCTCGTGTTCCGATCCCAATAATCAGGCACGGGGGCAGCCTTCAGCATGGCCCGGTTGATCCGTTCATTGTGGACCTTGTCGAATCCACCAGCCTCGGACACAACGTCAACCCGCATCGTCGGCCAGGATAGCTCTTTGACAAAAGCCGCCTGCACCTCGCGGGAGATCAAGAATCTCAAGAGCTCCTTCGCCAGTTCGGTATGTCTTCCGCTCTTGGGTATGGCTAGAAAGTCGCCTCCCAACAGGTAGACAGGCTTGGCACCGCGCCAAATAAGCCCCTCATAGATGTCGAACTCCTGGATCCTTCCCGACTCCCGCAACGATGATAATGAATACGTCCAATCGCGGGCGAGATACACGCTGTCAGAAAGGAGAAATCCTCCAGCAGTGCGCCAATCGACGTCGCGAGATTTGATCCCGACGTGCGGCCATAGTTCGGTCTTTATGAATTCGATGACCTCTCCAACAGCCTCGAGCCTGCTCGTGGACAAGTCGCATGGCTCACCAAGCGCGATTCGGATGAGTTCGAATAGAAACAGAGATTTGTCCGATTTGGTCGCTGCTATGACGACCCGTTCCTCGCCTCCCATAGCTTTAAAGATCTCTGCAACGTCCTTAAGC
>JBPCWA010000389.1:0-3954 GCA_051009975.1 Hyphomicrobiaceae bacterium
CCTTTCGATAACTACATTCCAGCAATCATCAATGCGCCCCTCCAATCCTGGATCAAGGAAGATCGTCGCGTCGGGCTGCTCGAGAAGACATGGTCCAGCGATCGTCTCCCCTGTTGCTATTGCCAAGCGGTCATAAATTGGAACTTTGTGCCATGCACCGCCGGCGTAGACGTTTCGATGATGGAAGATGCACTCACGCGCAGGACGAGCTTGTGGTGGTCCTAGGCCACGCAAATCAAATGCTGGCCGATTGCCGATAGCGGTTACGCGGTAGTTGATGACTCGCATACCAATGCCTTCCAAGCGTCTTCCAAAGCGGCTTTCGTAGGTTGCTTCGAACGCCCGGACGACAGCTGTTTGTGACAAAACGGAAGTTGCAAGGTCTATTGGAACCGAAACGGTGTGCGTTTGGCCAACATAAAGCATGTCAAATTCGTACCGTGTCTCGGTCCTGTCGAACGTCACTCCTGAAGCGGCAAGGACGGCCTGAAGTTTTTGCCCGGCATTGCGCATCTCAGCTTCTAGGGGTGCAAGCTCCAAATTGGCGAGGAGGCCGTTCACTGTGTGTACGGTATCGTGGCGCATATCCGCAACAATACATCCAAGTGCAGACGTTACGCCGGGATACCGCGGAACAATCGCGCCGCGAAGTCCGCACTCATGGATGAGCGCGCCAGCGTGTAAAGCCCCTCCGCCACCAAAAGGCATTGCGAGATACTTGGACGGATCGTGCCCGCGTTCTATCGAAATCAATCTAATAGCGCCGGCCATTTTGGCGTTCGCAACTCGCACAATCGCCTCGGCGGCACCGATCATATCAAGCCCAAGTGGTATGGCAATCTTCTGCTTTATCGCGTCATCTGCTGCTTCGCGATCGAGATACTCAAGTTCGCCACCGATTGGTCGAGCGGCATTGATGCGGCCAAGCGCGAGATTGGCGTCCGTCAGCGTCGGTTGATCATTGCCATTGCCATAGCAAACTGGTCCAGGATACGAGCCGGCAGATTGCGGTCCGACCTGTAGATATCCTCCCGCGTCCACCCGCGCGATCGAGCCACCACCGGCGCCGATTGTGGTGATCTCTATCATGGGCGCCCGGATGACGAGGCCGAAGTCAATTTGCGTTTGTGCAGCGAGCGCCGCGTGGCCGTCGGCGATTAAAGAGACATCGAATGATGTGCCGCCGAGATCGCAGGTGATAATGTTCTTGTGGCCTGCAGCTGAAGCGATTGCTTGCGCCGCTCGCACTCCAGCGGCCGGTCCCGACAGTGCTGTGCGCACCGGAAACGACTTCGCCGTTTCGACCGACATCAGACCACCGTTCGATTGTACGATCAGAAGTTCGTGGATTTCCCCATTTGCCCGCAATCCAGCGTCGACACGGTCAAGATATGAAGAGACCACCGGTTGCAAGTAGGCGTTCAGGCTTCCGGTCGAAACGCGCTCAAATTCCCGGATCTCCGGTAGCACTTCCGTAGATATTGTGACGTACGCGTTCGGCCAAATTTCCCGAACGGCGGCAGCTGCAGCGCGTTCGTTTGCGTCGTTAGCGTAGCTGTTGATAAAGAAGATGCAGACGGATTGACATTCCAGTTCGAGAAGTCTCCTTGCCTGAGCCCGCACTTCATTAGGGTCTATCGCCTCTACGATCGTGCCATCCTGTAATGTGCGTTCGGCTACCTCAAGCCGACGATCTCTTCGCACGACGGGCGTGAACGTGCCCCACAATCCCCACGTCGTGGGGCGATCTCGCCGCCGCATTTCTAGTACGTCACGGAACCCAAAACTTGTAATAATTCCAGTTTCCGCGCCAGCACGTTCGAGCAGTGCGTTGGTTCCGGTGGTCGTTCCATGAATGACGCTGAGAATTTCGGAAAAATTGGTGAGTTCTTGCTGAATTCCGCTGATGAGACCACGCGATTGGTCGACCAGTGTCGACGGTGTCTTGACGATCCGCGACGTTCCAGTGTGCAGATCAAAGATGAAGATGTCTGTAAACGTTCCGCCGACGTCGACGCCGATGCTAAACCGCTTGTTTGAACTCACGCGTGCTATCCCTCGCCCGTGTATCCCAACTTTTCATCGCGAGCTGTGAGGCGCGGATCGCGCTTCGATGGGTCGCCGAATCCACCTCCGCCCGGAGTTTCAAGGCGCACTCGCTCGCCGCGCTTTAGCTTCACATTGTGGAGTTTGGCGCCCATGGTAGGGATCACCATCTTGCCGTCCTGTTGATATTGGAAGCAGTTGGGTGCTCCGTCTTCGCCGCCATCTACGCCACGGGGGGCGAAGCGACTGCGTTCGCCGAACAGAAAGACATCCGCCCACTCTTCAAGCAATTCGATTTCATAGCATGCTCCAAGGCCGCCCCGATGCTGACCCCGACCACCGGATCCGGGCCTGAGTGCCCACTTAGTGAATTTAATTGGGTATGCAGCTTCGAGAATCTCGAGAGGCGGAATCGTGGCCATTGAAATGGGGGCATTCCCGTGGCTCAGACCATCTCCATGCGGGTGACCACCGTGCCCCCCGCCGAAGAAAGAGAACATCACCCAACGCTCACCGTTGGCTCGACGGCCCGCAAGTGACAAGGCGTTGATCGTTCCGTAAGCGCAGCCGTAAGCACGTTCGGGGGACAATTGGGCAACGGCCTGAAATACGACGTCGATCAAACGTAGGATTGTCTCGGTATATCCACCAACGGGCTTGGGCGCGGTAACCGAGAGAATGGAATCGGGATCGATTATGAAATTGACAGGTGCCAACACACCGGCATTTGCTGGGACCTCGTAGAAAATATGCTTAAGCGCGACATAGCATGCGGCGATCGTCGTCGAGCGTGCAATATTGACCGGTCCGGCACAGGCAAGGGAAGAGCGACTGAAATCAAGCGTCAGGGTGTCACCGTCGATCGTCATGTCGAGTGCAATTTTTAGAGGCGTTTCGTCAATGCCGTCGTTGTCGAGCCAGTCATCCGCACTGACTTTGCCATTCGGTAGCTCACGAATTTGGGCGCGCATGACCTCTGCCGCACGGATCTTGAGCTCGCGCAGCGCGTCCGCAACGAGATCGTCGCCGTAATCGTCCAGCAACTCCGTCATTCGCTTTGCACCCAGATCTAGTGCATTGATCTGCCCATTCAGATCGCCATAGAGCGAGTTGGGCAGGCGCGAATTGGCAGACAATATGTCGACGACATCTTTGCGGTATAGACCGGCTTCAAAAAGCTTCACAGGAGGTATGAGCATACCTTCCTGAAAACTCTCGGTTGCGACTGGATTGTAGTTGCCCGGCACATTTCCACCGACGTCATGCCAGTGCCCGACAGATGCAAGGTAACAAAATACCGAGCCGTTACGAAATAATGGTCGGACAAGCCTAAAGTCGCTCAGGTGGGTGCCACCCAGATACGGATCATTGAAAATCCAAACGTCGCCGTCCGCCGGCCCGCCTTCCCGCTCTGCCTTTTCGATAACTGCCTTGACTGCAAAAGCCATGACGCCAACAAAAATTGGCAGTCCGGACTTACCTTGTACAAGTGTTTCTCCCGTTGCGGCATCATATATGCCGTGCGATGCATCATGTGCCTCGGCGATGATGGGGTTGAAGGCAGATCTGAATAGCGTAGCATCCATCTCGTCTGCAATTTGCTCGAGACGGCCTTTCAATATTGCCAGTGTGACTGCATCCAGACTCATACCAATCCTTTCAGGTGCGATCAGAACCGAGTTGGGGAGCGCAAGCTCGAATCGTGGCTTTGAACAAAGCCTTGGCATCAGGCCCGCGGGCGAATGGACTGATGATGGGCAGGTCTATTCCCGACTTGCGGTACTCTTCAAGTCTCTCCTGGCAGTAATCGGGTGTTCCTGCAATGCTTGTCGCGTCTACCATCTCGTCGGTGACGGCATGGACGGCGGCGTCGCGATCTCCGCGGGCCCAAGCCGCCGCGATCTTCGA
>JBPCWA010000390.1:0-8163 GCA_051009975.1 Hyphomicrobiaceae bacterium
CCACAATATGCCGTCGACATCGACCGCGCAAAAGCGGAAGCATTGGGTGTGCAGATCAATGACATATTCACCGCATTGCAAGCCAATCTCGGCTCACTCTATGTGAACAACTTCGTTAGAGATGGTAAGACGTACTGGGTCATTTTAGCTGCCGACAGCGAGTACCGCCAATCTCTGGACGATATCGGAGACATTTTCGTCAAGGGCTCGTCCACCGATATGATCCCTTTGCGCGCACTGTTGACGTTAGATGCGACCGTGGGACCAGAACTGATTACACGCTACAATCAGCTTAGATCGGCTGCCATACATGGAATAACAAAGGTCGGTCATAGCACCGGCGAGGGCATCGAGAACTTTCGCGCGATTGCCAAAACAACGTTACCAAAAGGCTATGACATCCAGTGGACGGGTGTCTCATTGCAGGAAATCGAAGCGGGCTCCTTCATTCTCTATATTTTGGGCCTGGCACTCTTGTTTTCTTACCTGTGCCTCGTCGCTCAATACGAAAGCTGGATATTGCCGATCTCGGTTATGCTTTCCACTATCTTCGCTGTCGGCGGTGCACTACTACCCCTATTCTTCATCGCAATTTTGAATAACAACATCTATGCGCAGATCGGAATCGTATTGCTGATAGGCCTGGCGGCCAAGAAAGCGATCATGCTCGTTGAATTTTCACGGCATCTGCGTGAGGAAGGCAAGAGCATAGTAGACGCAGCATTGGGCGCTGCCCATACGCGTTTCCGCCCCGTCACGATGACCGGATTCTGCTTCATCATAGGTGTTCTGCCTCTCGTTTTTGCGAGCGGAGCGGGCTCGGCAAGTCGTGTCTCAATCGGACTCCCCGTATTCTCTGGCATGGTGATAGACAGCACGCTCGGCCTGTTGGCTATTCCCGTGTTGTATGTGGCCATACAATCACTCAACGAGTATCTTCTGGGGCCTCCAGCTAGAAAGAATTGAGAACGCGCAGTTGGTTGCGCGATGGATCAGAACTTCGATGACATTGAAACCCATAGTGGCACTTCGAACAAATTGGTTCGCACTTAGAATCACGCTTTCGACGCACCATGACGGCCGACGCAACCATAACCTACAGATCGCGGCGGCACCGCGCCGCCATCCGCTCAATCAAGCGGATCGTCAACCTTCGGATCCTTGTATCGATTTAAATCCAGCAATCCGGCCTCTCGCGGGTTTTGTGTCCTAAGTTGGGCCTGAATAAGATCGTAGGTCGGCCAGAATTCCGGACTACTGCGTCGAATGCCATACTTTAAAACCAGGTCGAGATAGTCGGCCTGCGAGCGAATTCGCAGCACGTGATCAACGAACTTAGCCAGCTGGTCCGCCCGAGCCTTGAAAAAGAAATTTGGGTAACTCGTAAACTGACCGGGAACGATCGTGAGTCTGTCCGAACTGGGTTCCCGCCGTTCTTCTTCCAAGAAGACAAACGCGACATTGAGGTGTGCTTTGTCATTCACCACTGAGAAGATCTTGTTCTGCCTCCGAGGATCTTTCAATACGAGAAGGGCGACGTCGGGGAAGAATTTCGCCCACGGGGCAACATCTCCAACCAATCGCCTCAGCTCTCCTTTCACCGCAGACGAATTTGCACAGGTTTCCAACTGACACCGATTGATGGGATCATAGGTCGGCCAGCTCCCAGGTCTTCGCCTGACGAGCGTCTCCAAGAATTCGGCTTTCGGCCGATCGGATTGATACTTTATCCCAGTTGGTACATTTACGTCGATCGGGGTAGCCTCCAGCCATTCGTCAAGTTGAGAAAACTCCCCTCTATACCAGCTGTTGAAATATGCTCGTCGGCGGTGACGCGGCAAGAAAGACAGAAATATCGCTTCCCCCTCACGTCGCAGATCATCCATGTACATGCGCGTTGTCAATTGATGCGCGACGTTTCCAAAAACATCAAAACCAGCCACCAAATTATAGTAAAGCCGCTCGAACAGAGGATAATCTATGATCCACGCATTCTTTGGAATAGCACCAACAAATCCCGTGACAACGGAAGCACTGTCAAAATTTCTATATATGGTCAGCAAGGCACCATTGTTTTTCCCTCCGTCTCCATCCCAAATAGATGCATAGTTGAGACCGGCATAGCCGGTTGCCTCGTCTGAATATGCGGAATTGCGTCTGCGCAGATAATCCATGGAACTGGTCATCGAGAAGCTGAATAAGCGCTCGACAATGTCACCGTCTGCCTCTGCTACTGGCAATTCCAACGCTGGTGTGATGCTGCGCAGATAGTCAGGTTCCCTGAGGGAAAGGTCCGCGGCGGGGTCCAAGAATGCGACCCAGAATCGATCTTCAATAACGTCAACTGCCACCTGACCGTAACATACGGGCCCGCGAATGAAGCTCCTTACAAAAAACAATGCATCATCGAGTAAAAACTGATACCTGGCCGTTGCTGGAATTTCAGCGAATGTGGAAAATGGATTGCCGCCAGCTTGATTTGAATAGTCCGGCAGACGGCTGACCCTCCAATCTGCCTCGAAAAATATCTGATGATACCTGGCAATCCGCTTTAGCCCGATCTCGTACACTATATGCTCTTTGTGCAACACAGTGTCTACGACTGGAACGATGCGATAGTAGAAGGGATCCGGGCCCGGATCATCGAAAGGACGACGCGTCGGAATTTCGGCCGGTGCTTGCCCTCGTCGTTGCTCCTGCGCTTGTCCTGTTGCTAGCCCGGATGCCTCCCCTGGCGATGTGGGCGATCGTATCATTCGGAAATAGTGCGCATCATCATCACCCTCAATGTGAAGATGCGCCAGGAACAAGTGCTCGTAGATGTATCGCGCTACGAGCGCTCTGCGCTTATCTGGTGCGTTCAAAAAGAGTTCGAATCTTGCGATTACGTTCGCGACTGCTAGTGGCACTTTCCTCGACGTCTCGGGCAGCGGATCTCCTGTTTGCGCCCATTCTTCTAGTAGTTTGTAGTTCGCATCGGTGAGAGGCGCCGTCCCGTAGGGCATCCCCCCCCGGGGGTTTGCACTCAGGTATGCGTCTATCTCGCTCGGTTTTGGACAGCTCAACGCGCGGTGCAAGTCAAGACTAACACCCTTATCCAATGGGGCGTCAGCCACCGGTGGATTGGACCGAGCAAGGGCCAGCAACTGTGCGAGTGTGGAGACGGAAGAGTCTGCCGGAGAGGCACCACCGATAACCGGATAGAATCCAAGTTTGCGCCAGTCATGCTCTTTCCTTGCATCAATTCCGAGTCGTGTCGGTTGAGCGTCCCAAAGACGCTTAGAGTTGTATACGACGTGCTTACTTGCACCACGTCTCAAACCCCGGTTTGACGACAACTTCAGCTGACAGGGTGCATCGTAGCAACCGTGGCATACCACGCATCTTTTTTCGATCACATCGCCAACGTCTGCCCTCCGCCCTCCCCCAAAGAGGCGAACGGTGCCGCGTGATGTTCGCTTTGAATAAGCCTGCGCGCCGGCCTGTTCCTCAGCTAAGCATCGCTCACCGATCAACAGAACCAACGCGCAAAAGACTCCAGCAAAGTAACGGCTCATGAGATCTCCGGGTCAATTTATATGCGGCTCTATTTTTCTGCCCACGGTCATCTTTACCATTCTGCCTTCAGATCTTGGACGATACGACCGATCAACCAAAGTCATAAAGGCCGTTTTGATCACCGAATGGTGACAAGCACCAATCGCGCGGTCTCGCATATCCTTTTCGCGGGACAAACCCGCCGATTTCAATGATAAATGAGCAAAACCGAAACCATATACTTCGTCTAAGCTTTCTGCCCTTGGGCGATCTGTATTTTGGGCAAGCAGTGTTCTGAACGCAACGTACATTTGGCACTCGGCACCGCCGATCTCCAAAGAGCTTTTGGCTAAGAGAGTTCAAGACAAATGACAATTAAGAAGCTCCATCTTGGCGCCTTCATGCGGCCAGTGAGCATTCACACGGGAGCCTGGCGTTTTCCCGGTGCCTACTCGGACGCCAATTTCAATTTCACCCATCTCAAACATTTCGCACAGAAGTTAGAGGAAGGAAAATTCGACGCGTTTTTCATGGCAGATCACCTGGCGGTCCTCAATATGCCTGAGGAGGCGCTCAAGCGCAGCGCTACGACGACCTCGTTCGAACCCATGACGCTACTTTCCGCGCTAGCGACGGTGACGGAAAAGATTGGGCTGATTGCAACAGGATCGACGACCTACGACGCGCCCTATCACGTTGCGCGACGATTTGCATCGCTCGACCATCTGAGCGGCGGCCGCGCAGCCTGGAACGTCGTTACCACATCAAACCCTGACGCATCTTTGAATTTCGGTCAAGATGAGCAGTTGGCCCACGACGAGCGCTATCGTCGTGCCCATGAGTTTATCGATGTCGTGACTGGGCTTTGGGACAGCTGGGCAGACGATGCCTTTATTCGCGACATCGAAAGTGGCGTGTTCTTCAATCCGAAAAAGATGCACGTGCTCAACCACAAGGGAAAATACTACTCCGTGCGTGGACCACTCAATATCGCGCGACCTGTGCAAGGTTGGCCAGTCATTGTCCAAGCCGGCGCCTCAGATGCCGGCAGACAACTGGCGGCCGCCACGGCCGAAGCGATATTTGCCTCTGCCCGCACGCTTGAAGACGGACGAGCCTTCTACGCCGACGTCAAGGAGCGCACAGCCAAGCTCGGTCGCAATCCCGATCATCTGAAAGTGCTTCCTGGTTGCCTTGTCGTTGTAGGAGAAACGCTGGAAGAGGCACGCGAGAAGCGCGCCCTTCTCGACAGTCGCGTGCACTACGAAAGTGCCATAGCCTCTCTCTCGATCGCTCTGGGCACCGATGCCTCCAGGTTTGACCCCGACGGACCGCTTCCCGAGGTGCCTGAGACCAACACCAGTCAGAGCGGGAGACAGCGCGCGGTGCTGCTGGCTAAGGAGGAAGGTCTCACCGTTCGCCAGCTGGCGCAACGCTTCGGCGGCTTCGCCGGCCTCGCCATGGTCGGTACAGCCGATACAATCGCTGACGAAATGCACCAGTGGTTAGTAGAAAAGGGCTGTGACGGATTTAACGTGATGTTTCCTTATTTGCCCGAAGGCCTCGACGACTTCGTCGACAGTGTCGTTCCAGCTTTGCAGCGCCGCGGCATCTATCGCACTGAATACGAGGGCAAAACACTGCGAGAAAATCTTGGGCTACCGAGACCCGAAAATCAGTTCTTTCGGACATGAGGATATCTTGACTTCTCAAAATTTCGAGAATTGCGCGACCAAGGCCTAATCCAGCACGCTTTCCAATTGAGCATATGAAGTTCTCAACCAAGGGCGCATGTCGACGGTAGAAATGTGCGCAGGCCCCTTCAACTCTTCGGCAGGGAAGCAATGAACGCATCCAATCCGACAATATAGTGCCGGCCACTGATCAGAAAGCCATCATTGTGCCCGCCATGCAGTTCCAAGAATTTCTTTGGTTCAGGGGCATGCGCAAATAGCGACATACCATGCTCATACGGGATGACCTCATCGTTGCGGCTATGAATGACCAGAACTGGCGCAGACACGGAGCGCAGATAGTTTCCAGTTGCATAGCTGAAGCGGGTCAACAATCGAGCAGGAATCCAGGGAAAAAGGTCGCTTGCTAAGTCAGGTACAGAGATGAAACCACTCTCGACAATGAGTGCCGCCGGCCTGCGGCGACTGGCCAGGTGCGCGGCAATGGCCGCACCAAGGGATCGCCCGAATATCACAATCCGAGAGGCGACTACTTTTCGCTTCTCCGTCAAATAGTGCCACGCCGCCTCTGCGTCACGATAGGTGCCAAGCTCGGTAGTTTTGCCATCGCTTAGCCCGTAGCCGCGATAATCAACAATGAATGTCGAAAGATTCAGATCATGAAATATCTTCAGCGATTCGAGTCGATGGGAGATATTACCGGCGTTGCCATGAAAGAACAGCACGACGCCGCGTGGACTTGGTGCCGGCACATACCAAGCATGTAGACTGGCACCATCCTCGGTCAATAGGTTTACAGTTTCATAAGGTATGCCAATACTGTCGGGTCCAGGCCCAAGAGCGCGTGATGGAGCGTTTGGGAAATACAGCAGTTCTGCCTGGACCCAATAAAGGAACAGAACAAACACGGCATAGGCCCCACCCACTACAACCAAGATCACAAAGATAGTACGCACAGATGATCGCAATCCAATTCCCGGGCTATATTGCTCGGTTGACCCGATCAGCCCAAGCAACGCATCCGGATCACGTCGATTTGACTTATTCCATCGCCCAGACACGCCAATGGCGCTTGCTGGAAAATGATCTTGCCGCGTCTTGGCACGCATTGGCAAGTAATTCGCTGTCACTAAGACTGCTGTCGAGAATGCATAATCGTCAGATCCAATGCATTTTCACCTCACGGCTCAACCTCGCTGTACGATTTTGAGGGTGCTGACAGGGCAACGTTGACGCGAGCAAGGTGGCCGATGTTAATCTGTTGATGGATAGACCGGAACGACATAGAAAACTTAAAGTAGGATACAGGGAGAAAATAGGAACTATGCTCGGTGAAAGCCATCTCTATTTTCACAAAGCCGCCGATGTGATCGGGCTGTCGGATAAGGTCCGCACAATCCTGCTTACCCCACACCGCACTGTCAAAGTCGGCATTGCCATCGAAGGAGAGGACGGTGAACTGCAGTCTTACGAGGGCTATCGGGTGCAACACAACGAGGCGCGGGGACCAATGAAGGGTGGTCTTCGCTTTCACCCCGCAATGGATGAAGACCACGCTGCTGCGCTTGCTAACCTGATGACCTGGAAAACCGCAGTTGTTGACGTGCCTTATGGTGGAGCGAAGGGCGGTATAAACTGCGATCCTCATGCCCTTTCCGAAAAGGACCTTTTCCAAATCACAGTTCGCTTCGTCGAACATATGAAGGAAGTGATCGGGCCAACAACCGACATCCCAGCACCTGATGTCAACACAAATTCTCGGATCATGGGCTGGATTATGCACGAGTACTCCAAGTTCGCCGGGTTCTCGCCAGCAGTGGTGACCGGCAAACCACTGGATCTTTTCGGGTCACAAGGGCGTGAGGCCGCGACCGGTAGGGGGGTGATGGACGTCTTAGCCGAAGCACTGCGCGAGCAAGGACGGAGTTTTGAAGAAATCACCGTCGCAGTGCAAGGGTTCGGCAACGTCGGCGGCAATGCGGCACGACTGATCGCTGAACAAGGAGCCCGCATAATCGCTGTCGCCGATCACACCGGCGGGGTCTGCCGAGAAAACGGGCTCGATATTCCTGGCTTGATCGCGTGGACTGCCGAACACGGCGGTGTAAAAGGCTTCCCCGCTGGCGACGCTTTTGAAGGGGCGGAGATCATAACTTGGGATGCTGACGTGCTGGTGCCGGCTGCATTAGAAAATGCTATTCATGAAGATAATGCTGCCGGCGTGAAGGCCAGCATCATCATTGAAGGAGCTAATGCGCCAACCACACCGGCAGCACATCAAATGCTCGTGGAGCGCGGCGCGCTGGTCGTGCCGGACATATTGGCCAATGCCGGCGGCGTTACGGTTAGCTACTTCGAGTGGGCGCAGAACATTCAGCAATTCCGATGGGACGAAGGACGGGTCAATCTTGAGCTGGACAAGAAAATGAGTCGGGCCTACCAGGCCGTGCGGGAAACGGCCGAGCAGCATGACACCGACTTGCGGACGGCCGCCTTTGTTCTCGCCATCCGCCGCGTCGGCCGCGCGGCGCTTTCACGCGTTCATGTTTCTAAGGAGATGCCGTTTTAGTTCTTTGGTCTGTCAGCGCTGCGGCACCGTTTTCGCCCCCCCCTGGCTCAGAAACTCTGTGCAATTATAGAGAAATTTCCGATTTGCCCCGTCGTCCGATAATAAATTAAATCGCACAAACTGCCGCGACAGTTACGGCTGGAGTGGCAGAGTGCCGCGAACCTAACTGCGCTGTATCAATTGTCACATTCCTTCCATGGTGTATTAACTCAAAACAGTTTTGGTCGTGTTTTGAGGAGTTAACCCATGAAGAGCGGCAAGATCGCCGGCATCTGCGCCCTTGGCCTGTCGATGGCCTTGACGGCCCCGATCGCAACGTCAGTGGCTGACGACAATAAGACCGCGGAGGGCGCTGCGAAGGGC
>JBPCWA010000391.1:0-2675 GCA_051009975.1 Hyphomicrobiaceae bacterium
GGGGTATTTGCCTGCCACGACGCAACGGCGGAACTAGCAGCCCGGATCGGAGCCACACTTGGGCTTCCCCATGGCGATGTCGCAACGATTGCACGCTGCAATGACAAGTTAAGCTGCAGGGACTTTCTCGCTGCAAATGGATACAAGAGTGTAGATTACAGGGCCGTTGCATCTCCGTCTGAAGTCGCCGAAGCTGCATCCGCTCTCGGAGGCCACGTGGTTGTAAAGCCACGCTCGTCAACAGGATCTCTCGGGGTCAAAATCTGCAGAACTCCGGATGAAGCTGTAGAATGGGCTTATTTGTTGAGCGCCGCGGGGATAGACAGCCTAATTGTTGAGGCATATCTGGACGGTCCGCAGTTCGCCGTAACTATGTTCGACGGCATGCCTCTCATTGTTACCCAATCTCATTTAGCCAACGGACAAATCCCTCTCGTCACCGGAACCGACATACCTGCAAACATCAGTGGTTCAGAGCGAAGCGCGATCACCGAGTTTGCACGTAGCATCTCGTCAAATATCGGATGCACGCGGGGACCAATTTTTATTGAGCTTCGTCGCGTTCAGAACCAGTGCCATCTTATCGAGATAAATCCGCGCCCAGCCGTCCATTCTCCAGTTCATGTCGCGGGTGCAACAGGCATCAACTTATACGAGCTTTGTCTCAAGTTTGCTTGCGGTCTTCCCTATTCGATTGACGATGAAATGGCGCGATCCCAGCCTAGAGCTGCGGCGCTCCGGTTCGTCATCCGCGATGGGATCAGCATACAAAATTTAGTTGGGATAAAAGACGCCGAGACCACTAAAAACGTCGAGTCCGTATTCGTGTTCAAAAGCAGGTTGTTGCGCACTGGCCCGGCTTCCGGTTCGTTAGATCGTGTTGCGACTGTTCTGGCAAAAGCCGAAACGGTAGCCTTAGCAGCCTCTAGCGCCGATGAAGCGATACGCAAGATCCGGGTCATTCCCGAAGGTAAAGTTCATCGCAAACTTCGAAGATTTCGTTGGCGCTTGGCGCGCCGCTACGACAGATTGAAATCACGATTGATGCGCGTAGCTGGTGACCGTGCCCCCCATCGCGTGAATACAACCTAGCGCCTGTTTCCAACAATCATTCTCTCTGGCGACCGTACCGACGCTTCGCGGTCATGCACGTTAAGTGTACAAAAATTGACCTGGTCGCGATAAGAAGAATTCGGCGCATCCCGTTTTTCGGTTCTGCTGCCAGCTCCCATTCAAACGTAGAACTTGGCATAACCAATTAAGAGGGTCCATTCGAAGGCGGATTCTCAGCAAAATATGCGCGGTCTTGGGGGCGTTGGCTCCAACCTTCAACACCACGATTTGCCAGATGGTGCGAGGTCATAACCTCTCCGATTCGCACGCGGAATAAGATTGTCCGATCCGGTCCATTGACAAACTCGTGTAGCTCGCCAGGCGGATGAACCACAAACGATCCGGCGACGATGGCGACCTCTTGTTCAGGAGTGCGCATGTGACCACCGCCTGAGAAACATAAGTAAATCTCGGTCGCATGCGGATGGCAATGATAGGGACTGATTTGCTGAGGCTCCCAGCAAGCCACCGATACGTCGGAGCCCTTTGACTGATTGAGAATTCGCTCGACATGTTGCTTTGTATCGAAACGCTGCTCTTGATTGAGATCAAAGACATCCATTTCACCACCTCCAATCGTGCATTGAGATGTACACACACCATGAACCAGAATGTATCTACGAGAACATGGCGCGCCCAATTCATCGCCGGCCTCGGTTGTCAAGGCCGTTTCCGACCAGAAAGGCCGCATCGTCTTAAACAAAGTTGACCTGACTGCATCACCAACGGCCGAGCAGCCATCAACATCTCGCAGCTATATCGTCCATCCGTTTCTACTTATCCGAGCCCTGGCCACCAAGTCGCCTTCGGGAACGGCACGTAGAATACGTGGAGGAATATGAAATACGCGGCCATGCAAATAGCGAGGGGCACGACGACGGCAAAGGCCAGGTTGCGGCGCGTTTTGTCCAGCGTCAGATAAGTCGATGCAAGTGCTAGCATTAGGAAACTGGAAAGCCAAAACCCAAGGCCATACATCAAAAACATGTAGGCAAGAACAATCAAAAGAAATACCAGGACGTCAAAAAGAACGCTGCTATCTTCGCCCGACAAATGTATATCGTCGGGAGCAGACTCCATAATAGCCGAGAAAATGACGCGAATGAGTAAGGCTGCAGCAATGCCGAGAATGAGATAGATGGCCAGAAGTGGGAACACCCAATCCTTCACGTCGCTACCAGCCGCCAGCCAGGCCACACCACCAACCAAGAATAGGACCATGGCCGTTAGGAAATCTCTGTCTATCAGTCGTAGCACGTCATGTCTCCAGGCACGCTCGTCTTGCTCCTGAACTCTGCATCATCAACCGCTACCCTCGAGTGAAACGCTCGCGCGTTCCCGAGACTGACTTCGCTGTGTCCAGGCCACCAAGGCGATCGACACCACAGTGAGTGCAATGATGATGATATTAATTGTACCTGTAAAAAACACACGTCCGACAGACGTTGCATCGGCGATGTACAATGCCTGAACGAGTGACGGCTCAATGATGGGTCCGAGGATCAAGCCGAGTCCGATCGGACCAGGATGGAAGCCGAGCGGTCTTATAAGAAAGACAAATA
>JBPCWA010000392.1:0-45516 GCA_051009975.1 Hyphomicrobiaceae bacterium
CAGTTTATATCGATCGGGACGGGTGGCGTAACAGGGGTTTATTACCCCACAGGCGGAGCCATATGCCGCCTCGTCAATCGCGGTCGTAAAGAGCACGGCATTCGATGCTCGGCGGAATCGACCGGTGGTTCAATCTACAACATCAATACCATTCGCAACGGTGAGCTGGAATTCGGAGTCGCACAGTCAGATTGGCAGTACCACGCCTACAATGGCACATCGAAGTTTGCCGACAAAGGCAAATTTGACAAGCTTCGCGCGGTATTCTCTGTTCATCCTGAGCCGGTTACGATCATCGCTCGGCAAGACTCTGGCATCAGCAACATTTCGGACTTTAAGGGCAAGCGGATCAACATCGGTAATCCCGGATCCGGTACGTTGGGCACCTTTGAAGTTATCGAAAAAGCTATGGGCTGGAATCGCGGTGATCTCAAGCTTGCTGCCCAGATGAAATCTTCGGAAACAGCCCAAGCCGTCTGCGACGGCAAAATCGACGCTTACTTCTGGTTAGTCGGCCATCCGTCTGCATTGACCCAAGAGTCGATCGCAAGTTGCGCCACCAAATTGGCTAACGCAACAGGTCCGGCAATCGACAAATTGGTTGCCGATAGACCGTATTACCGGACCGCCGTTATCCCAGCAGGTATGTATAACAACAAAGAAGACGTTAAGACCTTTGGTGTCGGCGCGACATTCGTAACTTCCAGCGATGTTCCTGAAAAAGTCGTTTACACGGTGGTCAGCGCTGTCTTCGACAACATCGACAGGTTCAAGAAACTGCACCCAGCCTTCAAAAATCTAAAGCCGGAGGAAATGATAAAGGACGGTCTTTCCGCACCGCTGCATCCGGGTGCGGTCAAGTACTATAAGGAAAAGGGCTGGATCCAGTAACTGCTGTATCCTCGTTCGGCGGGCGGAACTCTCCCCCGCCATTTTTGCGCACGCTTGGGCACTGAGATTTGCTCCATCTACTAAGGTGGCGGCGCTCCACTACCGGTCCGTTATTGGGGTCTAGATGGCACAGAACTCGGCAACAGAATCTAGCACAGCTGACGAGATGGTCGCCCAGGTAGAAACGGGCGCGCGAAACCCAGTAGGATGGCAACTGAAGCTGTTCCTTGCGATCGCGTTCACCTGGTCATTTTATCAACTCTTCATTGCAACGCAGTTGCCTTATCTCATGGCTGAGATTACGGGACAGAGTTTTTTCCTCGATCTCCTGAATCACGCTCGTCGCATCCACCTGGTCTTCGCCTTGATCCTGGCCTCAATGGCCTACCCGCTCTTGCGCTCCAGCCCGCGCAACACGATCCCGATATACGATTGGGTTTTAGCCGTACTCGGTGCAATCGTTTGCCTTTACGCTGTCTTCAACTATGAAGACATCGCAAATCGTGCCGGCTCATTCAACAATATCGACATTGCCATTGGTGCAACCGGATTGACCGTCCTGGCGATCGCCGTTTATCGCTCGTTAGGTCTACCCCTCCTCATAGTCGCTTCAGTCTTTGTGGCTTATGTCTTCTTCGGGTCGGGTGAATGGGTACCCGAAACGATCCGCTGGAAAGGCGCCTCGGTTGGTAAATCGCTTTGGCACTATTGGATCCAGGACGAAGGTGTTTTTGGCAAACCACTTGATGTCTCAGCGACAATGATATTCTTGTTCGTGTTGTTTGGCTCGATCCTCGAGAAAGCAGGCGCTGGCAACTATTTCATCAAATTGGCGTTTTCTCTGCTTGGTCATCTGCGTGGTGGTCCGGCCAAAGCTGCCGTCGTCGCTTCGGCGCTGAGCGGCATCTACTCGGGTTCATCGATCGCCAACACTGTTACCACCGGCACGTTTACAATCCCACTTATGAAGAAAACTGGCCTCTCACCAGAAAAGGCTGGGGCCGTCGAAGTGGCGTCCTCCACTAACGGCCAATTGACGCCGCCCGTAATGGGAGCGGCAGCCTTTCTTATGGCCGAATTCACCGGCACACCGTACACGGAACTCTTGAAACACGCACTCGTACCGGCTCTGGTTTCCTATATAGCTCTGGTTTACATCGTACATCTGGAAGCGCTGAAACTTGGTTTGAAGGGACTGGAAAAACCTTCGGCGACACTAACACTGGGCATTCGACTCGTTCGCGTCTTCACAGGAATTTTGCTGACTATCGCACTGTTCGCCGCGGTTTATTACCTCCTCGATTTGGTCGCCTACCTCTATCCAAGCCTAACGGTCACGGGTGTTATCGCCATCTGCGCGATTGCTTACGTTGTGCTCGTCATGATTGCAGCGCAGCGTCCCGATCTCGAAGTCGACGACCCGAACGCACCGCTCACCGCACTTCCGCGAGCAGGAGATGTTGCGCTGACCGGACTTTACTACATTTTGCCCATCATCATTCTGATCTGGTGCATCTTGCCGACGCCAGAGAAACTGTCGCCGGCACTCGCTGCATCGTGGGCATGCTTCGCCATGATTTTCGTAACACTCACCCAGAATCCGCTGAAAGCACTCTTCCGAGGTGACGGCGGCAAAATGGGCTCCGCGTTCTCCCGCGGTGGCCGAGACTGTTTTGAGGGGATGATCGCCGGCGCACGCAGCATGATTTCAATCGCCATCGCCACTGCCGCAGCCGGAGTGATCGTTGGCTCGCTATCTCTTTCTGGCGCTCACAACGTTATTTTGGAATTTATAGAGGTTATCTCCGGCGGCAATTTGATCTTGCTGTTGATACTCGTGGCCTTCATGAGTCTTATTTTGGGCATGGGATTGCCAACAACAGCCAATTACATTGTTGTTTCTGCGCTTATGGCGCCTGTGATCGTGACCCTCGGCGCGAAAAGCGGACTGATAATACCGATCGTCGCCGCGCACCTGTTCGTATTCTATTTCGGGATCCTCGCGGACGACACGCCGCCGGTCGGTCTTGCCGCTTTCGCCGCTGCGGCAATTTCTGGCGGCGATCCGATAAAGACCGGTGTTCAAGGCTTTATGTACGACATCCGAACTGCACTTCTGCCGTTTCTGTTCATTTTCAATACCGAGCTCCTTTTGATCGATGTCACACCCACGAAGGCCGCAGCGGTATTTATCGTGGCAACTCTGGCGATGATGCTGTTTGCGGCGGCAACACAGGGCTACTTTTTTGCCAAAAATCGCGTGTGGGAAACCGTTGCGCTGTTGCTGATTGCGTTTACATTGTTCCGCCCCGGTTTTTGGATGGACCAGATCATTCCGAAATTTGAACAACGGTCTGGCACGGACGTCTTTGCAATTGCCGAAACCCTTCCAGAAGGTGGCGAACTCCGCTTGAATATTTCTGGACCGAACGTCGACAATCCAGACAAGTTAGATCGGAAAACATTAATCGTGCCGCTCGGCAAAAGTGGGAGTGGCCAAGAGCGCGTCGAAGCGGCTGGAATACTACTCGATGTTGATGGTGAAGCGGCCAAAGTTGAGGAACCGCCGTTCACATCGAAGTTCCTAAAAAAGTTAGAGAACTTCGACTTTATAGCTGATGAGCCAGTTGTTGTCAGTTCAGTCGAAGTCGCCAATGACCGTTTGCCAAAGGAGATCCTCTACATCCCGGCGGCGCTGCTCTTGGGGTTCATAATTTTATTTCAGCGGCGACGGCAGACTCAGCCTGCGTTTTGATTCGGACAAGCGCCTGTCTTATGCGGAGCAAAAAAGGGGTCAATAATGTTCAAAAAAATTCTTGTACCAATCGATGTTGGTCATGAGAGTTCATGGGTCCGGGTGCTTCCGCTAGCCGAACAACTTGCGCTGGACTACGGAGCGGAGTTGCACACGATTGTTGTTGTTCCCGCTGTGGGAATGGCAGTTGTTGGCAGTTTTTTTCCGCCTGATTTTGAGAAGAAGGCGCTGGCCGAAGGGCAGAAGCAATTGGCGGCGATCGTACAGAAATCAGCCAAATCTCCGTCGACAATCCATATGCATGTCGCGCATGGAACCATCTACGACGAGATCCGAGCTGCAGCCGACAAACTTTCGTGCGACTTAATCGTCATGGCTTCCCATCGCCCGGAGTTAAAAGACTATTTACTGGGTCCCAATGCGGCACGCGTCTTGCGCCATGCCAGGCAGTCCGTATTCATTGTGCGCGATTGAATGGGCATAGCAAGAAGCCCAGAGGAGTACGAAACGCCCTCGCGAAGCTGCTCCAGTGCTGCATCACTCAGCTGCCTCGCTGTCATCGCTATGTTCGACGCCGCTATGCCCCTCGTCCAGTTGCAGAATGTCATTAAATCGGTTGAATGCTCCACATAAAGCGGCACGCCAGGTGATTTCTACGATTTGCGCGTCGCTAAAATGCGTGCGCAGCCTCACAAAAATTTCGTCTCGCGTCCGGTTCCACTTCGTCGTGACTGCTATCGCATACTCAACCACCAGCTTGTCGATCTCATCCAACTCGGGATGGTGTGAGTAACTCAAGAGGTCTCTCGCCCCCCCTAGCGAGATACCCTCTACAGCAAGTTTTGGCGCATGATGCGACACACAGTATGGACACTCGTTCAGCAACGAAACCGTAACAATTGCGAGTTCAATATAGCGTTTTGGGGTATGCGCCTCCTCCGCCAGAGCCGTTAACATTCCCCATCCCATTTCGAAAATTGGAGGCCGGTAGGCCATAACGCCGGCCTGATCGGCAAAGTCGCCGTAGCCCAACATCTTATCCCACAAAGGTCTCAGATTCTCAGGAATATCGTCTCGTTCTTTTGGCGTTATGCGAGGCAAAACCGGGCTCCCGATTGGTCATTGGGGCGATCCTCATCGATCGCCAAGCACGCTCCTCAGATAATTGAGAGACTTACGCGTATTTTCAAGCTTATCCGCCGCTGCGTGAGTCTCTATCGAAAATGTTAGTTGATGGTCGCCAACGTTCTCAAAAAGACTTTTTACATATCCCGGAATGTCGATGTCACCTTCGCCCAATGCAACAAAGCTATTGCTCTCGGACGCGTAATCCTTGAAATGTATGTGCCATGCTCGCGAAAGAACGCTGGCCAATAGTTCTTTCGATGGAGTTTCTCCGACCCAGGCACTGTTGGCAATATCGGGCAATGGCTGAAGCCGATCCGAACCAAATTCCGCTAGCAAGTCCGGAAACTGGTCCATGCGCGCAATATTGCAAACAAACTCATTTTCAACCATCAGTACTTTGTCGTGCCGCTCGGCTAGCTCAAGCAATGCATCGAAATCGGGCTTGAGATCCGTAACTTTGAACCCTTCATAGGTCAAAAAACTAAATATCCGAAGATTGCGAGTCTCGAATGCGTCACTGACGCGGATGGCTTCCTCGAATAATTGTGCGTCAGTCCTGCCTGCCCGATCGAAGCCGAATTGGTCACCCAGATCTTCCACCGACTGCCCGGGCGCGGGCCATTTGAACAACGGTGTCGCGATGCCTGCAACAGCGAGGCCAGCCGCCTTGACGCGGCGCACCGCGCTGTCCAATTGAGTCGATTTGAGCGACAATGGATTAATGCCATCGACCTGTCGGATCTCAATGGCATCCAACCCTTCCTCCGCCGCAAACGCAAGACAGGTATCGAGACGCGGCCCAGTTTCATCCGATATGACGGCCATGCGAGGTTTTTGATCGAGCATAAGAGCAATTAAGCAGAATTATTGGCGCTGTCCAAGGGACATTTCAATGCTCGCGTCTTAGACTGCGCGAATTACTCTGGTCTCCATTTTTGAACATAACCCAGATATCAACTGCCGTACTGCTTGACGGCTTCTTGTGTGTCAACCGTAGTGCCGCCCACTTCCGAATTTGGCGGATCAGCAAGTCTATTCCAGGATTGTACATGACCGACACTCTGAAGACCATCTTGCGCTTTGATCACTGGATACATCCAGAAATGACCGCACGGTTTTCGCGCGCGCCCGATGTCGAACTGGTCACGCTCAATCAGGCCGACACTGAGGCATCCTGGTTAGCATTTGGCGCGGCGCACGCCTACCAAATCTCGTCGGCGCGTGACGAACTGTTGGAGCAATGGTGGGCGACAGAGACACTGCTCAATCGCGCGCCCCATCTTCTCTGCGTATCTGCAAGCGGAGCGGGATATGACACGATCGACGTTGATGCCTGCACCAATCATGGGGTCATCGTGGTCAACCAAGCTGGAGGAAATGCGCGATCTGTTGCCGAACATACGCTCGGCCTCATCCTCGACCTGTCAAAGCGAATTTCGGAAACGGATCGGTATTTGCGCGAAGCGAGAGGTCGCAATCGCGAAGATCTTATGGGTCGCGAAATTGCCGGTCGCACACTTGGCCTGATCGGCTTTGGAAACGTGGGTCGTCAGGTGTGCCGTCTGGCTCGGGCCTTTGAAATGAGGGTCATCGCAACAGATCCGTTTGTTGACAGTACTGCAATCTCCAAACTTGGTGGCGAGAAAGTCACTCTCGAGCATCTACTGTCTCACGCCGACTTCGTTTCTGTGCACTGCCCGCGCGATCAATCAACAACAGGTTTGATAGGTGCCGAAGCGTTGGCAAAGATGAAACGCGGTGCCATTTTGATCACAACGGCGCGAGGCGGTATTCACGACGAATTTGCACTCGCTGCCGCACTGGAGTCCGGTCATCTTGGTGGCGCCGGATTAGATGTCTGGGACGTTGAACCGCCACCGCTCGACCACCCCTTGCTCGGACGGGAAAACGTCGTGGCAACATTCCATACTGCAGGGGTGACACAGGAAGCGCGTCGTCGCATGGCCCGCATCGCAAGCGACCAGCTCATAGAGGTACTTCAGGGCAAGCGCCCCTCTCGTTTAATCAACCCTGAAGTTTGGCCGCGATATTGGGAACGTTATACGCAAATAATGGGCAACTGAAATTAGAATCCAGAAGACTGAATAAGCTGAAGGAGAGCGAAACAATGAGCGAGTCTAGCAAGGGTCCACTGCACGGTGTGCGCGTGCTGGATCTGACTGAGCACATGGCAGGCCCATTTTGCACTATGATATTGGCAGATATGGGAGCTGAGGTGATAAAGTTGGAGCGCCCAGGTCGCGGAGATTCGTCGCGAGAGATGGGCGATGGCAGCGAGCGCAACCCCTACTTCCTTTACATTAATCGCAACAAAAAAGGCATCACTCTGAACTACAAGACGGCTGCGGGGAAAGCGCTGTTTAGAAAGCTAGTCTCGCAGATGGATATTCTTGTCGAGAATTACAGACCGACCGTAATGCCGCGTGCGGGTCTTGGCTTCAACGATCTGAAGACAATCAATCCACGACTGATTTATGCTCAGCTATCCGGGTTTGGATACGACGGTCCGTCGGCGGCGCGCGGAGGATTTGACCTGATCGCGCAGGGGGCGGGCGGCATCATGACGGTTACCGGTGAACCCGACGGCCCGCCCACTTCGGTCGGGCTTCCGATCTGTGATCTCGGAACTGGAATGTGGGCGGCACAGGGTATTCTTGCCGCGCTTTTTGAACGCTCCAGGAGCGGCGCTGGGCAGCTCATTGAGTGTTCTTTGCTTGAGACGGCGATCGGCTACAGCTCATGGACGAGCGCTGCCTGGTTGGCCGATGGCA
The DNA here is from genome assembly GCA_051009975.1 of Hyphomicrobiaceae bacterium. Taxonomy (GTDB): domain Bacteria; phylum Pseudomonadota; class Alphaproteobacteria; order Rhizobiales; family Hyphomicrobiaceae; genus Tectiglobus. Next base: position 7,567 of record JBPCWA010000392.1, read on the forward strand.
TAGAACCAACCCGACAAGGTTCGCGTCATCGGCAAAATGCGCCTTACCAACGAATGACGACCCGCGACGGCTACATTATGATTGGCGCATCCAACCAGGCGATTTGGGAGCGTTGCTCAGCGGCTTTAGGACATCCGGAATGGTGCGACGACGAGCGCTTTTGTAGCAGCCAAAGGCGTATGCAAAATCGTGCTGTACTTGAGGAAGAAATGGAGGCCGCCCTCAAAACTCACACAACGACGCACTGGATTAAGGCGCTGGAAGCTGCCGGCGTACCTTGTGGGCCGGTCAATACATACGATGCCCTGTTTCGTGACCCGCAAGTATTGCACCGCCAGATGGTCGTGCATGTGCCTGACGATGAGCTTGGCGACGTGCCTCATATCCGAACACCCCTCCGCATGGGCGACAGTATCGGCGTCCGTCGCGTTGCACCTCGGTTAGGTGAACACAATGCCGAGATATTCGCGCAAGTCGGAGTGGATGCCGAGACGCTGGCTGCGCTCCAAGTCGATGGCGTCATATAATTTAAGTCATGTCATCTCGTCCAGATCATAGGATCTGGCTGAGCCGCCGTGGTGGAACTAGGCCAAGGGTGCCACAGACAAACCATCGACATCGTGTTTCTCGATGAGTTGCGCAACCAACCCCGATGCTTTGGCATCTTCGACAAACTCACGCAAAAAAGCTGCGCCAGCACTATTTTTGCGCGGTGTTCCGATGGCCTGCTCGACGGCCGAGAATTTGCCATCCAGGATACGCGCGTCGGGAAGCAACTCAAGATCCTTGTTCAAACGGGGCCGCAAGCTGGCATAGGCCTCAAGCTTTCGATCCCTGAACGTCTCGAAGGCACTATCGAGGGAATCCGTCAGCACCAGTTCCGCGTTCTTGACAATGCGCTGCAATCGCAAGCCGTAAGCTGATCTTCCATAGACCGCAATCCGATTTCCGGGTTTATCGACGTCAGCAATGGATTGCAGTTGCGAGCCGGCTGGCACAAGGTAGGTTGCCTCAATCTCACAATAAGCAGCGGTGAATGCAATTGTTTCGGCGCGCTGGGCCTCGGCGCCGATATTACCAATATCCCATTTGTCGGCTCCGGCGTCGTCTGCCAGAGGCCCCGGAGCGGAATAGGTAATAAGCGCAAGGCTCACACCGAGACGATCAGCTACAGCGTGGGCCATATCTGGTGAAACGCCTTGAGGATCTCCATTCGGCGCAATACCAGTGACCAACAGAAAATTTGCCATGTTGATGGCCGCTCGCAGAACACCGGTCGGCGCCAAATCGGCCAAAATAGCCTGGTCCATACCTCTTTACTCCGATACGCAACTTTTAACTCAGCCTAGCCCCGGAACAGCTAGGCTCAGTCAAGTCTCAGCTCAGTTCATGCACTTTAAACATGAGTCCTCCGCGTGGCGTCAACGTCACGGTGGCGGTAATTCCCGGTGGTTCGCTGCCAACGTACTCGGGGCGAAAGCGGCGCAACAAAATGGACAGTGCCAGCGTGTTTTCCACTTGGCTCATGGCCCCACCGATACAAGATCTGCGGCCTCCTCCGAACGGTAAATAGGTATATTTCTGACGCTTTTTTGCAGCATCCCCCATCCAACGCTCTGGACGAAACGTCTCCGGCGCGTCCCAGAAACGCTCGTCATGATGCGCTCCATACGCAAACATAACAATTCGATCGCCTGGCTTGATGGCCTTGCCTTCAATTTCGTCTTCTGCTGCAGCAACGCGAATGAGCCCCCATATCGGCGGATAGATTCGCATCGTTTCTTGAATAACTGCACGCGTATAAACCAACGCCGAATAGTCCGCGGCTGTCGGCTCGCGATCCCCGAGAACTTCATCGCCTTCCCGACGAATCCGCTCAGCAGCTTCCGGATGCGCTGAGGTTAGGTATAGCGACCAAGCAAGCGTCAGAGCCGTTGTCTCGGTTCCAGCCCAAAGATACTGCTTGAATTCATCGATCGCTTGCTGCTGATCGAACTCTGGAACGCTGGGATCGGCAACGGCGGCCTCTATCATCTTGAGCAACGTCTGTTCACGGTACTCGCGCGGGTTAGCGGCCATCACTAGCTCAGGAACGCTCGCCCAGGTCTCCATGGCTTTGGCCGGATCCTCCTCCGTGATCTCAAACACCTCGCCCGTGACTTTCTTGTGCCGGATCGACTTGTGGTTCGTCACGTCTGTGTAGGACTTAACGCATTTGAACACAAAGTGGGGATTGAACGGCATATCCCGGTCGAACAGAGCTTTACAGATCATATCTGCTGCAAGCGTCCAGGTCTGCTCGACCATTTCGAAGGTTTCACCCTTCTGTGCAAGGTCGGCCCAGTGTTCCATTTTCTGGTTTATGGCCGCGACGAAGTAGGGCACATAATCGACGAACATGTCCGGGTGAAACGCCGGCTGTTGCGGCATGCGAATCTTCTGCCACAGTGCACCGTCGTTCGTAATCATCGATTTCCCAAAAATTGGCTTGAGGCCATCGAAATACTTTTCATAGTTTGTCGCATTGGTGACCAGCACCCGTTTAAAGTGCTCAGGTTCGCTCAACAGGACGATGCGCTGATTGGCCATGTTCAACTGAAGTGGACTGCCATAGCGACGGGCCATCTCCATCAACAGAGTCATAGGATTGTCAGGCCCCTTTAAGAGCGGGGTCAGCTTGAACCATATCGATGACTCCTCTCCGAGCCCATCGGTATGATTGGTGTGAGAAGGCGCAGATTGCGCAGTAGCTGAAGTCATTGTTTGTGTTTGCTCCACCGTCGTAAAAGTCTGCCAGCACGGCATTCATCGGCTGGGCACGCTTGCACTGGCATCTCTGTCTAAGACGGTCGTCTGGGACGACTCAGGCTGGCCGTCGAGGTCAAAAGCATGGCGCCGCGCTTATCGTCCGGCGAATCGCAAATCAACTTGCATTAGAATACTGCCGATTCTCGAATTTGCGCACCCGCAAGCTTAAACGTCGCGGCACTACCATCGTGCTTATACCCGAGTCTATCGCTCCTACGGCTTCCGCTTCACTTTAACGCGAATCGTGGTGAATAGATTACAAATGATAGCAGAAAATAACTACAACTTGTTGATATATAGAGAATAAAGAACCTGCCTCCCCGATGCCAAATCATGGGCTATTTGACCAGAATTTCCTGGAGAGTCGAACGCCTCAGCAACAAGACGTAAAGCCTCTGGATAAATCACATGCTCTGCCTGCAGAGTGCGGTTTGCAAGTGTTTCAGGAGTATCGAAAGGCAAAACCGGAACGGCTGCTTGAGCGATAATCGGACCAGTGTCCAATTCTGGTGTGACAAAGTGGACCGTGCATCCAGAAATTTTGACGCCCGCCTCTAATGCTCGAGAATGCGTATTGAGGCCCTTGAACGCCGGCAGCAGCGATGGATGGATATTGATCAAGCGGTTTGCCCACCGCGAAACAAATTCTCCTGTAAGGATTCTCATGAATCCTGCACAAACAATCAATTCAGCCCTGCAGGCAGAAATTGCTTTGTCCAGAGATTCATCGAATTCAGCGCGACTGTCGTATGACGTGTGGTCGATCACAATTGTCTTGATACCTCGCTCGCGCGCCCACTCGACCCCTGGAGCGTTGGGTCTGTTAGCGATGATCGCCACAAATTCAATGGGATAGTCGGGCGATGCGGCAGCCTGGACGAGCGCCATCATATTGGACCCGCGACCCGATATTAGGATGACCGCCGGTATGCGTAGACGACTACGTACCCCAGTCATGACCCAGGCCTCGGTTCTCCTGTGATGAGAACGCCGGGAACGCCGGTGACGTCACCAATGACCGAAGCAACTTCGCCTGCGGCCGCGAGACTGGTCAAGGCGTGGTCAAGCCCGTCGGCACCGACGATCGCCACCAAACCGATCCCACAGTTAAAAGTCCTGGCGAATTCTATCGTCTCTAAACCCGAGGCGTGGCTCAACCACTCAAAGACCCGCGAACGCGACCATTTACTTTGATCGAGGCACACGCCCACATTATCGGGAAGGATTCGCGGAATATTCTCAATTAGGCCACCACCTGTAATGTGTGCGATCGCCTTGACCCGTTGCGTCTGAGCGAGCAACTGCATGACAGCCGAAGCATAAATTCGCGTTGGCGTTAGAAGCGCTTCGCCCAGGGATCGCTCGTCGTCGAAAGGGGCGACAGAACTCCAATCCAATCCGGCCTCGACGACAAGACGTCTGACCAGTGAAAATCCGTTCGCATGAACACCGGACGACATGAGGCCTACTACTTGGTCGCCAATTTGGATGTCCCCTCGCGGCAACAATCTGTCTCGCTCTGCAGCACCCACCGCAAATCCGGCCAAATCGTAATCGCCTTCAGCATACATCCCCGGCATTTCGGCGGTTTCCCCACCTATGAGCGCACATCCTGCTTGCTGACAACCCGTTGCAATCCCTGAAATCACGGCTTCGGCGGTCTTGGGATCCAGGCGGCCGCAAGCAAAATAGTCCAAAAAAAAGAGCGGCTCCGCGCCCTGCGCGATGAGATCATTGACGCACATCGCAACAAGATCGATGCCGACCGTATCATGGCAATCGGTTTCAATCGCCAATCTGAGTTTGGTGCCAACTCCATCATTTGCCGCGACCAGAATTGGGTCACTGAACCCGGCTGCCTTCAAGTCAAAAAGACCTCCGAAACCGCCGAGATCCGCGTCGGCGCCAGCCCGTCTGGTGGCACGAACGATTGGAGCTATTGCACTTACGAGAGCACTGCCTGCGTCTATATCGACGCCTGCATCGCTATACGTTAAGGGGCCTTTTCTTTCCTGAGATTCAGTCAACGCTTCTCCCGCCTTCCTCTTCGCCCGTCCTTCTGATGGCCAGCCACTTTGGTCTTGAGGCCGCAACACGGAAACAAGTCCGGGACGGAATTTAGCCCGACACAGATCTGAGCCCAACGGATAGCCGAGCCCAACACACATCAGCCAACTCACCTAATCGGCGTCCATGCGCCATTGGATCGCGTCAAACTCGAAATGAATCGTTACTCCAGCTGCCATGATAGCACCGAACTTTTGGCCCAAATCTCGGCAAAATCAATATTGCCGGAGTTTTGGACGCGCGATGACAGCTGAGCATTCAACTGAACTGGGTTGCCCCGCAGCTCTCGGCATGGCCTCTACAACCGTCAAAGATACCTGAAGCTTGCGCAGTGCGGAGCGGGTCGATGCCCCATGTGAATTACTTGAGATTAGTGGTCTGAGATCAAATGCCAAAGGAACCACAACAGGACGAGACGCTGGGATCGAATGCTGGGATCGAATGCTGGGATCGACTGCTGGGATCGAATGCTCTGTGACGTTTTCAAGGGACACAAGAAAGAGGGAATGTCGCCGATGAAACGTACCGATGGTCAAAGTTCGCGGCAAACGCAGAGGCAAATGCACCGATGATGAGCCAACGAAAGCAGTCCTGCAAAATGACATCAGGAAGCCCTCTGGGCCTTTTGAAAGCCAACAGATTTCACATGTTAGCCGCCTGGACAATGGTGAGCTGGGCCAGCATTGCTTGCCTGCCTCAAGCCGCCAGGGCCGCCGAGAGCATCTTCACAATTGCAAATTACCCTATTGAATCTAAAGCAAAAAATGCGGTCGCCGCGAAAAGGAAGGCAATCGCAGAGGGTCGAGCCGCGGCATTTCGATCCTTGTTGAAGCGGATAGTTCCGGTAGCTGCCTACAGGCGAGTCGCCGACCTTAAAGTTCCGAATACGAAGTCCCTCATCGCGGGTGTTTCTGTACGATCCGAGCGCAATTCCGGAACTCGATATATCGCGACCCTGGATTACTCGTTCTCTGCTCGGGCAGTGAAACAACTGCTTCGCCGGCAGGCAATTCCTTTTGTGGACCGTGCCGCTCCGGCAACAAAACTCGTCACCCTATTCAGTCCGGCACCACCTGGAACTCTAGGCATTACGGCACAAATGTCACCGAGCGCTGGGGGCAAACTTTGGCGCAAAGCATGGGCCGACCTAGATTTGGCCAACGCCTTAGCACCAATCAAAATTTCCCGCAAAAGCACAGCTCTCAATCCCAACCTAATCCGAGGAATCATCAAGAGTGACGCCACCGCGCTCGAGCAGGCAACGTCCGCATTCGGCAGCAAGCGTCTCATACTGGCTATTGTTCAGCCTCGACCAAGCAAAAACCGTCTGAGGGTGGTGGTCGCAGGTCGAGATGCAGTCGGCCAGTTTGCGCTGTCGCGGAACTATTTGCTGGATTCACAAGATTTTCTTTACTCGCTTGAACTTGCAGCCGTCATCACACTTGGTGTCCTCGAAGGTCGCTGGAAGGCAGTAAATGCGCCCAATGCTGGGGTGGGCGTTATCGGTACGGCTACTGCTGGACTCCAGGATGTGCAACTGTGGGTATCGTTTCAGAATTTGGCCCAATGGAATAGCCGCCAGGCCCTCTTGTCAGGTCTACCCGGTGTTGAGGACTTTGTGACCGGCGGCTTGTCTGCCCGTGGCGCTCGCGTCAGCATGCGTTACCCTGGAGGAGGCCAACGATTGCGCGCAGCACTTGCGAGTCAGGGCTTGCGTTTGGACTTCGTCAATGGAACGTGGGTCTTGCAATGACGACTAAGCTTCAGCTTCAGACGTGACAATGATTGCGGCTGTACAGCTTCGATTTCGGCGCTAAAATGTGAGGCTTGGTCATTTACCTTTTGTCGCACTGCAGCCAGCAAGCTCATTTCGCATCGAGTTCTGCATCTCGATGTCAAAACCTCAGTGTCAGAACCTCAGTGTCAGAACCTCAATATGAGAGACTGTGTGTCTGATACCCAGTGTCAGTGTCTCATTGTCTGCGTCTCGATGTCGACACCGCAGCGCCTTTGGAAATCTCGTGAACATACCTAATCTGATTACAATCTGCCGGGCTGTACTCGTCCCGTTGATTTTCTGGCTATTGATTACCGGCCGCGCGCAGACCGCGTTCTTTTTTTTCGTTGTCGCCGGCATCAGTGATGCCCTCGATGGCTTTTTGGCCAAAAAGTTCTCATGGCAAACTGAACTTGGCGCACATCTTGATCCGCTAGCTGATAAACTCTTGATAGTCAGTGTATTTATCGCACTGGGCGTCCTCGGAGAACTGCCATCTTGGCTTGTCGTGGCAGTCGTCTCGCGCGACATATTGATCGTGCTGGGCGTTCTGGTTGCCTGGTTGCTCTCCCGGCCATTAAAGATCCAACCACTGACAGTCAGCAAGGCCAATACTGCGGCGCAGATTATTCTTGCGGCAACTGTGCTGGCGGATGTGGGCTTTGGACTCGGATTGGCCGAATTCAGAGTAATCATGGTCTGGACGACCGCAATCCTGACGCTGCTCTCGCTCGGCGCATACGTTTGGGCATGGTTGGCTCACATGAGCGATCCACACGAGAGCGACGCCTAGTTCGCCAACTGCGACTGGCTTGCGCATCAGTTCGTCGTTAAGAACAGTAGCGCTGCGGATGGACATCTCCAACGAAACGTGACTGGACAGAATATCGTTTTGCTCAGTAATCTGCTACCCAGACATTCATTGGCCAGAGCAGCAGGGCAGTTTCCAGAGGGACATCCCCGATACCGTCAGTACATAAAGCCTGAAGAGGTGAGTCGGTGCGTTCTCGTTGAAATGCGCCTGACACGCGAGTTTGATGATTGTGAAATGGTATGAATACGTCGCCGGAACAACTGGTCCTGGACCTACCTCACCAGCACGCTTTCGGTGAGGATGATTTTCTGGTCAGCCCATCCAATGCCGCAGCGGTAGCTCTCATCGATCGTTGGCCAGATTGGGAGAGCACAACCACAATCATCTGCGGGCCGCCCGGATCCGGAAAAAGTCACCTAGCATCTGTGTTCTTGGGTCGTACGGGGGGGCGTTCGATATCGGCTGGCGATCTGTGCGATGATGACGAGATATCTTTTTCTGACTTCAACTCGCTCGTAGTAGAAGATATTCACTTTGGGGTCGGGAGTGAGAAGGCGCTATTTCATCTCATCAATTACTCACGCGAGAACAAACGATCCCTGCTGCTCACTTCGCGCGTTTTCCCCGGCGAACTCTCAATAGACCTACCTGACCTACGGTCGCGGCTGCGCGCGCTGCCGATGACCGCTATTGAACCGCCTGATGAGCCATTGCTACACGCACTGTTGGTCAAGATGTTCTCGGACCGCCAATTGGTCATCAAGCCAGCTACAGTCAAATACATCCTGTCGAATATGGAGCGATCTGCCGAGGCAGCTGTTCGCCTCGTGGCCGAGCTTGACCATGCGGCCCTTAAAAAGCAACGCAAAGTGACGAAACTTCTTGCTCGAGAAGTGATTTATAAACTATTTCCTGCAAATTCTTGAATTGAATATCATAATCCGGCAAAAGCTCCGGTCCTTACTACCGATACAAGGGAGCGATTGGTGCTTCATTACACGCGGCACCTACCTGCGATTTTTTTGATTGCCTTCGGTCCCCGGGGCGTTCAAATGCCCGTCTGCTTTGCGCGAAGGTGCGCCCACGGAAAAATGAGACATGGCGACCACGAGAGCGCGAGCAATTCCTGACGCGAAGCCTGCGGTCAAAACCAAAACGTCCGCAAAGGTTCGTTCGGGTTCAGGTTCGGGTTCGGGCAGGAGCCAAACGAAAGCAAAGACCACGAATAAGAACAAGATCACGGATAAAAGTATAAATAAGGCCGAGGGTAAGACCACGGCGAGGGCAAAGACCCAGAAAGGGCAGAGATCCTCATCTGCAACCAAGACGACAACGCCGGCCAAGGCGCGGGGCGAGCCAAAGACCTTGGCTAGAAGGGGGGCCCCAGCTGAGGCCAAATCCGCGAAAAAACCTAGCACCAAACTCAAGACCGGCGCCAAGGCGGCCACGGAAAGCAAAGTAGGTGCCCGCACGGCAATCAAAATTAAGAAACAGGCTGACGGCGGCGCAAACCCCTCGGTACGACGAGTACAAAAGGCGACTGCAGGTTCTGTACCTACGGGATCGGCTCGCTTTTACAATCGCGAATTGTCCTGGCTGCAATTCAATAAGCGTGTCCTAGAAGAGGCTCAGAACAAGAAGCATCCCCTCCTCGAGCGATTGCGCTTTTTGTCGATCTCGGCATCTAACCTTGATGAATTTTATATGGTTCGAGCCGCCGGGCTATACGGCCAAGTTGCAGTAGACGTTAAGGAACTCAGTGCCGACGGAAAAACACCTCAACAACAACTCAATGCAATCAATGCCGTTACCGCTGATCTGGTCGCAGAGAAATCGAAGCTGTGGGACGAACTTAAGCGCGAATTGCAAACCGCCGGGATCCATATCGTCTCGCCCGACGAACTCGCACCAGCTGAGCGACGATGGCTAGAGGATCTATTTTTTGCGCATCTGTTTCCCGTCCTTACTCCCCTGAATGTGGATCCGTCCCACCCATTTCCGTTTGTCCAGAACAAGGGTTTGACGCTCGTTGTGGAAATGCTGGGCTCAGACGATAAGGCCATGACGGGTCTGATCCCGATCCCGCCGCAGCTGGAGCGCTTTATGCGATTGCCAACGGAAGGGAAGGGGAACCGAGATATTCGTTTCATTGCAATAGAGACCGCAATTGGTCTGTTCCTTTCTGAATTCTTTCCGTCGTTCACGATACGAGACCACGGCATTTTTCGCATCATTCGCGACAGTGATATCGAGTACCAGGAAGAAGCTGAAGACCTCACAGCAGCCTATGAAGCGCTACTTCGCAGACGCAGACGCGGCAGCGCGATCCGATTGGAAATTGACGGTCACATGAATTCGAGTCTGCGCCAATTCGTCATTGACCAGCTGGATGTCCGCGAAGAAGCCATCTTTATAAAAAACAGCATCGTGGGCCTGGCTGACGTTTCCAAACTTGTCGTCGATGATCGTCCAGAGCTCCTATTCCCACCTTTTACAGCTCGGTTTCCTGAGCGTGTCGAAGAACTCGGTGGTGACGTATTTGCAGCAATTAAAGCCAAGGACTTTGTCGTTCACCATCCCTACGAATCATTTGAAGTGGTTCTGCGGTATTTGCGTCAATCCGTTCAGGATCCAAATGTGCTTGCCATTAAGTGGACGCTCTACCGAACTTCCCGCGAAGACAGTCCTATTGTCGAAGCTCTTAAGGAAGCCGCCGATCTCGGCAAATCGGTCACTGCGGTGGTCGAACTCAAGGCGAGATTCGATGAAAGTGCGAATATCAATCTGGCGCGTGAGCTTGAAAAAGCGGGCGTTCACGTGATTTACGGATTCCAGCAACTCAAGACCCACGCCAAACTCGGCATGATCGTTCGCAAAGAAGGACAACACACAGCAACTTATTGCCACATCGGCACTGGCAACTATCATCCGCAGACAGCTCGAATTTATACCGATCTGTCGTATTTCACAGATGACGCAGCTATCTCTCGCGATGTCGCAAAAATTTTCAATTTCGTAACCGGTTATGGAAAGCCATCAAACTTTGAAAAAATGGCCGCCAGCCCGCATGGTATTCGCAGCCGCATTGTCGAACATATCGACAAAGAGATTGCCCATGCTAAGGCCGGCCGCCCCGCCGCAATTTGGTTCAAAATGAATGCGCTGGTCGACCCAGATATTATCGACAAACTCTATGGGGCAAGCTCCGCAGGCGTTCAAATCGATCTCGTCATTCGTGGAATTTGCTGTCTTCGCCCCGGTATTCTTGGCTTATCTGAAAATATCCGCGTCAAGAGCATCGTCGGTCGGTTTTTGGAGCATTCACGGATCTATTGCTTTGGCCAAGGCCACGGCCTGCCATCTTCGAAGGCCGCCGTCTACATCAGCTCGGCCGACATGATGCAGCGCAATCTGGATCGTCGCGTTGAGGCAATGGTTCCGATCGTCAACGCGACGGTCCATGAACAAATAGTTGATCAAGTCATGGGAGCTAACCTAAGGGACAATCAGCAAAGCTGGCAGATTCTCGCCGATGGTTCCCACCGTCGCTTTCTCCCGACCACAGACGAGCCGACATTCAATGCCCACGCTTACTTCATGACGAACCCGAGCTTATCTGGGCGGGGCCAAGCCTTAGAACAGCATAAGCCACCGCGTATCCGAATTCGACGCCGTCAGGTGAAGAAATTAGATTAGATGCGGTCGTGTTGCGACGCAGGCGCCTTGGAGTTAGCGCCGAATCGCTCCAGGTGATAGGTGGTCTGCACTTAGAAACCGGGGAACTCGAAACACAAAAAAATGAAATCAAATGCGAAATCGCGGTCCAAGCCAAGCAAGGCGAAAGCAAGCCGCGCGTCGACCGGTAAAAAAATCATTGCTCTCGTTTACGATTTCGATGGCACGCTTTCACCGCGGCCCATGCAAGAATACGCGTTTATGCCACAGATCGGTATCGACCCGCAGGCGTTCTGGGACGAAAGTAACCGACTGGCACAGGAACAGCAGGCTGATCCTTTGATCACGTACATGCATCTGCTCTACAAGAAAGCCAAGGAGAAGGGCATTCGGATTGATCGCGATGATCTTGTACGCCAGGGCCGCGACGTGGAGTTGTTCGCTGGCGTTGAAGAATGGTTCGCGACCATTGGCGAATACGTGGCTTCGCACCGATCAAGTGGAGGTGTCGAATTGCGCCACTATCTCGTTTCATCAGGCCTGACAGAAATCATTGAAGGCACTGCCATTTTTCGAAAATTCTACAACGTTTTTGCGTCCGAATATTGGTTTGATGCATACGATTTGCCTTATCCAAAACGGGTCATTACAGATACTGGCAAAACGCAGTACCTATTTCGCATCAACAAGGGCGTTGAGGATCTTGGCGAGAGCATCAACGAGCACATGCCTGAATTCGCCCGGCCGGTACCGTTTTCGAACATGATCTACTACGGGGATGGCGACACGGATGTCCCTTCCATGGCGGTCATGCGAAAGAATGGTGGATATGCGTTCGCCGTCCATCCGCCGCGAAAATCCAGAGAAAAATGCGTTAAGCTCTTTGAAGCCGATCGTTGCGATTTTTATGCGCCGGCAGACTATCGCGAAGGCTCCGCCCTCTATCAGCGTACGTGCTTGTTGCTCGATAGAATTCTCGCGGACATTCGCGTGCGTGAAGAGATGTGGAAGATTGGCCGCAACCTCTAGAAATGTCAGCTTCGCCCGTAAGATCAGCACACATCTGGACCGTCGTCTGCATCGTTGGCAGCCCGCGCGGTCGGCTGCCCAGGCAATGCCGCCGACCAAATTCCGCTTGACTGCACGCTATTCACGAACAGCACGTCGAAGCAAATCGGCGGAAAGCTCTGCAACAGGTGAAACGTCTGACGGCGCGCGCGTGACTATGGCCCCGTCATGATATTTAGGGGCCCACTGATCAATGTATGAAACGCTTCCAAGTTGCCACCACCTTTGTGCCAACCTTGACGCGCCTGTATAGCTCGACAACATGAGAATTGTGCATTCGCACGCAGCCCTTCGACACATTCTTTCCGATCGTCCACGGTGCATCAGTTCCGTGAATGCGATACAGCGTACTTCCGAGGTAAAGCGCTCGGACGCCGAGCGGGTTGCGCGGATGACCGCCAGGTACAAAGCGCGGCAAGCGGGGGTTCTCACGAAGCATCGAAGGTGTGGGCGTCCAGGATGGGTTTACCCGCTTTTGCGATACCCTCAGCGTGCCTTGCCAACGGCTTTGCGCGCGCGGAACGGCGATCGGATAACTGATTGCCTGTCCCCGTCTGGTGATATGATAAAGTCTACGATCACCAAAACTAACGATAATTTGACCCGGGCCATAGCGTCGACTGAATCGCACGACTTCTCGATCGTAAACGGAATAGCCTCCGCCCCAAAACTGCGCCACTGCTGTACCCGCCGATAGTACACTGGCGGCCAACGCCATAGTTCCAACGATCAGCCCAGCGCGTATCAGACCGTGCCCCATTTCCCTCTCCTTTCGCGGCGGAGATCATCCGCCCGTCATGTCCCAACCCTGATTTGACATTCAAACTCGGGCAATGACATGGCCCCGCCGATCACCCCGATTGAGCGAGGTCCCCCCATCTACGTCGTGAACCTGACCTGCACGTCAATCTTATAGTTGCCCGATTCGGTAACGTGAAGGTTGATTGGTGATTTTTGGTCCTATGTGTGTGCACGCGGCCACGCATACAATCGTGAACTGCGGACACTTTCTGGCATTTCAAATTATGAGCCGCGGTGGAGGAATTTCAAATCCGCAATACACAGTTGGCAACCTGACGACTGTCCAATGACTTGCCCGATAAAACCTCAAGGACACAAATAAGCAGCACTCTTAGTACCCCCCCCTTATTTAAGGCGAAGTCCGCCTTCGAGACGCCCTCGAGCAACGAGTCGCCGAGAGCGGTTGGTAGGGAGGCAGACATCTAAAATAAGCTACGCCAAACGGCCCTGGTTGACGCAAGGATCGAAAAGGTCGATAAGTCGCGTTCCCATCGAATGCGAGTGGTCGGCGACTTGGATGATAGACGGTTTAGTCTACATCATTGGCACACGGTTGGCCCAAAATTAAAGTGGAACAACGCAATGAAAGTTAAGAACTCCATCAAGGCGCTGAAGGCGCGACACCGCGACAATCGCGTTGTGCGACGTCGCGGTCGCCTTTATGTCATAAACAAAACGCAACGGCGCTTCAAAGCGCGTCAGGGCTGAGCTTCCTCCTTTCTCGCACGATAGACCTCAAGAGACCTAAAGCCTCATCGATGTGGCAGTCGCCGGCGAGTGCCAAACTACCAATTGATGCAGAACGCCCAGGTTTTTAGCGGTGCCCGAGACCTAATAGCTGACTGAAATTGCATGATACCTGCTGCCACCATGACACACCTGTGCGGTCTTCCCATCATCTCAGGGTTCGTATTTTTCGTGTCGCCCATCGCTAGTCCAGCGGATGCCTCGGTTAGTTACAGAACGACCATGCAAATTGAGCAGACGCATCGACTCCATTCTGCTCAGGTTCAGTTTCCTCAGATCCAGTCTGTCCAGTCACAGTCTGTTCGGGCCCAGAAAGTCCAAAACAAGAAGCTGGAACCAAAGGACGACGACACGACCTTGGAAGGCGGGCAGCTATCGCGCGAGAACGGAGGTGGACGTGACAAAGGGAGCAACGGAAAACGCCCCGAAACGCCATTGGAAGCAGCTCTCGAAGGCGGCTATCCGACGAACGCGGTCAAACGGTCTGAGCTGCGTGACAATCTTTATGCCATTCTCGCAACCTCTCCAGACGCCGAGTCTGCCAAACGCATCGCTGTGGCTCTGGAACGGTTGTATTTAACCTCCGGGAGCGCGACCGTCGACTTGTTGATGGAACGTGGCCTAAAGGCAGTAAAGAAGGAAGATTTCGGGAAAGCTGTCCCATTCTTTACTGCTGTTATCGAACAAGCTCCCGATTACGCCGAAGCTTGGAACCGGCGAGCCTACGCATATTACAAACAGAACAAATACCGCCTGGCGCTCGGCGACCTTAGGCGTGCGCTTGCGCTGGACCCTAGCCATTTCAAAGCGCTTGATGGGCTTGGCACGATATTACGTGAGACTGGTGACGAGGTCGGTGCGCTGAAGGTATTCGAGAGATTGAGCGAGATAAACCCATTTTGGCCGGAAGGCAAAACGCTGCTGCAGGAACTCAGAAGGAAGGTCGAAGGCCGCGGAATTTAAGCTTCCACCGCCATAGCCGCTCTGTTCAACTCGGAGCCTGCCGCTCTTGTTAAGTCGCACTTCTGCAGTACTTAGCTCCACTAATAAACTATTCCGCAAGAGCGAAGTTCTTCATGTGAGCCCCGCTCCGAATTCCATTGAGACGCGCGCGCCTTACCAGGTCCGGGCCCGAAGCGTCCCCCAACCTCACTGCACCCGGACGTGCAACTGGAATTGCGCCAGATCGATTACCGGTACTCATTCACGTGCGTAGAATTCGCTAGACCAGCTTGGCCACTCGCGAGTTTGCTGCTCAAAACAACGATCTAGCATATAATGAGCCACAATTTCACTGTCGCTGACGGCTTTGGCGCGGTCCTGGCCATGGCGTGCAATGTCACGCCATTGATCACTAGATAACAGCGCTTCGGACTTTTCAGCCAGGTCATCAACACCATCGTAAATCAACATGGTATCTCGCCCGTAGAGATCATCCATTGCGGCTGCTGCCGGCTGCGCGACAAGGCACCCGGCGCTGAAATACTGCGCAATGCGATCCGAACTGTAGAGATAAGGGCTCTTCATCATCTCAGCATTGATTGCAATCTTGCTTTGCGAAAGAGTGTCCAAATAATGAGCGCCACTTATCGCGAGCATACCTCGAGAAGATCGCCGTAAGTAATAGCCGTGGCTTCGGTTTGGCAGCTTTTCTTCCAGCACATGCAGAAGCGCATCCCGGCCCTTAGGCTTGCCCGCGAAGAAAAAGTCGTGGCGCGAATCAGGCTGGTCGAACGCACGGGCATGAAAGATCGAAAAATCTACCGGATTTGGCATGAAGCCCACACTTCCCAATCGTCGGCTTTGCGCCAGAGTGCTGCCCGCTGTCGTCGCAAAAGACACGTCGCTGATCGCAACATAACGCTCAAATCTCTGACGATGCTCCGGTCGGCCCAACGGATCGATGAAATAACTGAATATCCGAACCTTGGGATTGCGGCGACGGATCTCTTCGACGGTTTGGCTTTGAATGAGATCGCAATGCATCAGGCAAATCGCGTCGGGCGACAACAAATCAACCAACTTGATGAGATTGCGATTCGCCGCAGCTTTACCGATCTGTCGAATGGCAAAAGGAGCAGCAAAGTCTGCATTGTCGCGATCGCTGAACAGAAACGCGCTTGCTCCAGCACGAATGAAGCCATTTCGCATAATCTGAAATGTCGCATAGAACATCTGGCCAAAGTACTTGTACCTCTCAGAAAAACCCACGAGAAGGACGCGCGGCGCCCTCTGTTTTTCCAGCCAACCCGACATGCTTTTCCCTTTTGCTGAATGGTGACGACAACGAACGGATCGTTGTGCTCATCACGCGTCCCCTCACCCAGCGTCGCATTGCACGGAAAATGGCGCCAGAACCGTCTCAGTTGGTTTCCTGTTCGCTTTCTTTCGGTTCAGAGAGACGGATCGTCCAACTTGACGCATTGCCGGTGTCAACTTCGTAGAATTTGCCCGTACGGTACCCTCGACTTTCGCAATCGTTCATGTCCCGAATGACAAAAGACGAATTCGCAATGCACATATTGTGTTTACCAGACCACTCGCCGCCGCGCTCATAGTCGACCGCGTACACGTAGACATACCGGCTCGGCGTAGGACCTCTCAGCAGGAACTCACACGACTGCGCGCCAACATTCCACCAGCCTTCCGTTGCCCACCCCCGAGCGTCCTGGTATCCAATCGCAACTCCAACACGGCTCGTCGTCGCGTTGCACAGCTTCAACTCGGCGTGCGCCACGCTGGACATTAGTGCAACGGCAACGAGGGCCGTGCAGCCTGCACCGGATTGTCCAAAAAATAGCATTGCTGTACTGGCTACCTTGAGATAGTTGGCGCGGCGAGGAGAAGATAGTATTCTTGTCCACTTCGCAAGCCCTGCACGATTATCATCGGTCATTTTTTGATTGCCGATGTTCATCAGCAATTATCTCAGAACACAGCGCTTCGACAACACGCCCACAGTCTACATGAAAATCACCCAAACGCGAGGCGCGGACGGCAAGGTTGCCATCGCTCCGCAGAAAGCAGAGGCCTTCGAAATCCTCGAGGGACACGTCGGTCTCGGACTAATCGTATTGTGCGATCACGCGGAAAACAGCTTCCCCGCTGAATACGGCACATTGGGATTGGCAACATCCGAACTCTCACGTCATATCGCTTATGACATTGGTGCTGGCGCAATTGCGCGTTCCATATCCGAGCAGCTTGGCGCGCCCGCATTGCTGAGCCGATTTTCCCGCCTACTGATCGACCCCAATCGCGGCGAAGACGACCCGACACTCATTATGCGGCTCTCGGACGGCGCCATTGTCCCGGGCAATCGGCACGTAGACCAAGCTGAGCGCGACAAGCGGATCAAGTTATTTTATCGCCCCTATCATATGGCTATCGACTCAGTAATCGAAGCGTGTCTCGCAAGTGGGATCCCGCCAATTTTGCTGTCCATCCACTCATTCACCGAAAGTTGGAAAGGTGTGCCACGACCTTGGCATGCCGGAGTGCTATGGGACCGTGATCCCCGATTGGCGCAGCCGATACTTGACGCGCTTTACGCTGAGAACGATCTCATTGTCGGCAACAACCAACCCTACCGCGGTGACCTGCAGGGGGATACCATGTGGCGGCACGGAACATCGCGGGGTTTAGCTCACGCGATCCTCGAAATTCGCCAGGATCTGATTAGAAGCAAGCAAGGCCAACAGTCCTGGGCCGAAAGACTTACGCTAATGATGCGCAAGATTCTCGCCGATGATGCAACTACATCGCAATTTCGAAGAATTGCGATTCCGCCAGTAGAATAAGCAACCGTCAATTCGGAGGCCCCCATGACCAAATCAGACATCGAACAGACCCGAAAAACCGAGCTGGAAGCAGCAGCTTTCCGCCGCTTGGTGCAGCACCTGCGTGACCGAACTGACGTTCAGAACATAGATCTTATGAACTTGGCAGGTTTTTGTCGAAATTGTCTGTCGAATTGGTACGCTGATGCTGCGTCGGCAGGCGGACTTTCACTGAGCAAAGATGAAGCTCGCGAAATCGTGTACGGAATGCCGTATTCGGAGTGGAAGGCCAAGTACCAAGCTGTAGCAACAGATGACCAGAAGGCCGCCTATGAGGCCGCCAAGCCTTTGGATCACGGGTGACTGAATCAGGCGCAAACAGCTCACTGCCTGCGACCAGCCCACGACTTGGACAGATGAAATGTTAGCTGGTTGTGCGTTTGAGATGTGACTGTCAATAGCTCGCGTTGAATTTGTCGGAAGCCCTGGGGGTTTGGTGGAAAAAACGCCCGACTGGTCGCGAGACGGTTGATGCGCGATTACGCCGGCGGTACTTTGACCTGCGGCCAGAGAGAGGGCCGAGTTGCGATTGCGGATCCTAAGCCGGGGGGCACGAACCGCAATCGCACATTGGCTTGGCGTCGCAAAGGGGAAATTGCGCCAGTCCGAATTCAAGCTACGTATTGCAGTTGTGGTTTGGCGTAGCGCTCAAATGAGCGCCCTGCTTTGTGCCCAAAGGACTGGTGGTGACGACAGTCGCAAACTTGCTTAGTATTCTCACGTGGGGGATCCCTAATGACGACGCTTCATGGTGCTGCTCAGACGCAACTCCGCCAATTCGTCGAACAGATTGAGCGGCTGGAGGAAGAAAAAAAAGCAATCGCCGACGATATTCGCGACAAATTTGCAGAGGCCAAAGCGGTGGGCTTTGACGTCAAAGCCCTGCGCCAAATCCTGCGCCTCCGTAAAAAGTCAAAGGACGATCGCGACGAAGAAGAAGCTATTTTGGCCACTTACATGCACGCCCTTGGAATGAGCAGTACCGAACTGGACGAGACTGCCTTTGCGGCCGAGGCGGCCGAATAGGCGCATCGCAAGTGTCCAGGACACCCAAGCAATGACACTCGTGAAGTAGCGTTCGTGAAGGTGGTCCACTGGATTTCTACCATTCTCTAAGTTTGATATTCCTATCCCTCACCACCAGACTTCAATCTCCACGAGCACGCGCGAACTTGAGCCATACAGTGCAGCGCCTGCAAAAATGCACAGTTGAATGCCGGGTTAGGAGTTAGATTGGGAGGGAAGCTGGGCGGCATGTTCTGCGGGCCGCTCATTTTCTGCGGGCCGCTCATTGGAATTGCATCAACGAACAAGGCTGTCGACTGGCAATGAGCCTAGAGGCCGCGAGATGCTCTTCTTTCGCGGGCGGCGGCGATCTAGTGGATTCACGGGAACCGCGCGACCACGGAACGCCTGTGCCCATAGGATCTGAGCCTGAGGCGCTCCTCGGCGCAATCGCAGAGGAGGCAATGCTCCGAGATCGTCCAACAACTCCAGCGCACGCGCAGAATCCGGATGAACCAACCGTGCTAAAGCTGGATCATGCGGTGAAGAGGTGGCAGTTAGAAAAGGCTGAACGGGAAATGGCCGATAGGATAGCTCTTCGGGATGGTCTTCATCGAATTCAGGTGCACGCACCCAGCGCAGGCGCGGTTGCACGACCGTCGGAGATCGGTTTCCCGTTCTCGTAAATACCGTGTGGGAAAGTGCGGGCTGCGCCTTCGCGCCTGACTTGCCCAGCAATTGTGCACCTGCACTGCCAGCTTGGAGAAGTGGTAGGCGCCTTCCCTCCATCATGAGGCGAGTTGAGCGATCCGACTTCAAATTCGACAGTGGAGCAGATGCAGCAAATGCCGCAAGCCGCGTCAGCGCCTGACGCTCATCAAAATTGGGCCCAGGCCAGGATTGCAGAGATCTTTCCGATCGCAACGACTCACGCAACAACTGTCGGACGGGTTGTGCCGCAAGAAGAGGTCTCCGCGTTTGGGCCTCGTTCACCGTCGTTGCAAACGGCCCAATCCGACTCGGCTCTGCGCCCGCAACAACAACGCGACGCAACTGTCCCTTGGCCCGGGTGACATGAAAGGCCGCGACCTCGGCGGCCATCTTGCGGTGCTTCGTCAGCGCAACTCTTGCGTCGGCTTTTGAAACCGGGCCGCCTTTGCGCGGTCGATGTTTGGTACGCCCATTTGGAAACAACAGCGCAAGCTCATGACGGCCCATTCGCGGCCAATGGCGCACCCGCCCAGTATCGATGTGGACAAACGGGGTGGCCGATGTCGGATAATAACCAACGCCGCCGCGTTGACGGATGAGTGCCGAGTAGCGCAGGCGACGCACTGGGACATCAGGAAATCGCATGTCAAGGGCCTTGCCCAATAGATGTTGGCTTCGCTTTGCCTGCCCGCCCCGTTTACGGCGAAGCATCGCGTTGGTCTTCGCAGAGCGATAACCCGATATTACGTGGATTGGCAGCTGACTGCCCAGTTCCGCGTGGATCTCCCAAGCCAGATCAATCAGCTTTGGATCCATCTGCTTAGGTTCCTCGCGCCGCCAATCGCGCAAGATCCAATTGATTCGTTTCATAGCTTCGGGCTGGTATTGCCCGTTGCGCCTGTAGACAATGCTGAGCCGTTCCTTGTTGTGTGTATTGTAAAATGCAATGCGCCGCTCGGCAGTCGCCTCGGCAAACAACGCGCTACCAAAACTGGCCGCAATGAAAATACCGCCACATCTGGCTGCGACCGAGATATATCGTCCCAACTTCTGCAATCGCCGCGTCCATGTGCTGAGTGGCGTATGACTATGACGACGCCTTTGGTGGATCGAGGAAACGTGAACAGCCAGTTTCCTATTTTGACGATTCCCCTGGACAACACTAAGGCCAAATTGAGCGGCAAACGTGGCGTCGGCTGAAAGTAGTCAGCCCCGCCACGCAGAACGCCAACACGCCCAGCCTGCCCTACACGTCTTTGCCCTATCCACGTTGCCCGCGTCGCACCGATTGACCAATCTTTCAGGGCCGGGCAGAAATCCTCTTCGGATTCCGGAGGCGCCTCCCCCAAACGGACCGGTTCGGGAAAGGCCGGTTCGGAAAAGGAATGACAAATCTCATTATTAGACAAAAGTCGAAAACCCGAACGGATACAGCTCGAACTGACGAACTAGACCGTTGGAGCGCTAATACAAATCACAGCGGAGCATCACGCTGTTAGATCCACGCGGTTGGATCCACGCGGTTGGATCATTGTCACGTAGATCAACCACGGCCACAGCTGCAACCTCTCAATTGAGGCCCAGAATTGATTGCACCCACGAGCCCGGTTGACTGGAGCCAAAGAATCCTCCTGACGCACCGTAGGGTTGCTGGCCCCGGGCGATTCTGCGCTGCTCAGCGCCCAGGTTTGGCTTTCGATTGACAATCAAATGGGCCTTGCCATCAAAACCCATCTGAATAAGTTTTTCGTGGCCGTAAACGTCGTCAAACAACTTCGGCTGACCGGCACGGTCGATCTGAACGGTAAAATAGGTCACATGGACCGGAACTTTGTCATTCAAAGCAACATGATTGTTCTTGGGACCGCGCTTGACAATGTCGTTGATGCGCGGGCGCTGCCATCCCTTATCCCTGCCGAGTAAAACTTCAGCGAGCTTTAATGGATCTCGAACCCGCATACATCCGTGGCTATGAGCCCGAAATTTTTTCTTAAATAGGTGCTTGGTTGGCGTATCATGCATGTAGACAGCATGCTTGTTTGGAAACATGAATTTCACGACCCCCAAGGCGTTGCCTCGGCCCGGCGGTTGAAAAACATGAAAATTACGAATATCCGTTCGCGACCAATCGACCGAATAAGGATCGATCTGGCGGCCAGCATAGGAAATCTTCAAATTTTGACGTCGCAGGATGTTTCCACCCCGTCTCAGACTAGGCAGTATTTCCTTGACTTTAATTGAGTTTGGCACACCCCAAAAAGGATGAAAAACGATCGTCTCCATCTCATCGGAAAAAATCGGTGTCTTATTCTTGACCTTTCCGGCGACGATTCGCTCTTCATGAATGACGTCGCTTCGGCTAACCACCCGGACTTTGTACTCTGGTATATTCGCCCAGACGTATTTGGATCCCAGCTCTCGCGGCATCCACCGCCACATTTCCATATTGTATAGCAACCTCTGCGAAAGCTTGACCGTTGAAGATGGGCCGATCTTCTTCCTAATTTTCGCGTTGCCTCTTGACTTGCGTTTCGACGCACGCTCTTCCGCCAGGCTGGCGACATCCACTCCGCGACTTTCTTCCTCGATTGTGTCAAGAAAGGCTTGTCTCAATAGTTGAAACTGCTCGTGCTTTGGATGGAGCTCACGGAGATAGCCGGCAGGATCAGCAGACCGACTCAATTCAGTCAGAACTATGTTCGGATCCGCCAACGGTGGCGTCCGGTCAATAGCTAATGATAGATCCTTAGGATTCATGCGGCCGCCGGTGGCGTGGCGCGCATACTTGAGAACCGCCAGCCCCATCTTGAGCTCGTCGTCGATCCGTTGCCCAACTCCAACGGCAGTAGGCCGGTGAATGGGAAGGTCGAATTCGGAACTGTCGAGCCCCCAACTATCTGCCTCTTGTATCTCAGCAGAAATCGCCAACGCGCGCGGGCTCAAGCCGTCTGATGTCGTCCACAACGGCGGTCCGGCGTGGTGTGAATAAAAATTTGCCAAAGCTGCGCGATCCTTGAGCTCACCCGATCGGCGAGGATCCGGCAACCCGTCAATTCGCTGGCGTACCGCGATGACGATCGCTTCCTGACTAGAGATCAATTCTTCAGGCGGATAGGGCTCCACGGCCCAGCCAGGCATCATGCTTATCGACAAAAGCAGCGAAGCTGCTGAGATCAAGCGTAGCGAATCCGACATCGATGCCCTCCGAATCTCACGTGTGTATACGTGTGAACAACGTGACAAGCTAGTCACTCGAGCCAGATCTGGGCGCATCGATGCAATTCGACTCAGTAACTGTTGCCGATATGCAAATCCATGCCATCGGACCAGCACTGAATTTGTTGATGATCCTTCGACGGAGCGGCTCGTCCTGTTTCGGCAAACTCAATTCAACTTGCGAATTGACCTGGTCTTTTAGGATGCGTTTCAAGCCCATACTCTTGCATCTTGCGATAGAGTGTAGAGCGACCAATCCCCAGACGCTTGGCGACTTCTGTCATGTGTCCCCGGTAGCGCCCTAGCGCAAGCCGGATCATATCGGCCTCCACATCATTGAGTCTGCGAATATCTCCAGTCTGACCAACAGCCGGGATTCCAAGAGCGCCGGAGGAGCCGGTGCCATCACTTGCCCGTTGTGAAATGACTTGGGGCACCCGCTCTTCAGCACCTAGCAGTGCCGGTCCGGTATAGGCCGGCTTGGATACGACAGGAGGAGGAGCCGGTGGCACCTCACACGCAAAACCTTCGACCTGTGCGGCAACTTGAGGAAAGTCGGCGGCCGTCAGTTCAGATCCGTCAGCTAAGACAACAGCCCTGAATACTGCGTTCTCAAGCTGCCGCACGTTTCCAGGCCAAGAGTAACTTCTCAGAAGTCGTGTAACGTTAGAATCGAAACCCTGAATGCGCTTGCCCTCCTCCGCCGAGAAACGAATAAGAAAATGGCGTGCTAATTCAGCAACATCTTGAAGTCGTTCACGCAAGGGCGGCATTTGGATCGGAAACACATTTAGACGATAGTAGAGGTCTTCGCGGAACGTCCCGTCCTTGACCATCTCGATCATATTGCGATTGGTCGCAGATATTAGACGGAAATTGACCTTCACAGGCCGCTTTGCTCCAACGGGATCGATCTCTCCGTTCTGCAATGCACGCAAAAGCTTGACCTGCGCATCAAGTGGCAGCTCTCCAACTTCATCCAGGAAGAGTGTCCCGCCGTCGGCTTCCTGAAATTTACCTACACGTCGGTCAAGGGCCCCCGTAAAAGCCCCCTTCTCATGGCCGAACAGAATACTCTCTATCAAATTTTCGGGTAATGCGCCGCAATTGACGACGATGAACGGCTTGCCCGCGCGATCACTTTCGCCCTGAATGGCCCGCGCGATCATCTCCTTGCCGACGCCCGATTCACCCTCAATAAGAACCGGAATGCTTGATGCGGCCGAGCGCTTGCTCAATGCAATGACGCGTTGCATGGCAACACTACTTGCAATCAAATCATTAAATCTCAATCGCCCGGAGCCGCGATTCGACAGGCGCGTTATTTCACCAGTGAGCGCCTCAACCTTTAATGCATTTTTGACGGAGCATTCCAACCGCTCGGAAGACACCGGCTTGACAATGAAGTCAATCGCACCAGCTCGCATTGCCGAGATGGCAGCATCAATGGAACCGTTGGCCGTTTGGACAATCACAGGTGGGGCATTGGCTAGACCTTGAAGCCTTTCAAGAACGGCCATCCCGTCCGTCCCAGGCATGACGAGATCGAGCAGAACAACTGAAATCGAAGGATCCGGCTTGAGCAGAATTTCCAGCGCTCGCTCACCGGAATTCGCCGTACGCACTTCGTACCCGAAACGGCTAATCATTCCCTCAAGAACACGACGTTGGACAGGGTCGTCATCGACGATCAGAACACGCTTCGGCATCGGCACAACTCAAAATAAACACCATGTTCGGCATGGCCCCATTAACTCGGCAGATCCGCACCAAACAGGCCCACCACCCGAAGATTGCACAAGGTTCGTAAACAGGGTGTTAGCGAATGAGCCGTTCTTGCGCATATCGCGGACTTGCATGCGCATAAGTCAGAGAGCATATCAAATTGATCCGCACACTCATGGCACTCTATCGTGCTTTCTCGCCGCGAACGTCTTGCATAGGTTCATCCAAACGGCCAGATTGCCGTCTCATCTAATTCGGTAAAATCTCTCGCTGTCAGGAGTTCAACTATGTCAACTTACCAATCCGGTGGGAGGCCATGCGGCTGGACAATCCGCAAGACTCTTTGTCAAAGCCCTCAGGAAAGTGCCAAGTCAGCCGAAAGTGTCGAAAGCATTGAATTGGGCCAAATGCCAGAGTGGGATCTTACCGACCTCTTTCCGTCCGCCGACGGACCTGAACTTCCAGCCGCAATAGACGAAGCCAAACGCCAAGCGGAGGCCTTCGAAAATACCTACAAAGGCAAATTGCGGAAAGAGGGTGGTAACGGCGCCTTTATTGCAAAGGCCATCCAAGACTACGAAACCGCATCCGACCTGCTTGGTAGAATCGGGACATTTGCCTTCCTCAATTACGCGGGAGATCAACAAGATCCTGCCCGCGCGAAACTTTTTGGTGATATTCAGGCCAAGCTAACCGACCTCTCCAACCATTTCATATTTTTTGAGCTTGAACTAAACCAGATTGAAGAGACCGATCTTGCGATCGCCCTCAAGCATCCCGACTTGGCGCGCTATCGACCCTGGTTCGACGATCTGAGAAAGGAGAAGCCCTACCAGCTTGAAGAAAAAATCGAACGCCTGTTCAACGAAAAATCATTAACGTCAGGGGCTGCCTGGAACAGGTTATTCAGTGACACAATCACCGCCTTGAAGTTCAACGTTGACGGTGAAGAGCTGTCGCTGGAACCCACGCTGAACCTTATGATGGAAGCCGATGAAGAGCGCCGAAGCGCCGGCGCGTCTGCCTTGGCCAAAACGTTCCAAGACCACATTCAGGTATTTACGCTGATTACGAACACGCTCGCGAAAGACAAAGAAATTTCAGATCGCTGGCGAGGCTTCCAAGACATTGCCGACTCGCGCCATATGGCGAACCGTGTAGAAGGAGAGGTCGTTGAGGCGCTTGTTTCGGCTGTGCGGGACAACTACCCAAGACTTTCGCATCGCTACTATCGGATGAAGGCGAACTGGTTGGGCAAGGACAAACTCGCCCATTGGGACCGCAACGCTCCATTGCCGGAAAAGCCAGAGAGAGTCATTCGCTGGGATGAGGCTCAGTCGATAGTGCTCGACGCTTACGCCAGTTTTTCACCCAAAATGGCAAATATTGCGCATGACTTTTTCTCCAAGCGCTGGATCGATGCCCCGGCGCGTCCCGGCAAGTCGCCAGGGGCATTTGCCCATCCCGTCGTGCCGTCGGCTCACCCTTATGTATTGGTCAACTATCTCGGCAAGTCACGAGACGTCATGACTTTGGCCCATGAATTGGGCCACGGCGTTCATCAAGTGATGGCCGCCCAACAGGGCCTGTTGCTCTCACAGACACCATTGACTTTGGCGGAAACCGCTTCTGTCTTTGGCGAGATGTTAACATTCAAGGCACTGCTCGAGGAGACGCATAGTCAAAAGGAACGCAAGGCGCTCATTGCCGGAAAAGTGGAGGACATGCTCAATACCGTCGTCCGTCAGATCGCGTTCTACGAGTTCGAACGCAAAGTCCATCTTGCGCGCCGCGAAGGTGAATTGACCGCTGACCAGATAAATGATCTCTGGATGAGCGTGCAGGAAGAAAGCCTCGGAGACGCGATAGAATTCAAGCCGGGCTATGAGGTGTTCTGGGCCTACATCGGCCACTTCATACGCGCACCGTTCTACGTTTACGCCTACGCTTTCGGCGACTGTATAGTCAACTCGCTGTACGCGCTCTACGACGAGGCCCATCCCGATTTCGTAAACAAGTATTTCGCCTTGCTCAGCGCTGGCGGGTCCAAACACCATTCTGAATTGCTGGCGCCGTTCGGTCTGGATGCGAGACAGCCGGAGTTCTGGCACAAAGGGTTGGCTATGATTTCAAGTATGATTGACCAACTGGAAGAGATGGAGGACGCATCCTGAAACGGCGTCAGGACCCTTAGTTGCAGAACCAAGCCGTCATTGAACTCATTCGTCTTCGTTGGCTTTGGTCCTAAGGCCGCCACAAAAAGCGCCTATGCAAGCACCTCGGCTGCGTATCAGTCGATGGTCACCCGACGATGAATGCGTCCAATGCTGGCAATTTTGCGATTGATAACAAGGCTTCTCGAGCTCCTTGTCGCGGTGCCAGCCACGATTCTACGTTGGATCACCATCGGATCCGCATTCACCCTAGGAGTTGGCCCGATTCGCCGCGCCTTCGGTTCCGCAGTCAGTTTATTCACTGCCGCTCTTTTATTCTATCTTGTGGCCGCAATAGCACTCGTCTATGTCGTCGCGCCGCTCCGTGGCTTCGTCGGTTCGGCCTTTCTAGGCGAAAAACTTCGTTATGACGCCGAACGCTGGCTGGCCACGGCAATCTATGACTCGAACGGTAACTTCGTTGGCACATTTGATCCTCGCCTGGATAGCCAGCGCGACGTGAATTTCACGGATGAAGCGATCAAGATTGCCGGCTATACGGCCAACCCGGATCATAAATCTATCCCCGTTCGACATGTGCCAGAGCTTTACTGGCAATGTCTCAAATATCACGAGGACCGAAATATCGGAGGATGGCTCAATCCTTTCGGAATTGATCTCATTGGCGTGTTGAAGATCCCCTATTCGACTATCCGTCGTAGTCTCGCGCAGCGCCGGATCGCTTTTGGGGTCGGAGGCTCGACACTGCCCATGCAGATCGCAAGGGTTATCTACAAAACCCCGCCGAGCGTCAGGGAGTCGCTCTCGGAGAAGATCGGGAGAAAACTCTCAGAATGGTGGTTGGCACCTGTGATCTACTTCGAATTGACGCGTGCTGGAGATGATACACCATTGCGGCAATGGGCGGCCAACCATCTGTGGCTAGCTCAAAGGACTGGCGGTAGCCCCCTCCACGGAATTGAAGTCACTAGCAGAATTGTCTTCGGCAAAGAAGCTAAGGATTTAACTCCTGCTGAACAACTCGTGCTTGCCTCGGCCGTAAACAAACCGATCATCTTGCTGGAAGGCAGCAAAAACCTCAATGCCGTACGAATGGACCGTTGGCGCTATGTGCTGGAGGTTCGCGCCCGCCAATGTGCGGAAGCTTTGATAGACGCCGACAAGGCCAAAAAGGACGTGGTGTTCGAGCTGATCAGTCTGGCCGGAGGACCGCCAAATCCGATAGTACGACCCGGACTGCAAGCCGCGCTAGAACGCCATGTGCCGCGAAGGGCCAAGCGAGCCAGCGCCAACCCGCGAATCCGCGCCAACGTCTTGTTGCCGTCTGCCCGATTCGGTGTTCGCGAAGAAATGAAACAGGCATTCGGCTACAACTGGCGCAAGGCTGTCCGGGGCATCACGACCACGCTCAATCCCTACACCAATCTCGCCTTGAGGCGAGCCCTACAACGAGAGCTCCGCAATCTAGATAGACGCTGGCGAGATCAGCTGCTGCCGGGCTACACATTAAAGGTCCAAGACGCGCTTCCGGGCGAGAACGCCATGCCGCATGTAATCGTTGCGGCGAGTGATCACACCGGCAAGATCGTTCGCTATTTCGACACATCGCAACTCGCTCCTTACTTCGGTTCAATCGGCGCGCGCGGTAAGAAGGACGGCCGCTACAATGCCGGCTCCGAGAACCGGCAAATCGCGTCTGTAGGAAAGATGGTTGCAGCCATTGCCATAACAAACGAATTCACCGATACACCAACTTCCCTTTATCTCGACGATCGCGCACCATCCAGCGGTCTTGAAGCCTGTCGCCGCAATGGTTCTCTGCGTCGGGGCCGCAAGGCGATCGTCGCTTTCGCTTGCTCGCTCAATCGCCCTCTCGAGTGGCGGACAGCGCGAATTCAACCTGAAAAACTAACTCGGATCATTGAACAGCTCGGCTTTGCGATGCCGCCTGCGACAACAGATGGTCTCGCGACCCCCCCTTCCACAGCGCTGGTTCGCGGGCTCATTGCAGGCTCACCGCGTCGCGTCCATCACATGGCCAGTGTAGTGTTGGCCGCCCTGACAGGAGATGCAAACGCGACCGTTCGACCACCAACGCTCATCCAATCATTCGACTTCACCAGTCAAGACGCGGCGCGCGCCTATGCTCAAAAGCCGCCAACAACCCTACGTCCGGTCGAAATCATCCGATCTCCAGCCCACGCGGACCTGAAGACCCTCTTGCAAGCCCCGCTTTGCTATCGCAGCGGCAGAACCAGTCATGGCACTCTGAAAAGCCTCCGTGATTGGTGCGCCGCAAGACGCGATGGGCTAAAATTGCATTTCGCAAAAACCGGAACAGCAGTTACTTCTGATTCGAATGCAACGATTGACACATGGATCGCCGGTGGACTGCAATTTGATAACGGAGCAAAGTATTCCTACGTCATAACCGTCGGCACCGGATCGGCAGCAGAGCCGTTCGCCCGCCGCCTTCATGCCAACCAGCTGGCAGCACCATTGCTTCGCCATCTGCTGCGCGAACTTGAGATCGATGCGCACTCCGGCTCCGGGCGCCGGAGCCAAAGAAAAACCTCCTCCCGCCTCGCAACTAGGCGAAGTGGGCTCTAGGACAGTCCCCATTGCGCCCCGCTTTCCAGTGATCGCTTCTGTCAGAAACACAACTCGACTCGTTCTGCATTTCTCGTAATACCATCAATCGATCAACTTCCCGGCCAACTAAGGCCCAAAACTCCCCGTAGGCTCCATACCTGGATCACGCTTGGTGCAATGCAAAGCACCGGGCCAGGGGCGGTGGGTGCTGAAGGAGCAACAATAATGTGCGTCGTTCGACGGCCGCGCATTCTGTTAGCAATGTCAGCGTTCGACTGAGAAGGAGTGCACCGCCTTGGGCGTAATCGCGTGAGCAAACTCACAAGATTACCCGATAAACAGGTACACTTCGCAGGTGAGAGAGTCTGGCGGCGAGCCGTTGCCGGTCCGCGCGATTGTGCGCGCCGACCTAACCGATGATGGCTTGTCCGAAGTGTGATAGGTCCCAACGATGAATCCGACTGCGTCCGCGAACGCGTTTGAAACGGGCAGTGCCTCCGCTGCCGACTGGTCAAGTCAGAATATCACTGACGACGAATGGAAACAGACCGAGACCGGACGATATCCGGACACCCGTTCGCGGGATTGGAAAAAAGCATTTCTCATCGTGGGCCTTGCCAGCCTGTCATGGGTCGCAACCTACATCGGAATGCTCGAACTCATACAATCCAATCTCGGCGATCTGTCGTTTTCTCACAAGGTCATTGTCGGTTTTTCGGTGGCCATGCTTATGACGATGATCATCTGGCTTTTAGACCAGATGTTCGCGCCACTGCCCGCCATAACCAAACTCGCCTATGGTCTCGGCTACATATTTTTGACTTTGATCTCTGTAGGTTTTGGGTTCGGCTTCTATTGGAAAGTGCTCGAAAGTCGCTCCGAAGCATCTCGCTCGGCCGCAAGTGCCGTTGGACAAATACAAACCGCCCTCTTCGCTGCCTCAGCCAGGCTCGATCAGCTCGAAACAACACTCGGACAACTTACCAAGATCTCAAGCGCCAAAGCTGTAGAAGAGCGGGAACGTGGAACAACCTGCCCTCGCTCCAGACCAGGGGATGGCCCCCGTCGTAAATTGCGCGATGCAGACGCCGAGCAGTTTGCATTTGCTGCCCAGTTTGTGAGGGACCGTGCCCAAAAAACACGAAAGGACATGTCGGCGCTAGATCTCGACTTGAAGAGGATTACCACGTCTGACCCAGAAACATTTGACCCCAAAACGGGTACTCGAAATGCGTTTTTAGGCGGACTGTCGCGACGACTAGACCTGACGGCAGCAGGCTTCAACGCGTTTCGAACTGACCCCCAACTACGCCAGATCAGAAGCGAACTCGCGCAGAGGGCCGCCAAAACGGTCTTTCCTACCGCGCGTGGACGAACTTTCTCGTGCCCAGATCCACAGCTGCAGTCCGCCTTGCGCGGAGTTGTACGTGCCATTGATCAACTCCCAGAGCTGAGCAGACCACGAATTGCGACTGTCGAAGGCGCGCAAGCCGTGGTCGAAGCATTTAGGCGTCTGTCCACGACGCTCTACGGCGCGGTGACCTTAGAGCTGCCGCCAACTGCTGACGAGTTGCGTGCGCTCCAACGAAAGGCGGTTCAATCCGTCGAGCGAACTAAGCCAGGGCAGGCCGATGCTTTGTTAGAAAACGGTGGTTTGTCAAAGCGCGACTATATCCCACTGGCAATCGCCATTTTTGTCGACCTTTGCCTACTCCTCGTGTCCATCGGACGCCCCATGAACCGACTGCATGGCCTCGTTCCAAAAATGCGAGCTGCGGAGCGCGGTCCCGTCTATCAAATTCTGTCGCGATTTGATGACATTCATCGAAACAGCCAAATTCGAGACAAGTTTGAAGTATTTCGCCATGTTGTGTTTGATTTCAACGGCGACTACTACGTGGCAGTACCACTAGATGCACCAAATACGACCAGCACCGAAGAAGCAGAGAAACTGCAACAGGAAGCACATCTGCTTGCCAATCTGTTTGCGAGCTTTGAGAACGAAAACATTTTCTCGCGAGTTTACACGCCGCTGCTCAGTCGACGAACAATAAGGCGCAAGCTCAAGCGCCAGGGTAGCAAGTTTGCCGATAGTCAGACGTTCCGCATTTACCGTTTTCGAGATGGGGCCTGGTCCGAAATTATACTTGGCGCCATCATGGGTGCCTCGCGCGGGCTTCCGACCCTCACGTCACAATTAAACCAAACGGTTGCATCCGATTTCGCCCCGTCGCAATCAGAAACTTCGTCGATCGACACCTGGTCCCCAGCCCAGACAAAATCGGATTGCGATGAAAGCGCTCTATCACGTGATCGCGAGCTTGCGGCCCGTCCAGAAAGCCCGGACGCAAGACTTGCTGCTCAATACGGGCCATATGCCTCGAGTATTGTCAGTCAGATGGAGGCCGCCGCGGCACCTGTGTCTTTTGAGGCACAGGTAGGTGACAGCAGCGATCCTAGTCACACCAACCCGCTAGACAGTGATGGTACGCGCGGCGTGGCCAGCACCACGCGAAGCCGCAGCAGCGCAAAGACCGATCAATACGACAACACTCTGTCCAATGTTATTTCTATGTCGAGATCACGCCCTCAGAATAGCAGCGACTGCGCTCGTGTCCGGCCGAAAGACCCGGTAATGATCGACACCAACGCCGACAACAAACATCCTGCGCCATTTGCGTCCGAGTCATTGCATGTTCACCCCACGCAAAACCATGAACAGGCACAGGTCAGAATGCATGTCTGCGAGCGCACAGCTCAATTCGGCGTACCAGTTACGGATGCAAAATTGCCGGAGCGTTTTCTCGACACGCTCGGCAGCCTGAGTACCGAACAACTGTCATTGCGTTTTGATCCAACGACTTCAGTCAACAGCCGACAATTGTCGACTCATGACGCGCTTGCGTCCGATCTAGCGATCCAGCCTGTCGAATCGAGACGCCGACTGGGCGTGGATGACGTTCGTTCTGCGGTGGCCCCACTGAATGGTCGGATTTCAGATGCTTCACCTATAGCAGTTGATCTCAACGACGACGTCGGAACTGACATAGGAACGGTTGAAGAAGAAGACGATCCAATGCTTCGCGTCGCAGAACGCTTCGCCGCAAGCCGCACAACTCCTGCCGACAGACGATAGTTAGTGTTGGATCGAGACTCGGCCGGAAAGAGAATTTCCGGTCGATTTCGTGCGTAGATGTTAATTGGAAATTCATTACTTCGTTTAGAGTTGGCTGTTCAATTCTTCATTAACCGTTCTGCGCTTTGATCAATGTGAAACACAAAAGCGCGCCGGCTGCCCCGCGCGGGCTAAACCCAGGAAAAAAATCAATGGTAGCTAAGGCTCCATCCCACATGGAAGTAGTAAAGCGTGACCAAAAGGCCGCGCGACTGAAAGCGTTCATTCGCGAATATTTCACCGATTCAGCA
Organism: Hyphomicrobiaceae bacterium; assembly: GCA_051009975.1. GTDB lineage: Bacteria > Pseudomonadota > Alphaproteobacteria > Rhizobiales > Hyphomicrobiaceae > Tectiglobus. The sequence goes on from JBPCWA010000392.1 coordinate 40,012, forward strand.
GCGATGGATAGCGGCGATCATCCCCATCAGATCCTGATTGTGGCTTCATCGATCGATAGCCCTGTCATTTGCGCCCTGAAATCGGTTTTCAGGGAGACTGAAATGACCGGCTACACCATCCGCCTTATATTGGCACGGATTGGCAGTCGAGATCTGAAATCGGAACTGCAGCCAATCGGCTTGCTCGCGGCACGTTGGGCCGAAAATGCTAAACTACGCGATGCCCACGAACAGCTGGTCTTAGGGAATTCAACGAGTTGGACAGGCGATTGCATGCGGCGGGAACCAACGAAACGCGATGCATTCGAGTCCTTCATCACAGACTGTTCTGATACAACCGCATGGGCTCGTAAGTCTTTCGAAAGGCTTTGGGACGTATCGAGGCCAGTTCAATCCTCGAAGCCGGCCAACAAGCCGACCAATCTGCTGCATTCCACCTTAATGCAAAAGCTTGCTGATAAGGACGCCGACGTCATTGTTGGCACGAGGCACTAGCCTCGCCGCCAGCACGAGCCTCCTCAATTCGAGGTGACCGGGCACCATAGATCGGAACACCGAGAAAACTCAGGACGACAGGAACGCCCGGAAAGCTACGGAAACAAACCGCAAAATGCGGGCGTTTTGCGCAACTTGACCACATTCCGCCGTGGTCTCGCCATTCGATCTGCTCCACAGTTCGCTAACGTGCGACTGACAGTCTATTTTGGAGTGGATTCGTGTTTACAGCATCTCGTCTGATCGGTCTTTGCGCCTCAATTGCGTTCGCTAGCCTGCCGGCCTCGGCCGATGAAAAACCGTTCAACCATGACGGGCTGTCCAGAGATGCAGCCCGCTATCAGACTTGGCTCGCAAAAAACAATGACGTGGCCGGCGTTTCCGCGACTCGCGAGCGAACCACCGGCTACCGCGAACTGAGAAAAAATGGTGCCCCTCGCCGGGCTTCAGCGCATTTCTCACGCGCAGTCGTGGCGCATCCGAAGGACGCTCAATCCTGGATTGGTCTGGCCATGGCGCTTTTGGCCATTCCCAAGAGTGAGTTGAAGAGAGATGAACGGTATACAGTAGCCGTAAACGCCAGCGGCGCAGCCTATCTTGCATACAAGAGATCCCAGACGCACACTCAAAAAGGAGAGGCATTAGCAATCTTGGCCAAGGCGCTAGCTCGCCGCTCCTATTGGCGGCCTGCACTGGACGCCTACAAAAAAAGCCTAGTCCATCGCGACGATGCGGTTGTACGCCAGGCCTATGACCAACTGCGCCGCGAGCGCGGTTTTAGGATCATTAACTATCGAGTGGAGAAGGAAACCGCTGCTCCACGTCTTTGCTTGGAGTTTTCTGAAACTCTCAAAAAAGGGGATGTCGACTATTCACCCTTTATTTCCGTCGATGGACGGGCACCTCAGGCAGTCTCAGCTGAGGGCAGCCAGCTCTGCATCGATGGAATGAAGCACGGAAAACGATTCGACATCAAAGCGCGCGCAGGCCTGCCTGCCGATGGAAACGCAGAGTTAGAAAAGAACGCGCAGCTGTCGGTTTATGTTCGAGATCGGGCTCCCAGCGTTCGTTTTTCGGGACGCAACTATGTTCTTCCCAGTCGCGGCCAGGCCGGATTGCCAATCGTCACCATAAACTCTGCAAACGTCGGCATCCGCATCTACCGTGTTGGAGATCGCTCACTTGTGTCAACTGTTGCGAACGGCCTGATGCGTCGACAACTCAGCCGTTGGGAAATGACAGATCTCGCTCGCAATACTGGCCAAAAAATCTATGAAGGCACTTTGCAGGTTCGCTACGAACGCAACAAAGAAGTAACGTCAGCGATCGAAATTGACCAAGTGATCTCGCGCATGATGCCTGGCGTTTACGCAGCCGCGGCCTGGCCGATGGACGTCAAAAACGCCACCGCCGCGCTCGCCACTCAGTGGTTCGTCGTATCCGATATCGGTCTCACAGCGATGACAGGAGAGGATGGCGTCCACGTCTTCGTCCGCTCACTCGCGACCGGAGCTGTTTGGAACAACGTCACGATACGCTTGCTGGCGCGAAACAACGAAATTCTGGGCCAAACGACAACTGACGCACTCGGCTATGCACATTTCTCGCCCGGCCTGATCAATGGCGAAGGAGGGCTGGTCGCTTCGCTATTGGTCGCCGAATCTGACGACAACGCCTATGGCTTTTTGGATATGGCAACGGGCGCATTCGACCTAACCGACCGCGGCGTAAAAGGACGAGCACCTCCCGGCCCAATAGATGGATACATCTACACTGAGCGCGGTGTTTATCGATCGGGGGAGACTGTAAATCTGACCACTTTGATCCGAGACAAAAGAGTCCACGCCTCGAGCGTACCAGTGACGATGAGCATCATACGGCCCGACGGTGTAGAGCATCAACGCACAAGCCTACCCGATCAAGGACTTGGCGGACGGACGATGGCGCTATTGTTGCCTAAAGCGGCCATGACAGGAACTTGGCGAGCCCACGTGCACACGGACCCAAATGCCGTCCCCATCGCAAAAACCGCGTTCCTCGTTGAAGATTTCGTACCGGAGCGCTTGGCGATCAAACTGACAACGACGTCCAAGGAGTTCGTCCCTGGTCGCAGCAGCGATGTGTCCGTTCAAGGCGAATTCAATTACGGACCACCGGCCTCCAGTCTGAGGCTCGAAGGTGACGTCGTCGTCCGCCCGGCCCAAGCAGATCTCCCGGATTTTCCCGGCTACTCGTTCGGATTGGCCGACCAGCAAATAGACGCCCAACGTCATGCCATTGCCAATCCCGGCCTTACGGACGCCAACGGCCAGGCACGCCTGGCGGTGACCTTGCCGCCAATTCCTAGGACAAGCCGCCCTCTCGTCGCTGATGTCATAGTGCGCATGCGCGAACCGGGCGGCCGCTCGGTCGAGCGGACTCTGCGTCTCCCGATCAAAAACGTAGGGCCGCGGATTGGAATAAAACCACTCTTTAAGGGCGCACAACTCAGGGAAGGTGAAATTGCAAAATTCGACATCATTACTTTGGACGAAAACAATACTAGGACAGAGAGAAACGAAATTCTCTGGGAACTGGTGCGCCTCGATCGGCGGTGGCAATGGTACAAGCGAGACGGAAGTTGGGCCTACGAACCCGTGACAATCGCCCGCAAGGTGGCCAACGGCGAAATCAAAACCCGGCTTGATGGACCGGCACGCATTGCACACAGTTTGGAGTGGGGGCGCTATCGACTCGATGTTCGCGCTCGAGGCCAGGTCGGCTCAGCCGCCAACATTTCATTTGATGCCGGCTGGTACGCGCACGATGCACTTGAAAGTCCTGAAATGCTGGCAGTCGCACTTGATAAGCAGTCTTACCGGGCGGGAGACATTGCCAAAATCAAAATTTCTTCAAAGCAAGGTGGTTATGCCCAAATCAGCGTCCTTAGTGGCGGTTTGCAAATGACCAAGAACATTGCCATCAAGGCAGGTGACGACGAAGTCGCATTTGATGTTGGTAGTGATTGGGGGCCTGGCGCCTATGTCGTCGCTGCGCTTTATCGACCGATGGACCACGAGGCACGCAGGATGCCGCAACGATCCATCGGTGTGGCATGGCTGCGAATTCAAACAAGCGAACGCGTACTCGATGTTTCGCTCGACGTTCCCGACAAAGTACGCAGTGGAATCGATCTATCGGTTCCAGTTCGGGTCAGAGGTCTATCTCCTGGCGAGAAAGCAATGGTGACCATTGCTGCTGTCGACGTTGGAATTCTCAACATTACCCGTTTTAAAACACCCGCACCGCAAGATTGGTTCTTTGCTCAACGGCAGCTCGGCATCTCCTACCGAGACATTTACGGCAGATTAATCGACGGGATGCGAGCGGAACGCGGAACGCTGAAAGTTGGTGGCGACAGCGGCGGAATCGCAATGCACGCGAGTCCGCCTCGCGAACAAATTGTATCGATGTTCTCGGGCCTGGTTCCGATCGATGCGGATGGACGAACCAAAGTTACGTTCCCAGTTCCCAAATTTAATGGGAAGATCAGACTGATGGCTGTTGCTTGGAGTCGGGAACAAGTAGGCCAAGGTACTCGGGATATTACGGTACGCGACTCGATAGCGATCACCGCAAGCGCACCGCGCTTCCTAGTCGTCGGGGACCGCGCCCGCGTGCGACTGGATCTCCAAAACATCGATGGGCCGCCGGGCGATTATCGCATATCCGTTCTGCGCAAGTCCAATAGTGAGGAATCGGCGACATCGACCTTCGATTCGACCGAGATCATAACGACAGAGCTAAAGCTGCAGCACGGGGTGCGCAGGTCTCAGGTTTTTGATATTCATCCGCAAAAACTCGGTCTCATGGCCTATGAAATTCGTGTCGCTGGACCGAACGGCGAAATTGTGAGCCGAGAACTACTATTAGATGTCAAACCTCCTGCTCGAAATATCCGTCGAGTTGCGACCAGCAGTTTGCTACCGGGACGCGGCCAACTTCGCATCACGAACGACGTACTGACCGATCTTGTTCCCAGTCGCTCAAGTGTGTCGGTCACTGTTGGTCCATTGGCGCAAATTAGTGTTCCAACGCTACTCCATGAACTAGAGCTCTATCCTTACGCGTGCGCGGAACAAACCACTAGTCGTGCCCTCCCATTGCTCTATGCGAGCACGCTTGTGCCTCACACAAAGGATAAAAAACATGGCGCCCCGCGAGGACAGATAGATGCCGCCATTGCCCATCTGCTAACCATGCAGGATGGGGCAGGTGGCTTCGGAATCTGGGGCCCAGGCAACACCGACATGTGGCTTACGGCCTATGTCACAGATTTTTTGGGTCGCGCGCGCTCGGCCCAGCACGACGTTGACGCAAGAAGATTCTCGCAGGCATTGGACCGCCTCCAGAATTTCATAAACTACGCGTCTGACTTTAACCATGGAGGAGAGAGCCGCGCATACGCACTCTACGTACTGGCACGCAACGGCCGTGTGCCTATCGGCGAATTGCAATACTACGCAGACACGCGTTTGGATCGCTTCGCAACGCCCCTTGCAAAGGCGCAGCTGGGCGCCGCGCTCGCCATGCTAGGTGACAAACCGCGAGCGCTGCGCGCCTTTAGGGCAGGATTAGCTGACTTGTCGGACACCACTCACGGTGGCATACGACGCGACTATGGCTCCAGCCTCAGAGATGGAGCGGCGATCGTCACACTTGCATCAGAGGTGCGCATGCTTGGCGATGATACTGCGCAACTCTCCAGTTTGATAAGGCAGGCGTTTGCAAAACAAACCCACACATCAACGCAAGAAAAGGCTTGGCTCCTGCTGGCTGCGCATGCCTTGAGTGAACGGGCCAACGACGTCGAGTTGGAGATAAACGGGCGCAGCCACAAAGGCATTTTGCGCCGTAGTTTGTCCACTTCCGATTTGGACGATGGCGCAGTTACCATCACAAATCGTGGTGGAGAGGCGGTTGATGCTGTCGTGTCCGTCACGGGCGTATCACTAACCGCAGAGCCAGCTG